>JBAWYQ010000312.1:0-3780 GCA_037143475.1 Burkholderiales bacterium | reverse complement strand
GCCATTAGCCTGGGCTTGAAGGATACGGGTTTCCAGGGTAGCACTCATACCCGACAGACGCAGTTCACGCAATGCGCGTTCAATCTCGGTTTTGTTCATGGTCATAGCGTGATCTCGGTTTGGGTTTGTGTTTGGTTCTGGGGGAGTTCTGACAAGTTGGCGCAATGGTTGGCGCCCAGGGTGAACAGATCAGCGTAGTCACTGCCGTCGCGGATCAGCGCATGGCTCTGGGTCAAACTCTGCTGCGCCGCTACCGGTTCATCAAGCAGTCTGAGCGCCTCGCTTACCAGTTGCTCGGTCAATGCTTTGACACGGGTGTAGCTGTAGAAGCCCTCGCTCATGGAGCGTTCACAGGCCATCTCAATGAGTCGCTTGGGGCTGCGCTTGGCCAAGCCCACAATTCCCCATAGCTTGCGCTGACCTATGCGCCCCTCACGCTCGAACAGCGTCAAGCACAGCTTGTGGGTGGCCACCCCGATGGCTTTGGCCTGGGCCAGAATCCGGTGCGTCTCACGCGAGGGGTTGAAGATGCGCTCCTCCATCGGCAGCACCACCGTGCCCGGCCTATCTGCGCGGGTGTGGATGCGAATGAGTGCACCACTCTTGAGTTCACGGATTTCCAGGCGGGTCTTGAACAGGCGTACCAGCACTACGCTGCCAATGGGTGCCGGGCGTGCTGCGTAACTGCTGTGGTCGATGCGTACGCACGAATCGTCGTTGACGGTGCGCGTCTCCTGGGTAAAGTACTGCATGCTGGCCACCGGCAGGGGCAACAAATGGGGTCGCTCGTCTTCAAACATGGCCGCCACCTGGCGGCGTTCGCTTCCATGGATGCGCTGGGCCGCCCATTTGGTTTCCCAGTGTTCGAGGTGCGCGTTTTGCTCCTCGATCGACTCGAAGCGCCGACCTTTGAGGGCCGTGCTTTGGGTGTGGCCGATGGCATGTTCAACCGTGCCTTTGCGGTTGGGGTCACGCACGCGTGCCGGGTCGCCCACGACGCCGTAGTGTTTCAGGGTGGCGGCATAGACTGCGTTGAGCTCTGGCTCGTACAGGTCGGGTTTGATGACCCCCTCCTTGAGGTTGTCCAGGACCACGTAGCGGCAGGCTCCGCCAAAGTAGCGCCACGCCTCTTCGTGCAAGCGCGCCCAGGTCTCCTGGCTGGACTTCCACACCACCCGTCGAAAGCTGCGTCGGGAGTAGCGCAGGGTCATCACAAACAGGCGTGGCTTGCGAAAGCGTGCGGTTCCCGGTACGCGGGTGGGTGCACCTTCGCCGTAGTCGACCTGGGCTTCTTCGCCGGGGGCAAATTCCAGTCGGTCGAACTGTTCCGGTTCGCGTGCACACAAGCTACCGCAGAAGCGCTTGACGCTGTTGTAGGCCCCCGTAAATCCATGACTGTCCACCAGGTCTTGGTAGATGGACATGAAGTTTCGCTTGAGCCGCAGCTGCGCTTCGATGAAGGTACGGTGGGGTTCGCAGATGGAGGCCATTGATTTGGCCCCATCCGGTGGCCGGGGTGGGGGAGTTTGATCAACGGCGCCGGTGGCCGCCCCGGAGGAGTTTGACTTCTGCTGCTCTATGCGCTGGTGATAGGCGCGGATGGTTTTGCGATCAATACCCGTTACGCGTTCAATTTGGCGATGGCTATTGCCCGCCTCCAGCAGTGTCGCTATGGTTGTTTGTCGATGTGGTTTCAAGACGTTCAATCCGGTTTCCCTCAAAAGTGAGGGCGTGACGGTAACGTCCTGCCAAGGTCTGACCCAGGCGACTAAATGCACCCACCTAAATCGACGTCATCCTATAACCGGGGTGGGGGAATTTGAGGTGGCCATAAGTGGGGGAGTTTGGGTGGCCATCAGGGCTGTAGTCCTTAAACTCCCACACGGCATCATCCAATGCAACCCAGTACTCATTTGCTCGGTGGTGAATGGAAAGCCATTGAAGTATTTCCGTTTCACGTTGCCAAACGATGGGATGCGATTGGGAGTCTACCGTCGGCGTCGCTCCAACAATACGTGCGGCAATGTCTGATGAAAACCGGGCACGTAAGTTGTTCAGGCTGAACTGGTTGCGCTATGTCGAACTGATCACAATTTCCACCGCATGAAAGGCGCGCATAAGGGACTCAAAGCGCGGCAGATGACAGAACGCAACGTTTTCAGGCACCGCTTGCCCGTCGTACTGCGGATGGAGTACGCCATCGAAATCGAGAAACAGAACCATGCTGGCTTCCATATCTATAGGACAAACGCTTCCTTTAGCAGCAGGGGCAATAGCGTTGCGGCTGGGCCTGTCAAATCCCAATCGACTGAAGCATCACTGCTGCTGGTGGTTGGGTTTATACGTGCCACCCGCGCCCCTGCCTGCTTTGCCATTCCCGGAATCTGTGCAGCGGGGTAAACGACACCCGAAGTACCAATAGAAATTAGGAGATCGCATTTTCCGGCGGCTGCATATGCCTGGCGTAGTTCTTTAGTCGGCAATTCCTCTCCAAACCAAACAACTCCAGGGCGCACATGGCCGCCACATTTGCCGCAAATCGGCGGAGTGATTCCTCGGCCACCCTCTGGTTCTTCTGGAATTTCAGATGCAAAGTCATGCGCCTGACCGCAGATATTACAACGCGGATGGTGCAAGCTGCCATGCAAGTGAATGACGTCAGCACTGCCAGCGCGTTCATGCAGATCATCGACATTTTGCGTGATTACTGTCACTTTTGGAACGAAGTTAGCCAACATGGAAATCGCAAGGTGAGCCGCATTCGGCAAAGCTTTCAGTACCTTCATGCGCCGCCATTCATACCAACCCCATACAAGCTCTTTGTCTTTGCGAAAGGCGCTTGGGGTAGCTAAGTCTTCTGCCTCAAACCGTTCCCAAAGACCAGTGAGCGAGTCCCTGAACGTGGGTATGCCACTCTCTGCGGAGACGCCTGCGCCAGTAAAAATGACGACATGCTTTGCCACTTGCAATGCATTGATGATGCCCTGTGGGATTGTTGACGCATTCATATTCAATTTGTTTCTGTCATTAGTCGGAATTACTCAGTTGGTAAAGGAACATGGGACCGAATGAGCGACTCTGTCAGCTTTGCCTTTGATGATCCGTTGAGCCGTCCACTAGTAGCGGAAGAACCAACCGGACGTGAAAAAGAGGGCAATGGAATACTCACCGCGCATGAACTCGATTCCTGAAGTTCATCAATTTCGTCAAACAAGATTGCCCACGTCGATTCTCCACGCTGACCATAGAGCCTCAATGCGGTCGCAATTGCGAGTTTGTTGTTTACCCAGGACAAGAATGGTTCAAACAGATCATTTCTCCACACGGCCTCACGTGTTGGCAATACTTGTTCAAGATCGGTATTCAAAACGGATCGGTAGCCCCCAGGAACACGCTCTGGAACGGCGTCGAGGCTGATCAACATGTCCCAGCCAGTCCCTTGCCAATCCACGTAGACGCTCAGATCAAAACGCGACAGACCAACGGAAAGGCAACCAGGATGGCTGGGAAACTTCAGGCCGATACCACTGTGACTTACTTCTGTGATTTGTATGGGTACGATAAAACGGCTTCTGTTTTCACGAAACCAACGTACAAAGGTGCGTTGAATGCGTGGACGTGGATGGTGTCGAGAAAGCTTAGACATGACTACTTTCCTTGCTCACTTTCAAGGATCAATCGCCGTGCTTCTTTGTCGCAGAGTGCCCTTGAATCACCTGACATGGGCATTCCGGATTCAGATAGTGGGGTTACGCCAAGTGCAGCCCTGCGGCTATTGAC
>JBAWYQ010000311.1:0-3807 GCA_037143475.1 Burkholderiales bacterium | reverse complement strand
AGTTGCAAGGCCCCCAAGCCAACGATGCCGCACTGGCACAAGGCGATGTGGATGATCTGCTGGCCTCGTTGGGCTTCTGACCCTCTTTGGCCCTGACGATCGTTTTCAGGGCTCGGGTGCCGCAGGCATGGGCCTTGGTGCAAGCCCCAGCTAGGTTTCCACGCACACACTCAGTCCAAGGCTTTTCTTCCTGGCCTCGAGACCCAGCACACCTGTCACGCTATCGAGGTGCCGCTCAACGTGAAGTTGCTACTGGCAAGTGGCAGTTATTTGGCCTCCACCGCCGTGATGTCCACCAGGTTGTTGATCAAAAGTAGCAATTGCTCGGCCGCCTGTTCCACCTTGCCCAGGTTTTCAATCTGATCGGGATCGGTCGTGTTGATCAGGCTCATTTCTGTGTAACCCATGATGATCATCATGGGCATGCGCATTTCGTGCGTCATGTATTTCAGGCATCATGACGTCGAGCAAGATCAGATCGGGCGGCGAGCGCGATGCCACCTGCAGGGCCATTGCCCCGGAATGGGCGATGAAAAGTTTGAAGTCGTTGGCCAGCGCAACGCTCAGTAGCTGCAAATTGGTCGGATCATCGTCAACCAGCAGAATCTCGGGCTTTTTCCTGGTCATATTCCAATCTCCATTTGTGTTTGGCAATCACCCGTTGCAGGACTTCCAAAGCCAGGTCAAAGCGAAAGTTCCGCAGATGCGATGCTGCTTTGCCTATCTCCTCGGCCAGAAAGGTGTCGGCGACGACTTCTTGCAGTTCCTTGAATCGGGCAATTCCTTTGAACTCGTTGCGTGCGAGCATGGGCATGATTTTTGACAGAAGTGCTTCGACCTTTGCACTATCCACCGGCCTTTCAACGCGTGCGATATGCGCCAGATGTTGGTCAGTACGCGCCGATGCCGGAAGCCACTGTGTCAGCATGGCATACAAACTGGCCAGCTCGACCGGCTTGACCAAGACATCATCCATTCCGGCATCCAAACTGAGCTTGCGTTCCTCAGCAAAAGCATTCGCCGTCAGAGCAATGATGGGAATGCGCTTGCGCCCGGTTTGCGCCTCCCAATGGCGTATTTTGCGGGTCGCGTCATAGCCATCGAGCACCGGCATTTGCAGGTCCATCAAAATCAGTTCGGTGCCCGCATTTTGCGTAGCGGCATCGACCGCTTGTTGTCCGTTCTCTGCCATTAAAAAAGTAACGCCGAGCAGGCCGAGCATGGCGTGAATCACGCGTTGGTTTTCAGTGTTGTCTTCGGCGACCAGCACATGAGCGTTTATGGCGGCAAACCCAGCAGGGTCGCTTGGTACCGAGGCATAAAGACTCGCCATAGTGCTGTGACCGGGCTCCTCGACCCGCGTCGCGTGGATGCGAAACCAAAACCGAGACCCTTCACCCAATCGGCTATGCACGCCCACATCTCCCCCCATCTGGTTTGACAGCGTGCGAACGATTGACAAACCCAGGCCGGTGCCACCGTAGGTGCGCGTGGTGGAATTGTCGGCTTGCGTGAATGTTTGAAACAGCTTGGCAACATGGTCTGGCGCAATGCCAATACCACTGTCAATAACGGAAAACTCCAGCGTCGCTTCCTGCGCACTGCCCGCCACCTCGCGCGCCTCGATCTGAATCGCACCGTGTGCGGTGAACTTGATAGCATTGGCCACCAGATTGGATAACATCTGAGTCAGGCGATAGGGGTCGGCGAGGTAGAGCACGGTGGGTCCGTACCACGTGCTGTCAAGATGTAAACCCTTGTCTGCGGCGCTTTGAGCGAACAGATGGCGCGTGCGCGCCATGATCTGAGCGGGGTCGATCTCCACCGACTCCAGCAAGACCTTCCCGGCCTCGATTTTGGCCAGATCAAGAATGTCGTTTAGTAGCTTGAGCAGCGTGCGAGCTGACTCCAGCAAGGTGCGGGTGTATTCAAGCCGGTCAGACTCGACGATGCCAGGCATCAAAAGTACCTGCGCCATACCCATAATGCCGTTCATGGGTGTTCGAATCTCGTGGCTCATGGTGGCCAGGAACTGGCTCTTGGCAATATTGGCCGCTTCCGCTGCCTCCTTGGCTTCGCGCAACTCGGCGTTTTGTATGGCCAGTTCGGTTTGATGCAATAGCTCATGCAAGCGCGTCTGTTTGCGGTCGGTGATGTCGCGGGCCGAGCAATAGACCAACGACTTTCCGTCGATCACGATACCGCGTGCGTTGATTTCGACGTCGATCACTTTGCCATCGCTGCATCGGGATTGACGCTCAAACACCTGGGGCAACGTTGAACGAATCAGGTTCAGGGTGTGCTGCCGGATGAACGGGGCCTCCAAAGTGGCATCCCATTCGCTGACTCGCTTCATGCCCACGGCTGAAGCATCAAAACCCATCATGTCCAGGAAGGTCTGATTGGCCTCCACCAAAAGGCCTGTGGCATCCAGTATGTAGATGCCATCGCTGGCCATTTCGAGAATGGCATTGAGGCGAACGCGTTCCCGCTGGAGTTCCCGCGTGCGCACTTCTACCAGCTCGGCAATTTGCGTTTGTTGTCGTATGCGTCGGGTCAGGTAACTTGCCAGAAATACGCCAAAGGCAACGCCCTGGACCAGGATCAGCCAGGAGGCAGTGTGATCATTCTGTTCCTCATAACTGGCAGTCGAATGGACGCGGATCAAAAGCTCTCGCCCGCCGATTTGAATTGACCGCTGGGCCGAGAGTAGGGGCAAGTGGACGGTTCCACTGCCCGCCTGCCCAGCCAGCGTTGCGTGATGGCTTTTTGATTCATAGACGCGAGCGATAGCGGACTGGCTCACAGCCCGGTCATATATATCCAGGTCCAACATACCCGCGCCTAATTCGGGTATGCCTGCTATCAACTCAGGAATCTCAACCGCCGCGTACAGTAGCCCGCGCAAAGATGCACGACGTTCATTCACGGTGGTGGGATGTACGCCAAATGAATACAAAGGCAGGAACATCACCACATCGCCTGCATCATACTGACTCTGCACCAGTTTGAGGGGTGCGGACATGACTGCTTCACCGCTGTCGATGGCCAGGTTGATGGCGTGCCGACGGTTCGACTCGGAGCCTGCATCCAGGCCGATTGTCCTTTCGTTTTTAGACGTGGGTGCGACGTATTTAACGACATACAGGTCGTCTTGCTCCTTGTCGCCCAAGTCATAAACTCTGAAAGCCGGGACCCCGGATGCCCGCTCTGCAGTTTCGAACGTATCCAGTTCGCGGCGCTGAACCCGTTGTATGAAGCCAAAAGCGCGCGCGCCCGGAAATTCTTTTTCGATACCACGCGACGTTACGTTGGCGTCAAACTGAGCGCGGTTTACGGTGGCGTTGGCTGCATACATTCCCCTGATGCCGTGTAAACCATACTCCACATGTTTGAAGCGACTGGCGACATCTTCACGGATGCGTTGCACGTGGTGCTCGATGTCTGCCTGAGCCTCGGCGTGATCAGCGCCCAAGCGCCATTGCGCTGCGCCGGCAAAGAGTGCAAAAGTCAGCAAAAACACCACTGCGGGTAGCAAAGTGTTCATGCGCTCTTTCCAGGTCGCGCTGAATATTTTGAATAGGCCCATAGTGCGCCATGCGCTCATTATTGTTAAATATAGTCATATTTTTATAATAATTGAGGAATTGTCAATAGCGAGCCGCTACCGAGAAGCATTTCAAACCGCGTTGAATGCAGCTTTCAGGGTGCGCGCAGCGTCCGCATGGGCTCGTGCCGCTTGCGGTATGGCCCGGCCCATTTTGATGAATTCGTGCACCACGCCGCGGTAAATCTCCAGGTCCACCG
>JBAWYQ010000310.1:0-3822 GCA_037143475.1 Burkholderiales bacterium | reverse complement strand
ACAGCGTGCTTTGGCTGTAGCGCAGGTGTGCAGCCTCTTTGCGTGCCAGATCAAGCGCAAGCTGGGCTGCTTGTGCGTGTTCTGGCAGGTATCGAAGGCTCATAGCTGAACGCCTGTTTGTCGTGCAATGGTCAACACTGGGGCTGTAGGGGTGGTGGCGTCTCGCAAGAGGATGTCGATTTTTCGGTCACCGAGCTTGCGTATGAGTGCAACATAGAGTGCCCCAACCGTAGCAACATGGTCGCCGACGCGATGGTCTGTTTCAAATAGCAGGTCAATGTCGCCGCCCTTTTTGTTATCGTCAACACGCGAACCAAAAAGAATGACCCGTGCATCGTCGCCGAGCACAGTTTCGGCTGTCTGCTTAATGGCTTGAATTTGATCGGGGGTTAGGCGCATGGAATGGCGTAGGTGTTGTTCATCATGACTGCCTTTATCGCGAATTTTCGTCCATGACATGAAGTGTGCTACTATTTTTATAGCTGTCTGCGCATATTCTACGGAGGCTAGAGGTCTATTTTCCTATAAATATTGGCTTGATGGTCGGCACCCTAGGCTTGGCTACACCTGCATATTCATAATGTCAGTGTAAGCCTGAACCATGCGGTTTCGCACGTGCAAGCTGGCTTGAAACCCGATTTGGGCCTTCTGGATGGCCACCATGGTTTCCTCCAGGCTGACCTTCGGGTTTTCCATTTGCACTTCCTGCTGCAATCGGGTGGCTTCGTTTTGCGATGCGCTAACCGAGTTCAGGGCCGTTTTCAGCGCCCCTGAGAAACCGCCGCCCACACCTTGCGCGGACGTCGATGCGCTGGGGCGCACACCAGCGCTTGGGCGTACGGTCGTTTGCATGGATACGGGTGAAAGCTTGAGGTCCATGTGGGAAATCCCTCGTTGTTTGGTGTGCTGCAATCCTATTACCCGCCTGCTTGAGGCATTATTTTGAATTGGCGGGTAAATCGGGTGCTTATTGCCCTAATGTTTTTGGGGGTGGGTCGAATAATCAATCCCATCCTTATGGCGAATCGCGTCCTATAGCACCGGAAAACAAAATGTCTGCAGTTGCCACTATCCCCGTCAATCCCACCATCTCGCAACGACTTGCCGGGCTGGAGCAAGGCCAGCGTCTGCGCTTGGCCCTGGGCGTGGTGTTGTTGGTTGCAATTGGTATCGTGGGTCTGGTCATGGGACGCCAGGCGGAATGGCGCATTTTGTACACCAATCTGGCTGACAAAGACGGCGGTGCAGTGATTGCGCAGTTGGCGACCCTGAATGTGCCTTACAAGCACTCCGAGGGCGGTGGCGCGATTCTGGTGCCTGCAGACCGGGTTCATGATGTTCGGCTCAAGCTGGCGTCTTTGGGGTTGCCCAAGGGTTCGGTCAGCGGCTTTGAGATGATGGAGTCCAACCGCTTTGGTATGACCCAGTTCCAGGAGCGTTTGACGTTTCAGCGTGGGCTTGAAGGGGAGTTGACCCGATCCATACAGGCTTTGTCTTCGGTTCAGAACGCCCGGGTTCATCTGGCGTTACCAAACCAAAATGGCTTTTTCCGTGAGCAACAAAGGCCGTCTGCCTCGGTATTGCTGAGTTTGCACCCCGGGCGCACTCTGGATCGCACCCAATTGGCGGGAATCGTGCATTTGGTGGCATCCAGCATCCCCGAAATGAGTCCGACGTCGGTTAGCGTCTTGGATGACACCGGCAAATTGCTGTCCACGCCGACCGATGGGTCTGGCAGCATCATGGGCGCGGATGCCGAGCAACTTCAGCACGTGCGCCAGCTTGAGCAGCAATATAGCCAGCGTATTTTGGATATTTTGGAGCCCATCGTCGGCCGGCAAAACGTGAAGGCGCAGGTTACGGCTGAGTTGGACTTCTCGCAAACCGAGTCCACCACGGAGTCGCACAAGCCCAACCAGTCGGCCGATGCCAGCGCCGTGCGCAGCCAGCAGACGATAGAGAGCACCAATGCGGGGGCTGCCACGCCACCGTCTGGCGTGCCCGGTGCGACGACGAATCAGCCGCCGGCTCAGGCATCTGCACCAATTAACGGAGCCGCCCAAGGTTTGACAGCTAACGGGCAGGCAGGTGCTGCGGGTGGCGGCAAGCGTGAATCCATCACCAACTATGAGGTGGACAAGACCATCCGGGTGGTGAAAGGGGCTACGGGCATCATCAAGCGCATTAACGCCGCGGTGGTGGTTAACAACAATGTTACGGTCAATGACAAGGGTAAGTCCACCAGCACACCATTGACCGATGCACAAATTGAGAAGATGACCGCTCTGGTGCGCGAAACTGTAGGTTTCAACAAGGATCGGGGCGATTCGGTTAACCTGTTGAATGCCGCCTTTGCCCCTGAAAAGGTGGAGATCATTGATGTGCCTCTGTGGCGGCAGCCCGAGGTACTTGACTTGTTGCGAAGCTTTGCCTGGCCGGTTGGAACGCTGTTGTTTGGTGCATTGGTATTGATGGGTGTTTTGCGGCCAGCTTTGAAGGCATTAGCGCAAGCACCAGTGGCCAGCAATGCAGTAAGCAATGTAAGGATTAACCAGCTGGATGCAATGGAGTCGGAAATGCCAGAGCGGCCCCAGTTGAGTGGACCTGGCGCGAGTATTGACTCGATTCAGGCATCGGCTGGCGAAATGCAACTCGAAGATGCGCGCAAATTAACGAGGGACAATCCTGCAGCGGTGGCCAATATCATCAAAACGTGGATGAACGGCGAGGCGCCGGCCTGACGCCGGACGCAAAATAGAACCATGGCACAAGACGACGGACTACAAGACGCGGCAATTCTGATGATGTCTCTGGGAGAGGCAGAAGCATCAGAGGTGTTCAAGCACCTGTCGCCGAAAGAGGTGCAAAAACTGGGCGAGGCGATTGCCAAGACCACGCAGATTACCCGTGAACGCGTGGACGAGGTTGTTGGCAAATTTACCGGCATTGCTGCGTCTCAAAGTTTGCTGGTATCCAACTCGGGTGACTATGTGCGCTCGGTATTGAAACTGGCCCTTGGTGACGACAAGGCTGCGCTACTGATTGATCGAATTTTGCAGGGCGGTGATGTTTCAGGGATCGAAAGTCTGAAATGGATGGATCCGCTATCGGTTGCCGAACTGTTGCGCAACGAGCACCCACAAATTGTGGCGGCAATTTTGGTCCATCTGGACTACGACCAGGCAGCCGACGTGCTAAAAAACCTGACTGAGCGCCAGCGCAATGAGGTCATGTTGCGGGTCGCCACGATGGAAGGTATCCAGCCCACTGCCTTAAAAGACCTGAACGAGGTGCTGTTCAAGGTGCTGGCGGGGGGTGACAAGATTCGCAAGTCGTCGTTGGGCGGTGTCAAGACGGCGGCAGAGATGATCAATTTGATGGGTACTGCCATTGAGGGCACGGTCATCGAGTCCATTCGCAATCACGATGCGGACTTGGCTCAGAAGATCATGGACAAGATGTTTGTGTTCGACGATGTGCTCAAGCTGGACGACAAAGCGATTCAGATGGTGTTGAAGGAAGTGTCCTCCGACGTTCTGATCGTGGCCTTGAAGGGTGCGCAGCCTGAACTGAAGGAAAAAATCCTGGCCAATATGTCTTCTCGCGCAGCCGCGACCCTTCGGGAGGATCTGGAGTCACGCGGTCCCATGCGCCTGTCCGAGGTCGAGGCACAGCAGAAGGAAGTTCTCAAAACCGTGCGCCGACTGGCGGACGAGGGCCAGATTGTCATTGGCGGTGGAGGTGGCGACGACGCCATGGTCTGATGATACGCAATCACAATCGCATCACTCCTGGCGAAGAACTTGGCACTGTTGCGGGGTG
>JBAWYQ010000309.1:0-3858 GCA_037143475.1 Burkholderiales bacterium | reverse complement strand
GTGAAATACTCAGCGGCGAAGCCCAGACCATGCTCTACCGCAAGGTCATGATGCGGCGACGTGCTGCGGGCAACAACGCACGCTGCAGGCACGCTTTGAAGTGCATAAGCAAGCGGGCGAACCGATTGCGCTACCGCACCGACGATCGGCGGCGGAGCCGAGAGAGTGGCGCACAGCGGACAATCCAGACCATGGCTTCCCATCTCGGTCGCACTACCGTCATCATCCTGCACCAGTATCTGCATGGAACCGCTTGCGGTACACACCAACAACAGGTTCTGCGGACTGACGATCGGTGAGGCTACGGCCGCCCCGAGCGACAGCACAAAGCAGCCCAGCACCAGACGGGTCAGCAATGTGAAGTGGCGCAGGGTTTGCATGTGGCGGGATTCTAGTTGCTCAGAAAACCGCTGGCGGGTTGTTCAAAATTGTCCATCAGTGCCAGCCTCGCTCCTGCGTCATTGAGCCGCAGAATGCGAAAGTCATGCATGATGGAATCGTTGAAAATCCACCACTTCACGCCCAACGCTGCCACAGCTTTGTCGGTGGCCTGCCGGTTGCCGGTGACGAAGGACCAGTTGGTCCGGGAAAGCCCCCGTACCTTTCGGTAGTCCCGCCAGGCGGAGGGGCTATCGTTGGCGGGGTCGAGACTGACCACCAGAAATCGCAATGGAATTTTCTGTTTGTCGGCCTCGGCCTGAATGTCGAGCAAACGGCGCCAATTGGTGCTGCAGACGAACTTGCAGGCCGAGTACTCCATGGAAACAATGGTCTGCTGCCCGGCCCAGTGTGACAGTGGCGCCTTCTTGCCGAATTCGTCGGTGAACTCGTCGGGAATTTGCCATAGGCCGGTCGCGGCGGCGGCCTGTCCTGCCCAGCAGCAGAACACCACCGCCACGCCGCCCAGCAAACGCCAGAAAACCCGCATGATCAATACTTCTGGATCACTTTGACGTCGGCCGGGGCCTTGGTCACGTAGCCAATGCCGCCGGGCGTACTCTTGACGGCGCTGATCACTTCGGCATCACCACCGCGTACTGCGGGCGGACTGACACCGTCGCGAAAGCCTTTTTTGGCCCACATCGAGGTGTACTTGGCTGCATCGACCTTGACCACCTTGGCCAGAAAATCGGCTTGCGCTGCGGCGTTGTCCATGGGCACTAGTTTGACTGCGCCGTCGATCTGCTTCTCGCCCACAAACACGTCGCGCACATCGTCAGCCGACACGTTGACGCCCGCGTTGGCGATCACAAATACGTCGCCGGCCCACAGGTTGCCGCTGGCAGCCAGCGCACTAATGGCGACCAATTGAAGGATTCTTGCTTTCATGGTTGTTACCCTTTGCTCTTAGAAACGTACGGAATATTGGGCGCGTAGCCAGTTCACAGTCTGGTTCGCGTTGCCCTCGTCGGTGATCTGCTCCAGCTGCAACTTGAGCGCCGAGCGCGGGTCGAGGTCGTAGCGCAGCCCCACGGTGGACTGGTGGTATGACTTGCCAAACTGGGTAGCCCCGAGGTTCATCAGGTTGAAGTACGGATCGGCTTGGTTAAGGTCGGCCTTCTCGTAGCGGGCAAAGGCGGTCAGGCGGTTGGCAACCTGGTAGCCGGCCTGGACAAAGCCGGCGGTGCTGTTGTGGGTGCCGGTCTTGCCAAAATGATCCTGGTTGTTGAAGTTGTAGTACTCGGCAATCAGTTCCAGGTTGTCGCTCTCATAGAACGCATAGGCACCGGCCACCTGCATGGTGGTTTCACCGTTGAGCGTATCGAGTGCGTCATAACTGTTGATCTTCTCGCTTACGGCGTGCAGGCCCACGGTCAGGCCGGGCACCGCCTTGGGACTCAGACCCAGGTTGAAGCCCATGGCGGGTGTGCCGTTGTTGTAGCCCGAGGCGTTGTAGTCGAGCGTGCCATCGCGCATGCTGTCGGAGTTGCCGGCAAAAACGTCGTAGTTCAGGCGTCCGACACCGGTGTCGAATTTGCCCGTGGCCCAGGCACCGACGGTGTGCGACGGAAGGATACCGCCCTGGTCTTCAAAGGCGATCATGCGTGGACGGGTGATGCTGGTCTGAATCTGTGCGCCATGGTGAAACGCCGTGTTCCAGTAGCCGTAGGGCGTATGGAAACGCCCGGCCCACAGGGTCAGGTTGTCGTTGACCACATAGCCCAGTTGCAAACGCTCCAGGTCGGTGCCCAGGCCGCCGTCTGCGCCGTATTCAAATGCGAGTTCGACCAGGCCCTTGACGCGGTCGCTAAACTGGGGTGTCAGGTAGATGTCAAAAGTGCCCAGGCGAAAGCCTGATTTTTCATAGGCTGGCGGCTTGCCGCTGGCCGATGCATAGCCGGTGTCGAGGAAACCGTGCAAGGGCAAGCCCACATCGGTGCTCGTCTTGGACGCGCTGGTGGCCAGTTCGGTCACCGATTTTTCCAGGGTTTCCACGCGGTTGACCACCGCACTTGCAGCGGGTGACGTGGCACCGGCCTTGCCCTGCTCCAGTTCGCCAATGCGCTTTTGGAGTTGCTCAATGACCGCCATGCTTTGGCCGAACTTGGCCTCCAGCGCCTTCAGACGTTCTGCATCCGAAGTCTGCGCTGTTGCAGAGAACGCTGCTGCCAGGCCCAGGGTCAGCACGCTGAGTCGAAAGTGTTTAGTGCACAAAATAGTCTCCTTAAAAAAACAAGCTAACAAAAAAAACTTACCGAAATGGGTGAATCAATAACCCCGCCGCACAGGTACGGTGACATTGAGCGCTGGAATACGTCCCGTGCGCGCCCGGCGCTCGGTGCTGCTGGAAACTGCGCGACTTGCCGACAACGCAGGTCCGTTGGTCTCGGTGCGGAAGAACGACACACTGTTCTGCAACTTCTCGGCCTGGCCCGACAACTCCTCGCTGGTTGCGGCCAACTCTTCGGAAGCTGAGGCGTTCTGTTGGGTCGCCTTGCTGACCTGCCCCATGGCGCCGCCAATCTGAGATACCGCCTCGCTTTGCTCTGAACTGGCGCTGGCAATTTCCTGCACAAGCTGGCTGGTCTTCTGGATGTTGGGAACGATCTCCCCCAGCAGGGACCCGGCGCGCTCTGCGGTGGCGACGGATTTCCCCGCGAGCTCACCAATTTCCTTGGCGGCCTCCTGGCTGCGCTCGGCCAGTTTTCGCACCTCGGCTGCCACCACCGCAAAGCCGCGTCCATGGTCGCCGGCGCGGGCCGCTTCAATGGCCGCGTTCAATGCCAGCAAATTGGTCTGGTAGGCGATGTCATCAACGATTCCGATCTTTGCAGCAATCTGCTTCATGGCAATTACCGTCTCGCTGACCGCTGCACCGCCCTCGGTAGCCTCTTTGCTGGCCTTGCTGGCCATGCCTTCGGTCACCTTGGCGTTGTCCGAGTTCTGGCTGATCGAGGACGACATGCCTTGAATCTGGGAACTGGTCTCCTCAACACTGGCGGCCTGCTCGCTGGCAGCTTGCGACAGTGACTGCGCGGTAGCGCTCACTTGATTGGCCGCGCCTGTGAGTGCATCGGTTGCCATGCGCACCTCGCCGAGCACCCGGGTCAGGTTTTCAGCCGTGGTGTTTGCGCTGTCTTTGAGGCGGCCAAACAAACCTGCGTAGTCGCGGTCAATGCGGCGTGTGAGGTCGCCTTCAGCAAATGCTGAAAGCAGATCGGCAACCTCGGTCAATCCCTGCTCACTGGTGTCCATCAATTGGTTCATGCCAGTGGTCAGACCGGCGTAAAAACCGGTCTTGCCCTGCGGGTCCAGACGTTGACTGAAATCGCCCGCACCGGCCGCTTGCACGATGGCAGCCACTTCCTTCTCCACGTTGACCTCAGCGGTTCGATCAAACCACTCGACGACCGTTCC
>JBAWYQ010000308.1:0-3871 GCA_037143475.1 Burkholderiales bacterium | reverse complement strand
CCATCGGCGTTGTTCTCGCCATTGGCCAGGTTGTGGCGTTCGTTGTAGCTGACCAAATCGCGCAAGGTAAAACCGTCGTGCGAGACCACGTAATTGACGGATTCGGCTGGAGGGCGCTGTCGGCGCTGGCTGTGTTGATACAAATCAGATGAGCCGCACAGGCGCAGAGCGAAATCTCCCCGGGTTCGTGCTGGGTGCGAGGTATTCAGCCAAAACCCCCGCATGACATCCCGGAATCGGTCGTTCCACTCCATCCAACCCCGAGGGAAGCTGCCGACCTGGTAGCCGCCAGGGCCGATGTCCCAGGGTTCGGCAATCATCTTGACGCGAGACAGCAAAGGGTCCTGGGCAATCGCAGTAAAAAAGGCACCACCACGCTCAAAACCATGATCGCCCCGGCTCAAAACGGGCGCCAGATCAAAACGGAATCCGTCCACATGCATGGCGCTCACCCAATAGCGCAGGCTGTCCATCACCATTTGCAATACGCGTGGCTGGCGAATATCCAGGGTGTTACCGCAACCACTGTAGTTTTCGTAGTGTGCGTGGTTGTCGGCTTTTAGTCGGTAGTAGCTGGCATTGTCCAGTCCGCGAAAACTGAGGTTCGGGCCGGTTTCATCTGACTCCGCAGTGTGGTTGAACACCACGTCCAGCAGAACCTCAATGCCCTGCGCATGGACAGATTTGACCATTGCGCGGAACTCGTCACGTGCATTGGCCCAGTGTTGGCCGGAAGCCAGCGCAGGGTCGGGCGCAAAAAATGCCAGCGTGTTGTAACCCCAATAGTTGGAAAGACCCCGCTGGACCAAACGCTCCTCGTCAATTGAAAGGTGCACCGGCAAAAGACTCAGCGAGGTGATGCCCAGGGATTTGAGGTGGTCCAGCGACCCGCTATGCGCTAGCCCATCGTAGGTGCCACGTAAAGCCACCGGCACTTTGAGGTTGGTCTTTGAAAACCCTCTGACGTGCATCTCATACAGCACCGTGTCGATGATGGGTACATGGGGGGGGCGGTCGCCCTCCCAGTCAAAATTGTCGTGTATGACACGAGCCTTGAGTGCCATGGCAGCGTTGTCGCGCGTGTCCATCAGGCTGGCTTGCTGGCGGTTAAATCCAAAGTGTTCATCGCGCCACTGAAAGTTTCCCACTACATCCCGTGCGTAGGGGTCCAGAAGCAGCTTGTGTGGGTTGAAGCGGTGGCCATGCTCAGGGTCCCACAGTCCGTCGGCGCGCAAGCCGTAGACCAAGCCAGGCTGGGCACCAGGCAAGTAGCCGTGCCAGACGTCGCTGGTGTGAGCGGGTAGGCGCATGCGGACCCGTTCCACCGCGCCTTCTTCATCAAACAGGCACAGATCCATGGCCTGAGCGTGCGCCGAAAATATGGCAAAGTTGACACCTTGGCCATCCCATGTCGCACCCATGGGCCAGGGGTGGCCTTTCAACAAAGTGCTGGTGATTAACGTGTCCATTCGAGCATGACCGTTGCGAGCGGAGGCAGTGTGAGCGCAATGCTGTAAGGCTTGGCGTGCCATGCCTTCGGCTCTGCGGTTGCAGCGCTTTGCGGCGTGCCCTGGTTGCTGCCGCCGTAGTGGGCCGAGTCGGTGTTGAGTCGCTCAATGTATTGGCCTGCGTGTGGAACCCCGATACGGTAGCCGTTTTGCACGGTGGGCGTGAAGTTGCACACCACCACCATGCACGTGCCTGGGTCCGAGCCACGACGAATGAAGCTGAGTACCGAGTGGGCGGCGTCGCTGTGATCGATCCATTCAAAACCGTTCGCGGAACAGTCCATCTGGTGCAGGGCCGCCTTGGATTGATATAGATGGTTGAGGTCGCGCACCAGACGCTGGATGCCCGCGTGCTCAGGTTTGTCGAGCAAGTGCCAGTCCAGACTCTGGTCGTGGTTCCATTCTTTTTCCTGAGCGAACTCGCACCCCATGAAAAGCAGCTTTTTGCCAGGGTGGCCAAACATGAACCCCAAATAGGCTCTTAGATTGGCAAACTTCTGCCACCAATCCCCCGGCATTTTGTTCAGCAGCGAGCCTTTGCCATGCACCACTTCGTCGTGGGAGATGGGCAGTACAAAATTTTCACTGAAGGCATAGACCAAGCCGAACGTCATCTCGCTCTGGTGGTGTTTGCGGTGCACCGGGTCACGCTCCATGTATTGCAGCGTGTCGTGCATCCAGCCCATATTCCATTTGTAATGAAATCCCAGGCCACCGGCATAGGTCGGGCGCGACACCGACGGGAATGCGGTGGACTCTTCGGCCAGTGTGATGGCGGCCGGCCGTTCGCTGCCGACCACCTCGTTCATGCGTTTGAGGAAAGCGATGCTTTCGAGGTTCTCGCGCCCACCGTGGGCGTTGGGAATCCACTCGCCCGCCTTGCGGCTGTAGTCGCGATAGAGCATGGAGGCAACCGCATCCACGCGCAATCCGTCCACACCATAACGCTCCAGCCAATACAGGCCGTTGCCGATCAGAAAATTTGCAACCTCGGTGCGACCCAGGTTGTAGATCAACGTATTCCAGTCGTTGTGAAAGCCCTCGCGCGGGTCGGCGTACTCGTAGAGGTGGGTGCCATCAAACTGAGCCAGCCCGTGGGGGTCGGAGGGGAAGTGCGCAGGCACCCAGTCGAGCAACACGCCGATACCGGCCGCGTGGCAGCGCTGCACAAAGCGGACAAAACCGTCGACAGTGCCAAACCGCGCGGTTGGCGCGTACAGGCCGACGGGTTGGTAACCCCAGGAGCCATCAAACGGGTGTTCGCTGATGGGCAGCAACTCCAAATGCGTAAAACCCATGTCCTTGGTGTAGGAGACGAGCATATCGGCCAGTTCGTCCCAGGTGGGCCAGCGTTGCTCGCCATTGGAAGTGTCTACGACCCGGCGCCAGGAGCCCAGATGCACTTCATAAATGCTCATGGGGGCGTCTAGCGCATTCGCATTGCGACGCTGATCCGACGGCAATTGGATAGGGGGCATTGAGGCCACCACGCTGGCGGTCGCCGGGCGCATTTCCGCCTGCCGTGCATAGGGGTCGGCGCGGGCGGGTAACACCTGGCCATTTGCTGTGCGGATTTCAAACTTGTACAGCACACCCTCGGCCACACCGGGCAGGAAAATTTCCCATACACCACATTCACGTCGCAGGCGCATCGGATGCCTGCGGCCATCCCAATAGTTGAAGTTGCCTACGACACTGACGCGTGAGGCGTTCGGGGCCCAGACCGCAAAGCTGGTGCCGGACACGCCAGCCATTTCACGCGGGTTGGCGCCCAGAATTTCATAGGGGCGCAAATGAGTGCCTTCGCCAAGCAACCAGACATCCATGTCGCCCAGTATGTGGCCAAAACGGTAGGGGTCTTCGACGGTCGACTGGTGGCCGTCCTCCCACTGGACTTTAAAGCGGTACGGCGTGTTTGGTTCTGCTGTAATGGTCTGCTCAAAGAACCCTGCTGTGTTTCGCAGGGTCATGGCGTCCACGACCGATTGTTCCTCATCGGTGACAACCTGTACCGTGTCGGCACCGGGCAAAAAAGTGCGGATGGATAACTTTCCACTGCCCTGTACATGCGGGCCCAACACGGCAAACGGGTCGCCATGGTGGCCACTACAAATCAGCTTGATATCTGTAGTACGCAGGTTGACGACACCTTCTTCACGTGCGGCGCGTGCTTTCATTCGGTCGCGGCTTTAATGCCCCAGATCTGATCGGCATACTCGCGGATCGTGCGATCCGAGGAAAAGATGCCCATGCCGGCCACATTGGAGATGGCTTTCTCGCACCATTGGTCTGGTTGTCGGTAAAGGGAGTCGACGCGCAGTTGGGTTGCCACGTAAGACTGATAATCGGCCAGCAACAGGTAA
>JBAWYQ010000307.1:0-3908 GCA_037143475.1 Burkholderiales bacterium | reverse complement strand
CGCTCCACCTCCAGATAGGTCTGGTTGGCCAGCTGTGGAATCCACACATCCGCGTGCCTGAGGTGGGCAAAAGGCTTGGCATTGAAGCTCTTGACCGCAGCACCGAGGTCAACGCCGTCATCCACCGCCTTCTTCATATGCGCGCGCAACGTCAGCAGCAGGTCGCGCGTGTGCGCCTGCGCGGTGGCGAGGTTGGTCACGTTGCCGTGCCCGGGCACGATGGTCTGGGGCTTTAGTTCGTCGACGGCAGAAAAAGACTCAAGCCAGTTCAGGGTGTTGCTGACCGGATGCAGCCCGAGCACGCGGTCCACATAGACCACATCACCCGCAAACAGCACGTTCCTTTGCGGCAACCACACCAGCATGTCACCCGGCGGTGGCCACCATGGCGGTGTTTGAGTTCAAACACCGTGCCGCCCATTTCCAGGCGCGTGTCTTGTCCTGCGACAAAACGCGTAGGCAGCGTTGGCACGGTGCCAGGCTGCGAAGTATCCATTACCTAGCCAGCGGTGGTCCTGATCACCTGTATTGATGACCCACTTGACTGGCTGGCTGATCACCTTATTGGCGGCCTCATGAATTTTACGGGCCGACTGAAAGGTGGCAGCACTGCTCGGCCTCTTGATCGGTCCAGGCAGTCGTCAGGCATCGCATGATCAGACGCGCTTGCCATGTTCACGCACCTTTGACCGCTGCGCCACGCTCGTACCAGCCCTTCGAGTTGTTGACGATGTAGACCACCAGCAACATCACCGGTACTTCAATTAGCACGCCAACCACCGTTGCCAGTGCAGCACCGGAGTTGAAGCCAAAGAGGCTGATGGCCGCGGCCACCGCCAGTTCGAAGAAATTGGATGCGCCGATCAGTGCCGACGGGCAGGCAATGTTGTGCTTCTCACCCACCGCGCGGTTGAGCCAATAGGCCAGTGCCGAATTAAAAAACACCTGAATCAAAATCGGAACTGCCAATAGAGCAATCACCAGCGGCTGCTTGAGAATCGCCTCGCCCTGAAAGGCAAACAGCAACACCAGCGTCACCAACAGGGCCGCAATGGACCAAGGGCCTATCTTTGCCATGGTGGCATCGAACGCCGCTTCGCCGTTGACCAACAGCGACCTGCGCAGAAGCTGCGCCAAGATCACTGGAATGACGATGTACAACACCACCGAGGTCAGCAAAGTGTCCCACGGTACGATGATGGCCGACATGCCCAGCAACAAGCCGACCAGTGGTGCAAAAGCCACCACCATTATGCTGTCATTCAATGCCACCTGTGACAGTGTGAACAACGGGTCGCCGCCAGTGAGGCGGCTCCACACAAACACCATGGCGGTACACGGCGCCGCTGCCAGCAAAATCAACCCGGCGATGTAGCTGTCCAGCTGATCCGGTGGCAGCATGGGCGCAAACCAGTGACGGATGAAGATCCAGCCCAGTAACGCCATCGAAAATGGCTTGACCAGCCAGTTGACGAACAGCGTCACACCTATGCCCTTGATATGCTGGCGCACCTCACCCAGTGCGCCAAAGTCCACCTTCACCAGCATCGGAATGATCATCACCCAGATCAGCACGCCCACCGGCAAATTCACTTTCGCGATCTCCATTTGGCCGACCGCCTGGAACACGCCGGGCAACAACTGCCCCAGCGCAATGCCCACCACGATGCACAAGAAAACCCACACCGTCAGGTAGCGTTCAAACACGCTCATCGGTGCACCGGTCGCCCGCTTGGCGGTTACTTCACATTGGACGCTCATGGTTGGGTGCTCAGGTGTTGGCCAGTTGGCGTGCGCTGGATTGCAGCAGGGCCGCTTGCAGCTTATCGCTGGGCAAGCTGCAAAAGAGTTCCAGGCGGCGCTTGATGGCGTACAGGGTTTTACGAAAGGCTTCCAGCTTTTCTGCGTCTGAACCGTCACCCGCCGAAGGATCGGGATAGCTCCAGTGCGCGGTGGACGGATGGCCGGGCCAGATCGGGCAGACCTCACCGGCGGCGTTGTCACACACCGTGATGATCAGGTCCATCTGCGGCGCGCCGGGCGCTGCAAACACGTCCCAGCTCTTGCTGTGCAGGCCGTCTATAGAAATGCCTGCGGCTTGCAAAACCTGCAGGCCCAAGGGATTGGGCTGTTGGTTGTTACGCGGACTACTGCCAGCGGAAAAGGCCTTGAAACGGCCATTTCCAATGGCGTTGAGCAGCGCTTCCGCCAGGATGCTGCGCGCAGAGTTGTGCGTGCACAGAAACAGCACGTTGATGGGCTTTGGTTGGATTGACATGATTTAAAGCTTCAGCAGCAGGAAGATTTGGCGCTACCGCCACCACAGCAGCCCGACTGCGCTGTGGGCGCCGGGGTGCAGCAATTCGACTTGGCTTCGACAGCCGCTGGCGCAGGAGCGCAACAAGCCCCGGGGGCGGTCAACATGGCGCCTTCATTGAACACGGGGATATTACCCAACGTGTGGAAGTGCTCCCAGGCAATGCCTTGCGGGTCGGTTATCCAATGCTTTTCGCTCTTGGCGTAGCAGCAGGTGGTCTCACCTTCGTCCAGCAGCGCCATCTCGGCGCCCTGCGCTTGTACTTTCAACTGCGCCAACTCTTCAGTTGTGTCGGTCTGGAAGCCCAAGTGGTCAAGACCCGGCTTGCTGCCCCGGGTCGAGATGGCAAAGTTGACCCTGGGGTCCTCCAGCATCCACTTGGCGTAATCGGCCTCAACGCGAGTGGGCTCCGCAGCGAAAAGACGTTTGTAGAAGTTGACGCTGGCTTGCAGGTCTTCAACGTGAATATGAACATGGAAGCGCTTCATGGTGTTTTATTTCCTTATCAACATTTGCATTGGACTGCTGCTTCGGTCATGCAGGCCTGGCCTTGGCAACAGTTTTGGGTGAGGTAAGCCAGAACGGCGTTCATGCGGTCGTATTGGGCGCGGTAAACCAGGTTGCGCCCCACGCGCTCCTGTGTCACCAGGTCGGCATGTACCAGTTCCTTCAAATGGAACGACAGCGTGTTGGGCGCAACACCCAAAGTCTCGGACAACGCGCCAGGAGTCAGGCCTGCTTCGCCTGCCACAACGAGCGACCGAAAAACCTCCAAACGCGAGAACTGGGCTAGAGCGGCGAGCGCCTTGACAACGGTAGTTGATTCCATATTTCTATGATACTCGAATTATTGAATATTTTTTAAAACTGATCCACTGATTTGCAATCATCCGATCAAGTAGTCAAACTGTTATCGAGTTTGCGCGTGTGTCATCACAAAGTCGGCAATCGAAGCAACATCCGATAAATCCAGGTGGGACAAGCCCGGTGTAACCCCCGTCTGGGCCGGCGAGGTCGGAGGCTGATCGCTGGCAATGGCCAGAATACCGGGCCAGTCCGGCCACAGCGTCTCCTGGCCCTGCGATGCACGCCATACTTCGAGCTTGGGAAAATTACCATGCTTGAAGCCTTCGACCAGCACCACATCGCAGTCCTGCATGCGGTCCAATAGATAGTCCAGCGACGGCTCTGGCACTCCGCGTAATTCGTGCATCAGTGCCCAGCGGTCGTTACCCATCAGCAGCACCTCTTTACAGCCCGACTCTCGTAGCCGGTAGGAATCTTTGCCGGGGCGATCAATGTCGATGTTTTTATGGCTGTGCTTGATCAGCGACACAACCAGGCCGCGTCCGGCAATAGCAGGCACCAAGCGCTCCAGCAAGGTAGTTTTGCCCATGCCGGAATGACCGGCGATTCCAAATATTTTCATGGCGCGCTCAGTAATAGTTTGGAACAGCAAATTGGATCAATGTCCCACCGTTGATTGGCCTACAAAATTTGCTTACGGCAGTAGCAATAAACGAACTGCTGAACAGTGCCAAACGGAGTGTGGTGCGCATCCGACTCATGCTTAACTAGTTTAAACGGCTCG
>JBAWYQ010000306.1:0-3923 GCA_037143475.1 Burkholderiales bacterium | reverse complement strand
CTAGGAGTCTGGGCGGCAGAAACTAGGGTTGTCACCAACAACGCGATGTGAGGCTGATCGTTACTGGAGGATGAGCACCAGCTATGTTCCTTACCAGCCCGATCAGCAATACCTCTTGCCCTGCGCTTTGCAAGAATGGTTGCCCCAAGGCCACCTGGCCTACTTCATCAGTGACACCGTTGACAGTCTGAACCTGAGCGCTTTTCATGCACGCTATGCAGGAGGGGGTTCACGCAACCAACCCTTTCACCCGGCCATGATGGTCAAAGTCCTGGTCTATGCGTACGCCACGGGGGTCTTCAGCTCACGCAAGATCGCCAAAAAGCTGAATGAAGACGTGGCCTTTCGCGTGCTTGCTGCGGACAACTTCCCCGCGCACCGAACCATCCGCGACTTCCGTGCACTGCACTTGGACGAGTTCACTGAACTGTTTGTCCAGGTCGTGCGCCTGGCACGCGAGATGGGATTGGTCAAGCTGGGCACTATCGCCGTGGATGGCACCAAGATCAAAGCCAACGCCAGCCGCCACAAGGCCATGAGCTACGCACGCATGCAAGCAGCCGAAGTTGATCTCAAAGTGCAAATCAGCTCGCTGGTAAAAAGGGCGACCCATACCGATGAGGCCGAGAGGAACGAGCCCGATCTGGACATTCCCGCTGAGATCGAACGCCGGCAAGCGCGCCTGGCTGCGATTGAGGCGGCCAAGGCCCGACTGGAAGAGCGTCAACGTTTAAGCGACGCGCAGCGTGGACGTACGCCGGACGACGACCGCAAGCCCCGGGATAAAGACGGCAAACCCAAAGGAGGTAAGCCCTACCAACGCGACTTTGGTGTTCCTGCGCCCAAAGCCCAGGACAGCTTTACTGATCCACAGTCACGCATCATGAAGCGTGCCGGGGGTGGGTTTGACTACAGCTACAACGCGCAGACCGCAGTGGACGAGACGGCACACATCATCGTCGCCGCGGAGGTTGTCAACACGAGTTCAGACGTACAACAACTGCCCATGGTGCTCAAGGCCGTCAAAGAGCACACGGGCAAATCTGCTGCTCAAGTGTTGGCTGATGCAGGCTACCGTAGCGAAGCGGTGATGGCCGAACTGGCAATCACCCACCACGATACGGAACTGGTCATCGCCTTGGGGCGCGAGGGTAAAACACTGGTCAAACCCAGAGATGTACAGCGCTACCCCCACACGGTGGCGATGGCAGCCAAGTTTGAAACACAACAGACAAAGCTCGACTACCGCAAACGCAAGTGGATTGCCGAACCACCCAACGGCTGGATCAAGAACGTTCTGGGGTTCAGACAGTTCAGTATGCGGGGGTTGAAGAAGGCGCAGGCCGAGTTCAAGCTCGTTTGCATGGCGCTCAATCTGCGCAGAATGGGTGTCATGCAGGCCAGTTGAACAGAAGGTCGCTCAGAAAACTCGCATCTGACGCGCCGGGTGATTTCAAACCGCCACCAATTCATCACCAGCACACGTGTTGATGGACGCGTTCACCATAGCCCAGACGACTTTGTGCCGCCAAATGTCAAAGTCGCCTTCAGCGGAAAACTTCTGTCGCCCAGACTCCTAGCGCCTCTACTTGACCTGAACCACCGGGTTGGCTTTCCATTGGGCAAAGGATTGGCGAATCAATTCCTCCAGCGCGCCGCTCTTTTTGAGTTGCGACAAGCGCAGATCAATGGCCTCTAGTTTGCTGGCGCAATGGCCGTTGCGCGTCAATACGATGTAGTTGGGGGTGTCCACCAGAAACGGGGTCTTGGCGACGAAGCGTTCTTCGTCTCCCCGCTTGAGCAGGTACGCCATGCCGGCGTAATAGCCGGTCACGAAATAGTCCAACCGTCCCGCGCCGAGCTTGCTGAAATTGTTCTCTGGGCTATTGGCGACGTCGATGTCCAGATTCTGTTTCATATAGTCATCGAATCCGTCCCCAAACACATTGCCTCGGGTAATGCCGCCTTTGAGGCCCACCAGATCGGCGCGCGTTTTGAATTCGATCGGACGGTCCCGCGCAGTAAAAATGGCAACGGGATTGGCCAATGCCGGCGTCTTGGGAAAGAGCAAGAAGGCTTCCCGCTCGGGCGTCTTCTTGAGCGTGGCCACCATGTCGACTTCCCCGTGCTCCGCTGCAGCCATGACTCGGGGGAACGGGCCCAGATAGCGCACTTCATACGGGATCTTCAGATCTTCCAGCACCCTCTTCGCAATCGCGATGGAAGCCCCTTGCATGGTTTCGCCGTCATACCAGTGCATGGGCGGGTAGTCGGGGTCGGCGGCGAGGACCAGTCGCGTGCACTGCGCCTGTGCGCCAAGCGCTGTGCATGCCAGCAGGATAGCACCCGCGATTGTGGGCAGCTTGCAGGGGATCGTGGGAGAGTCCATTGGTGCACTCCGAGCCGTTGATTCGGTCCCCAGCATACGCCCGGATTCTGGTAACCGCAAGACCAAATACTGAAATGCAAAAAACCCGCAGTAGCGGGCTTTTTGAAGTGATTACAGCGCTTATTTTTTCGGTGTACTTGCAGGTGCCTGTGGTGCATCGGCTTTGGCGTCTTTCTTTTCAGCCTTGGCTTTCTTTGCGTCTTTCTTGGCTTTGGCTTCTTCAGCCTTCTTTGCCTTCTCTTCGGCCTTGACTTTCTTGGCTTCGTCCGCCTTCATCTTGGCGTCAGCCTTTGGGTCTTTCTTTTCTTCCTTGGCAGCGGGAGCGGCTGCAGGGGCGGCAGGTTTTGCGTCAGCCTTGGCGGCAGGTGCCGCGGGAGCAGCAGCTGCACCCTTGAAGCCAGAGCCATTGACGGTCAGACCTTCGCTGGAGAATTTGGCAGCGTTGCCGTCGCCGACACCTTTGACGCGTTCAATGAAATCGGTCCAGTCTTTGAAGTTGCCCTTCTTGCGTTCGTCAATAATTTTGGTGGATATAGATGGACCAATGCCCTTGATGCCGTCCAGCTCAGCGGCCGTGGCTTTGTTGACATCTACGGCGGCAAACGCGATGCTTGCGTACAGCATGGCAACGATGGCAAGGATTTTTTTCAACATGTGCAGTTCCTTCGGAAGGGATGGTTGGCAGGACGGATGCACCAGAAACCTGGTGACCTGCTCTCAACGGATCGCAACCCGGTACCGTTGACGCGCTCGCTGTGGGTTGGTGTCGGGACAAACCCTTGTAAATAAATCCTAGCGCGCTGCCGACAGCGCTTGCACATAGCTGCGCACGCCGCTTTGTACATCGGCAAAGACATGTTGGCATCCGGTGCTGCGCAGTGCACCCAAGTCGGCCTGGGTGTAGCTTTGGTATTTGCCACGCAGTGCGTCCGGAAAATCGATGTATTCGATCAATCCGCCAGCAACCGCTTGCTCCAGCGAGAGTGCATTTTCACCACGCTGTTCGCGCAGGGTGTTGACCACCGTGATCGCAACGTCATTGAAAGGTTGTGCCTTGCCCGTTCCCAGGTTGTAGATACCGGACTCCGCAGGATGGTCGAAAAACCACAAGTTGACGGCGACCACATCGTCGATGAATACGAAATCGCGCATCTGGCCACCTTGCGGGTAGCCGCCGTAGGAACCAAAGAGTTTGACCTTGCCCTCGGCGTGAAACTGGTTGAACTGGTGGAATGCCACGCTGGCCATGCGGCCTTTGTGCTGTTCGTGCGGGCCGTAGACATTGAAATACCGAAAGCCCACTACCTGTTGTGTTTTACCTGCTTTGGTGCGTTGAAAGTCCGAGCCACATTCGCGGCGCATGCGCTGGTCGAACAAGAGCTTGGAGTAGCCATAGACATTCAGCGGCAGTTCAAAGGCCGGCTCCTCGCGAAAGGTGTCCGAGCCTCCATAGGTCGCTGCGGACGACGCGTATAGCAGGCGTGCGCCCCGCTTTTGGCAGGACTGAAACAAATGGCAGGACAGTGTGTAGTTG
>JBAWYQ010000305.1:0-3931 GCA_037143475.1 Burkholderiales bacterium | reverse complement strand
GCGCTGGCGTTTGCGCTGATTGTGTCCGGTATCGTGTTGTCGTCCCGGCGCTGAAGGGTTGCCTCAAGAACAGCTACCGGTGCCGGGCGGGCCAAAAGGTAGCCCTGGTACAACTCGCAGCCGTACTGCGCCAGCAACTCTTGTTGCGCAGCCGTTTCTACGCCCTCGGCAATCACCTCCAGCCCCAGGCTGCGCGCCATGCCGATGATGGTTTGCACGATCAGGCCATCGCTGTGCCGAACGCCCAGGTTGCGCACGAACGACTGGTCAATCTTGAGTTGGTCCAGCGGCAGCCGGGTCAGGTAGGCCAATGACGAATACCCGGTTCCAAAATCGTCTACCGAAAACTGCACGCCGCTGGTCTTGAGCAGGCTCATTTTGGCAATGCACTCGTCGACGTTGTCCAGCATCAGCGACTCGGTGAGCTCCAATTTGAGCAACTGCGGCCGGGCACCACTCTCGAGCAGGCCAACGGTGACTTGCTCGACAAAATCTGGCTGACGAAACTGGCGCGCACTGACATTCACCGATAACTGCAAAGCGCCCAAGCGCGTATCGAGCTGCCAGACTGCGAGTTGGTGACACGCGGTACGCAAAACCCACTGGCCAATGGGCACGATGAGCTCGCTCTCTTCGGCTACGGCAATAAACTCTCCGGGCGACACCATGCCGCGCTGCGGATGACGCCACCGCAAAAGTGCCTCGGCACCCACCATGTGTCCACCTAGCGCGAACTGGGGCTGGTAATGCAGCTCAAACTCTTCCCGCTCCAGCGCCTGGCGTAAATCAGACTCCAACTGGGCGCGGTCAGTGATGGCCGCCTGCATCTGCGGGTCAAAAAAGCAAAGGGCATTACCGCGCTGGGCTTTCACCTGGTACATGGCAATGTCCGCCTGCTTGAGCAGTTCGGCCGCGTTATGCACGTCAGGCCCAAACAGGGTGGCGCCCAAGCTGCAGGTGCTGCGGTAAGGCTGGGCACCCAACACGTAGGGATTGTTCAAACTCAGCAGCATTTTTTCGCCCACCTGACGGGCAAGGTGCGCTGCGTGCGCGCGTTCGGCTGCCAGGTCGGTGAGCATGACCACAAATTCATCACCGCCGAGCCGTGCAACGGTGTCGACATCGCGCACACAGGCCTTCAGGCGCTGTGCTACTTGCTGCAGCAACTGGTCGCCCACTTCGTGCCCCAAAGTGTCGTTCACCGTCTTGAAGTCATCCAGATCCAGGAACAACAACGCCCCCATGTAGCCCGACCGCGTGACCACCGCGGTTGCATGCGTCAAACGGTCCAGCAACAAGCGCCGGTTGGGCAGCCCGGTCAGTGTGTCGTAGAACGCCAGGCTCTCGATCTCGGCGCTGGCACGGCGCAGTTCGGTCACATCGTGGTAGGTAATAACCAGACCACCCTCGGGCGTGGCACGCTCGGTGATCTGGATGTAGTGCCCGTTGGGCAGCACCTGCTCATGCGGTGCGGCGCCTCCGCTTTGCAATTGCAGCCGTTGCTCAATCCATGTTTGGCGCTCTAGCGCAGTGGCTCCCGGCAGGTGAAAGCGGGAAGTGGTTTCCAGCACCTGCTGGAAAGACGCCATCGGCAGCATCGTGCCCGCAAGCCAAGGGAATATTTCCTCAAAACGGCGATTCCACTGCACCACATTGCGTTGGGCATCGAGCAGCAAAAAACCACTCACCATGCTCTCTAATGCCTGGTCCAACGCACCTTTGGACTGCGCAAGGGCGAGGCGGGCCTCGCTGGTGCGGTGTAAAAAAACCAAAGCGAACCCACCCGCCATCAGCAGCAGCACCATGACGCAAAATGTGGCTACCACGACTACATTGCGATCAGACCGCCAATCTTTCAGCGCCGCGTCAATGGGAACGCTGGCCGATATCCAGAGGTCCCGGTACAAAACCGGGCGACCCACCACCAGTGCAGGCACCCCGGTCAGGCGTGCAAACGGCGCCAGTGCATCCGCAGAAGTTATCGCGCCCAAAGGGCGCCGAATCAGGGTGCTTGGCAACAGGTCTTCCTGTAGCGGCACGCCCAGCAGCAACTGGCCATTGCTGCGCTCCAACGTCACTTCAAGGGCCGCAATATCACTGCCCTGCATGAGGACCGTGACCAACATGGATGTGGGTACTTCAGCAACAGCAAGCAGTCGCGATCCGTCGGCCAGGCGCACATAGCGCCCGATGTACAGCACCCGCTCCGAACTGGCAAAGCTCACGGATGGGTTGCTGACCACCAGAGTCGACATCGGCTGGGACATGGCGTCTGCGAGAAAGCCGTTGGGCAACTCCAGCTCCAGGGCTGAGCCCAAGGGCTCGGAAGAAGCCAGCACGCGCCCCTTGTCGTTGACCAGGGCAACGTACCGCACTGAGAGATTCTGACGGGCAGCGTTGCGCAGCAGTTGGCTGGCCACTTTGGCGTCCACCCAGTCTGGCGCCAACCCGGACAAACCCAATAATTCGTCCGTCCCGGCGAGCAACACATCAATGGCCAGGAGGGAACGATTCAAAGCGGCTTCTGCACCGGCGATGAAGCGTGTGGCCTGGCCCTGACCATCGGCCAGTGCATTTTGTCGTGCGCTCCAAACCATGGATACGGCACCCGCAGCGATAACAGCCGCAAAGCCGGCAACCAGCGCCCAGACGGTGAATTTGATTTGGCGCGGCGTGGCTGCAATCATGGGGTGGTGGGAACGGCTATGTGGCGCGCTGGTCCAATGGTCTGGCTCCAGATTTCATTGCACCGGGCACCGCAACGCTTCAACCAGCGTGGCAAAACCGTCGCCGTAAAAATTTCCTGGCGCCGCCGCTCATCCGGTGCAGAAACAGGCACCACCACCATTGCACCTTTACGTCCCGCCTTGCAGGCAGGCGCGCCACTGTTGCATGCCATGCCTTCGGCAGTATCGCGCTCGGACTCTTCCCAGATGGCCGCTTCCAGCTTGGGCAGCTCACGTCGCAACAAAGCCCGCATATCAGGTGGCAAGGCATCCCACGCTGCACGGTTGGCACCAAATATCGCCAAACCCCAAGTCAGTGGCATGGCATACAGGTGGCTGGTCATGGACTGCAGACCCATGGTATTGCCCGACATGGCACCCGTGATGGCGCACTCCACATTGCCATTTTGAAGATGGGCCACCACATCAGCGAACGCGACGTTCACCGGTACAGCCCCGAGTGAACCGACAAAATCGGCCTGCCCAACGGATGAAACACGGATGCGCCGCTCCGCAAGGTCGCCCAAGCCCGTCAACGGCTTCTTACAAAAAATGACCTGTGCAGGGTAGGTATAAATTGCCAGCGCCTCAACACCATGCTGGTCCCGCAAGGCTTTCTCCAGGTAGGGGCGAAACGCCGCCAGGCTCGTTTTCAGGCTCGCAATATCAGGGTTGAGGCCCGCCAAATCAGGTGCTGTGTATTGCGGGTATTGAGCAGACAGGGAACTCATCAGGGTCGTGCCAAACGGAACCACGCCCAGTTGCAACAGTCGCAACATTTCCACGCCCGGTACACCCGCCCTGTCAAACGGAACGATATCCGCCGTAAACCGGCCTCCACTCAGTCGCAGCAGCTCACGGGTCCAAAACGGCTCCTCCCAGCGGGTGAACTGGTTCAGGGCAGCCAAGCCACCCACCACGCGTATCCTGTAGGGCGCACTAGCCTGGGTCTGCGCCGATACCATTGAGGTCGATATTAGAAGCGCACTGCCGCACAAGGCGGCTAGCCAAGGGTGCAGGAACCTGCGAAGACGGTTTGACAGCATTGCTTACCAACTGAAGAGTGCGTGCGCCATTGAATATTGTTCCAGGGGGCTCCGGGTGTCAATAGGTTCCCGGATACGCGCCACCATCGGCCAACACGTTTTGACCGTTGATATAGCCGGCCTGCATGCTGCACAAAAAGGCGCAGATGGCGCCAAACT
>JBAWYQ010000304.1:0-3934 GCA_037143475.1 Burkholderiales bacterium | reverse complement strand
ATCAGCGCCAGGTGCTGCTTGATAACCTGCCGCTCCTGGGGCCGGCTGTGCTGGTACTCAATGTGCTCATACTGGCCGGTGCCTATTTGCTGTCAATGGTGAATCGGTTGAATCGGCGTGATCGGATCGCCGTTATCACCGAATGTGGTTTGAAAAACTCGGCACTTGGCATTGTGGTTTGCTTGCAGTGGCTGCAGCAACCGGCCATGAGTGCGCCCAGCGTAGTCTACGCACTTTCGATGAACGCCTTCGCCCTGACGTTTGTCGTCTTGATGCGAAAAACCACGAAGTTGTGACCGTGCTGCGCGCTGCCTTGTTTTGTGTGTTGATGGTGTGGACTGTAGCCATTTCATCCGCCACCCCCAGTATGCTTCCCTTGCAGACCTTGATTGATGCAACCCCCAAAGGCGCTACGCTGCGCCTGGCACCCGGTGTGTACCAGGGGCCGGTTACCGTGCTGACGCCCATGGTGATAGAAGGCGGTCACGCAGCGGTTATTCAGGGTGACGGCCACAGTACCGTGCTCAGTGTGCAGGCCAATGACGTCACGTTACGCGGTCTGCGCCTGCGGGGCAGTGGTGATTCGCACGACCGGGTGGATGCCGGATTGTTGCTGCAAGGCGAAGGCCACCGGGTCGAAGACAATGACATTGAAGACGTGCTCTTTGGCATTCACCTCAAAGCAGTCAACTATTCAGTCATCAAGGGCAACCGCGTTACTGGAAAGTCTTTGGCGATGGGGCTGCGAGGGGACGCCATACGCATGTGGAACAGCCATGACAACCGCGTGGACAGCAATGAATTTGTGCGCGCGCGCGACATCACCCTGGCCAATTCCCCTAAGAATTACATTGTGGGCAACCGCTTTACCGATGGCCGCTATGGCATGCACCTGATCTTTTCGCCCCGCGTGCACATTGAGGGAAACCATTTGACCCACACCGGCACCGGCATCGTGGGGCTGTACTCCCCCGAACTCACCATTGCCCGCAATCACATTGCCCACGCGTTGACCGATGGTGGTGCCGGTATTGTCATCAAGGAGAGTCCGCGCTCGGTAGTTGAAAACAACCAGGTACTGCATTGCGCCGTGGGTCTGAAAGCGGATGCGTCGCTTGACGTGGACAGTGCGCTGATGGTTCGCGGCAATCAGTTTGCACACAATATCATCGGTTTGTTTTTTTATGGCGAGGCGGGTGGCCACCAGTTCACAGGCAATCGGTTCAAAAGCAACTTGACTACGGTAGCCATCAGCGCGCCGGGCGCGGGCAGTTCCAATGTGTGGCTGGGCAACACCTGGGACGAATACCAGGGCTTTGACCGCAACAAGGACGGCATCGGCGACACTGCGCATGAGATATTTTTGTTTGCCGACCGTATCTGGATGGAAACTCCCATGGCTACCTTCTTCCGCAACTCGCCAGCGCTCGAAATGCTGGATTTTCTGGAGCGCCTCGCGCCATTTTCTTCACCCCACAAGATTTTGCACGACCCCAAACCCCGCATGCACTAGAACCCATGGTTTAAAGGTTACCCTTTTTGATCCCAAGGAATACTGCCATGAAATTTCCCCTGCCTACACTCGCAGCCCTGTGCCTGAGCACCTTGGCCATGCACAGCACGGCGTACGCTACAGACGCTGAACTCGGTCTGACATTGGTGACCGAACTGGCGCAAATAAATGGCGTTGCGCTGGCCTGCCAGGACATGGCGTGCGCCGCAAAAGCCAAAAAACTGATGCTGGCCCATGCACCCAAAACGCCGCGCTTTGGCAGTGCGTTTGAAGAGACCACGAACGCAAGTTATCTGGCCCAGATTCGCAATTCACCAGCCTGTCCGGATGTCGCAATTGCCAATGGCAAGCTGGACGCGCTGGCCAAGCGCTTGCAGGATGCATTGCCAGCGTCGCCGCCCGCTGCGCAGTGACATGCGGGTTCAAGACAACTCTGCGCTGACCATCGTCGGCACTGCAGTGGCTCTGATGCTTGCGGCAGGCACCGCTGCACCTGCCAAGAGCCACACCGCGCTGGAAGCGTCGGATGCATCTGTGACCGCTGCCCCTGTAGCCCCGCGTTACTTGCTAATGGGCACTAACGGGCGGTCCGTCACATCGGAAGACTTTCGCGGGCGTTTTCAGCTGATAGCGTTTGGTTTCGTTTCATGCCCGGATGTGTGTCCGACCACGCTGCTGGAAATGTCCCAAGTACTGGCTGCCCTGGACAAGCGGGCGCAGTATCTGCAGCCGATCTTCATCACCATTGACCCCCAGCGCGACACGGCGCAGGTGTTGGGAGCCTACACACAGGCGTTTGATGCACGTATTCTGGGCTTGACCGGGCCGCTGAATCTGGTGCGGCGTGCGGCAGACAACTTCAAGGTGCAGTTTGCCAAGGTGCAGGAGCCAGGCGCCAACCCCAACGTGTACACCATGGACCACACGGCTGGCATGTTCTTGCTGGGACCGGACGGTGTTCTGGTTGCCAAATTTGGCTACGGCGCGCCGGTTGCCGAGATCACCGAGCGCATCCAATACTGGCTCAACTTGACCGGAAAATGAATCGTCGCGACCTCCTCGGATTGGTCGGCTCCGGCGCAGGCTGGCTCGCTTTGCCAAGCTCAGCAAAGGCTGTATCAGCGCCGGGCGGCACTGGCGCTCAGCGGGTCATCATCCTTGGCGGGTCATGGGCGGGCTTGAGCGCGGCGCGCGAATTGCGACTGCGTGCACCCGAGCTGGATGTGCTGGTGATCGACCGCGAGCCCGTGTTGCGCTCGCTGCCACTGAGCAACCCTTGGTTGGTGGGTCGCACGCCCGAGCGTATGCAGCGTCTGGACCGGGCGGCACTTGCCCGTCGACTTGGCTACGGCTTCATTGCTGATGAAGTGCAGCGTATTGACCGGGCAGAGCGCAGGGTCCACACCGCGCAGGGTGTGTTTGACTACGACTGGTTGCTGGTGGCAAACGGCCTTAGCTACGACTACGGCGCCTGGTATGGAGCAGACCAGAAGGCGGCCCAAGTAGCGCAGGATCGGTTCCCTGCGGGCAATATTGCGAATGAGTTGGATGTACTCAAGCAGCGGCTCCAAGCCTTCAAGGGCGGCAACCTGGTGATCAACGTGCCAGCGCCGCCCAGTCGCTGCCCGCCAGCTCCTTACGAGCGGGCGATGTTGATCGCCTGGTGGATCAAGACCCAAGGTATCAAGGGCAAAGTGACCGTGCTGGACGCTGGTGGTGGTTTGGCCCGATTCACCCGCCTGTTTGCTGAACGCTACCCAGGCCTCATTGAATTTCATCCCTACACGGTGATCCGATCGGTAGACACATCCGCGCGGCGCGTCACCACTGAGGATGGAGACGTGTCGTTTGACCACGCCATGCTGTCGCCACCCATGCGCGCCAGCACGCTGGTTGAGCAGGCGGGCTTGTGTGGCTTGGATCCGCAGGGAAGGGTGACCCCTTGGGCTGCTGTTGACCCCTTGCGCCTGCGCGCACTGGCGGACGAGCGCGTGTTTTTGGCTGGTGACCTGCTGGGCACGGTTTCCCCCCTGTTTGGCCACTTCCCCAAGACGGCGCACATGGCAACCAGGTTGGGCCTTGGCGCGGCACGGCAGATTGCGGCGCGTAGTCGGGACGGCAGCGCCGAGCCCCCCGTGGATTTGCCGGCCAGCGTCTGCCACGTCTGGCTGGATGCGGACCCCGCCGAGCAGTTGCGCATCGAGACTGCCTACCGCTTGCGCGGCGATGGCGTGATTGCACAGTCGGTGAGTCAGTACGACAACCCACAACCCCGTGATGAAGACCTTCAGTGGGGGCTAGGCTTGTATGGGCAGGCTTTGGGCGCGAGCCTAGAACGGTAAGTCCCAAAATTTTCAGCAAGCATTAACCAATCGTTGTCGTCTTTCCAAATCCGTCGGTAAATACCACCACATGGTCAGT
>JBAWYQ010000303.1:0-3987 GCA_037143475.1 Burkholderiales bacterium | reverse complement strand
TGGGCATGGTGGGCGTTACAGTTCACGCCGATGGTGGCGCGCCTGGAGTCGGCGTTGGTGCTGGAGGTGTCAGCCAGCGAACGGTTGTTTGGCGGCGCAACCGCCTTGCTGGCCCGGTTGTTTGAGCCAAATAGTCCTCTAGCCCCCGTGGAATATGCGCAAGGCGCTACATCATTGGTAGCATTTGGTCGATTGCAGTGTGTGAGCCAGCCTGCGCGTTCTGTCGAGACCAAAACCGCGACCGTTCCCATTCCCCCGGATGCCTTGCCCCTGCACACCCTGGCGGCCGCGCGGGCGCACCTGCCCACGTTGGTGCGGTTGGGCATTGCCAATTGGGGGCAGTTGCGCGCTTTGCCGCGTGGCGGACTGGTGCGCCGCTTTGGCGCGGGTCTGGTGGACGCGCTGGACTGCGCCTATGGCCAGCGAGCCGAGGTTTACCCTTGGCTAACCCTGCCCGAGGTGTTTGACGCCCCGCTGGAGCTGGCCGCCAGCGTCGAGACGGCCACCGCCCTGCTGTTTGGAGCGCGCCGCTTGCTGACGCAGTTGCAGGTGTGGCTGCGCGCCCGCCAGCGCGGTGTGCTGGTACTGGAGCTGCTGTGGGAACTGGATGCGAGGCGCTCCAACGCTTTGCATGTGGATGCCCACCACAGCGGCGGAGCCCAGGGTCGCCTGGAGTTGCGCACCGCGCAGCCCACGCAAGACATGGCCCACCTCGCGCGTCTGCTGTCCGAGCAACTGGCGCGTGTGACTCTGCCCGCACCCGTGCTCCACCTGCGTATGCGCTCGCTTCAGACCCAGCCCCTGGCGGGCGAAAGCATCAGCCTGTTGCCAGACGATGTGCGTGCCGGAGACAGCCTGCACCAACTGCTGGAGCGTTTGAGCGCCCGTTTGGGGCCGGAGCAGGTCCGCAGCGCCACCCTGCACGCCGACCATCGGCCTGAGCGCATGCAGAGTTGGGGTCTGAAAACTGCTACTAAATCAGGAGCTGCACACGCACATTCCTCGGGGGCTAGCGGCCTATTTAGCTCACAAGAAATGTCGCAAGAGGCGCTTTACCCTACCTGGTTGCTGGCCATGCCTCTGCGCCTGACCGTTCATCAAGGGTTGCCACAGCACCAGGGCCCCTTGACTTTGCTGGTCGGGCCGCAGCGCCTGGAGGTCGGCTGGTTGGAGGGCAGCGCCGCCTTGCGTGACTATTACGTAGCCCGTAGCGCAACCGCCGGGTTGCTGTGGGTCTACCGAGAACGGCTGGGTGGCAAGGCAAACGGTGCGCAGGCGCCTTGGTACCTGCATGGCATTTTTGCCTGAGTGGCCGCACACATGACATTTGACCTGTATCAATGGTCGTGATCGTCATCTGCCGCCACAACCACCCACGCAGGCCCTTACAGGTTCATACTTAAATCGGTTCTCAGGAACCCTTTGCAATTTCAAAAATAACAGAAGGCATCTATGAGTAGCTGGATGGTGAATGTAGTGGCAGGACTGTTTGTTCTGCTGGCCCTGACAGGCCTCTTTTTCTTTGTATTGACCCGGGGCGCGCTGTTGGTACGCGGTTTTTCTTCGACGCAAAACAGCGCCAAGTCCCATGTGTATCCGCTGTATTCCGATATGTGGCTGATCAAATTGGTCGACTTTCAGCCCGTCATCGCGGCTATCTTGCTGTTCCAGTACAGCACCCTGGTGTCCAAGATCGTGGCCGGGTTGGGCGCAACAAGCCTCAAGAACAAGAAAGTGCTGATCACTTCTTGCGCCTTTGGCAACGTCATCCCCCGCGTGGTGGACGCGGCTGTGCAGTCCGGTGCCGAGCAGGTGCTGATTGCCGACATCATCCGCAATGAGCTCGACCATGCTGAAGGAAAACTGGGTCAGTACGCAGGCAAGGTTGCTTTTGTCGAAGACAACGCCACGGCCATGACGCAACAGGAGGGCTGCGCCGATGCCAACGTCATTTTCTTTTTGTTGCACGAGCTGCCGCATGATCTGAAGGACAAGGCTCTGCGTGAGGCCGGGCGCATGCTGGCCCCCGGCGGCAAGCTGTATCTGGCCGAGTTTCACCGGCCTGATGTGGCTATTTTGCGGCTGTTGAGCTGGACCTACTTCAAGGTGTTCGAGCCCTTTGGCCTGGCCCTATGGGACACGCATGATCCCGTCAAATGCCTCAACGAGATGGGTGGCTGGACGTGTGAGCGGCAAACCTATTTTTTTGGCAATTTCCAGGTCATTACTGCGACCAAGCACTGAGAGCCTGGGAGCCTGTGCGGCAGAGTGTTCTGCGCAGGTCAAGGAGGAGACCGCGCAGCGGGCGGGGGACACGGAGCAGAGCGCTCTGCCGCACAGGCTCCCAGGCTCGATGCCGGGTTATGCCTAAGTAGGCAGAGTCGTGAGTCGGTGTAAGCTGAATCCCTCTTAAACGCCATTGCTGAGCCACCCGTATGAACCCTATTCGCCTCAATCCGCTAGACGCCGCCTGGATCGTTACCGAGACCCGGGCCACCCCCAATCACGTGGGCGGCCTATTGCAATTCAAATTGCCGCAAGACGCGCCGAAAGACTTCATGCGCAAGACGATGGCGGCGTATCGCAACCACCGCGAGTTCAAGGCGCCGTGGAATCAGCGCCTGAAGCAGTCGTTCAGCATGAATCCGGTGCGAGTCTGGGTGGAAGATACCAATATTGACCTGGAGTACCACGTGCGCCATGCGGCGCTGCCTTGGCCCGGTGGCGAGCGTGAGCTGGGTGAGCTGGTGGGGCGCCTGCAAAGCACGCCGCTGGATTTGTCCCGCCCGCCATGGGAGTGCACCCTGATCGAGGGGCTGGAGGGCAACCGGTTTGCGATCTTCATCAAGATGCACCACTCGTTGATCGACGGTATCAGCGGAGTCAAATTGCTACAGCAGGGTATGTCATTTGATCGGGCCGAGAGCCTGCACATGCCACCCTTCTGGGCCACCGGCAAGGCCGCGCATACCACCAAGACCCGCAAGAGTCATGAAGCGTTGTTGCCCACGGTGACCCACGCGATCGCCGGCGCCGTGCAAGAGCTTCGTGTGCAGGCCACCACGGTGCCCCAGTTGGTGGCTGCATTCGGTAAGCTGGTCAAACACGCCATGAACCCGGATGACCGCATGGCCTTGCCGTTTGTCGCACCGCGCTCGGTGCTCAACGGGCGGGTGCGCGAGAAGCGCCGTTTTGCGACGCAGCAGTTTTCTCTGGAGCGTATGCGCCAGCTGGCAGCGGCTGCCGACTGCACACTCAACGACATCGTGCTGGCCGTTTGCGGGGGCGCCCTGCGGCGCTTTCTGGAAGAGTCGAACAACTTGCCAGACAAGCCCCTCACGGCTGGCATTCCGGTTTCCGTGCGTCCCAAGGACGACACGGGCAATGGCAACGCCATCACTTTCATCGTGTCCACGTTGGGCACTAACCTGGCCGATGTGCGCGAGCGCCTTTCTGCCATACGCCAGTCCGTCAAGCAGGCCAAAGAGCACGTGCAGAGTTTGCCGCGACAGGCCATGATGCAATACACCGTGCTGCTGATGGCGCCCACCATACTCACGTTGCTCACGGGCATTGGCGGACGCATCCGACCCATGTTCAACATCACCATTTCCAACGTGCCCGGCCCCGACAAGCCGCTGTATCTGCGGGGTGCAGAAATGGTGGCGACCTATCCTGCGTCCATCGTGACGCACGGTCAGGCACTCAACATCACCTGCCAGAGCTACGCTGGGTACATGAACTTCGGCTTCACCGGTTGCCACTCGTCCATGCCCAGCATGCAGCGCCTGGCGGTGTACACGGCCGATGCATTGGCCGAGCTGGAGGGCGCATATCTGCCCAAACCAGCGGCCAGTAATAAGCCGGCGGTGGCTAAGCCAACTGCCAAGGCAGTCAGCAAGCCACGGGCCAAGAAGGTGAACAAGCCGGCGGCTGCGGGCTAACCCAGTCGCAGCGCACTCAGCTCGCTGATCTGCGCCTCACCCG
>JBAWYQ010000302.1:0-4018 GCA_037143475.1 Burkholderiales bacterium | reverse complement strand
TGGGACGACCGTTGGAGTGCGTCAATGGACGGTTAAAACCCCAACCAACAGCAAAGTCAATGGGAGACACAAAAATGAAAAACGGGCCACAGTGTAAAGATCGACTCCAATATGATGCTCGAAGTGAAGTCAATAAGACTTAGGAGGGCGAAATGCATCGTTTCTTCATTGCCAGCATCGTGTTTGCGTCTGCATTGACTGCTTGCGGTGGAGGTGGATCACCGTCGGCATCTGCTCAAGGGCCAATTTCCGTTTTCCCAGTTAACAGTGTGCTAACAAAGTTGGCGATTTCCGGCGGGACATTTCGCGTCATAAATGTCGATGCCAATGGTAACCAAATAAGATTGACAGTCGACTATGTGCCCGGGGTATCGGGCTGGTTCTCCAGGCGACAGACTTTGACGCCTAACGGCTCAAGTGGTGTGACAACTCAGGAGAGCATCAATTTCAACCAGACTGGGACTTTATTCAAAGTCATTGGCTGGATTGATAAAAACTCCAACAACGCAGTTATTGGAGAAAGCATTGCACTGCCTGAGACAAGCAATATTGGAACAAGCGGCGTATTGGCATCGGGGGCGATATTAATCCAGAACAACGGCATTAACACAAGCGATATTGGCCTAACCCATGGCCTGAGCTATTCTTGGAGGCTATCTGCAGTAAATGAGACAACTGCGGAACTCTGTGTAATTGATTGGAACAGCGGCCCCTTTATTTCTAACTTTGCGACAGATTGCTTTCGGATAGATGCGGTGGGCACAATTCTAGGATTTAGGTCCATATTGGGGTATTACGCAAAAGAAGCTAATGGTCAAACCGTCTATCAATGAGCGCCATCCACTCAACTATCACTTGCTTCAATTATTTCGGTTGACCTTCGGCGGGGCGAAACTGGCGACAACGGCATGGATGAAATCACGATTGCACTGCCAGATGCAGCGGATGGTTTTCAGCGATTGTTGAGCGAGGAAATCGCAATTTTCTATAGATGCAAAGAGTTTGAGATCGCACTTCCATTGCCTTGAATACCAAATGTCGAAGTTGGATGTTGGTTACTGAGCATGGGCTAGACCCGCAGTGGGGCGCTTGCGGGTATTGGTGACCGGCAGCTATCTGGCGCTAAACCACTTTGGCTGTGTCTATCATGGCGTTACGAAAGATAAGGTCAGGCGAAAACATTGTTTGCGGAAAAGTTCCAAATTCACACTGAACCGGCAGCAAGACAAAAGACCGCATGTTGGTCGCATCCAGCGATGCGTCTACTGCACCTGGTACGCCAAGCGGTAGCGTCTGGCAGCGATCATTTCGGTGTCGGTTAGGCCATAGCCAACGTAGATTTGGGTACCGGTGATGAGGCTGGAGTCCAGATGGTCAAAAATCTCGATTAGCTGGAAACTGTTCTCGGCCACGCCCGACAGATACTCGGCCATGGGAAACCCGAGGAGGCCCCACTCGCGATTGCGGTTCAGCATGAAAAGTGTGGTGCTGGGCAGCAAAACACCACCCGGGATGGCAGCCACGACAAACAACTTGTATCCCGCAGTGGGGGTCGTCACATCACGCGCGGCATTCCGTGGGACGATGCCCGCACTGGCAGCACCCCAACTGCTCCACAGCGACAAGCCGAAGTCGGTCTGTGGCCCGGTGGTCTCGACTTCGGCCTGCACCGGAATGGGTGGTGCAGCCGCTTGAATCAACAATTGGTACTGTGCGGTCACGCTGGTACTGCCCTCTGTATAGCTTGCCTTGACCACGGCTGGCGTATCGGCCTGGACCACTCGGGCGCTTAGCACTCCCGTGCTGGAAATGCTGGCAGCTGTTCCAGAAACCAGCCAAATGGCATTGACGCGCTTGCGCGAACCATCGTCGTACACGCCTTCTGCAGCCAGGCTGAGTGTCTGCCCCGATGTCAGGGTGCCTTGCGCGCCAACCAACGTCAAACGCAACAAGCCGGCCGGCGCAGCAACAATGCTCACTGCCAGGCTAGCGGCCTTGGTCACGCCGCGTTCCGAATAGGACGCCGTCACTGCCAGCGCCGTGTCCTCGGTCAAAGTAGCGACTGACAACACACCGCGCGAATTCACCGAACCAAGGTCCGGGCGTGAAAGCGTGAATGCACTGCCCGTCACCGGACGCACGGAACCGTCAGTGTAAAGGGCATTGACCGTCAGCCGCAAGTTGCCACCGGACTGAACGCTAGCGGCCCCCTCCAGCCTCAGGCCCACCAGCACGGCCGGCGCCGCCATGATAGTGACTTGCAGACTGGCCTGTACGGTGACACCGTTTTCGGTGAAGCTGGCGCTCAGGGTGACGGGCGTATCTACCACCACCACACCGGCTGCCAGCACACCAGTGGCACTGACGACCGCAGCGTCCGGGTCTGAACTGCTCCACACCGGCTGCACGGTGCGCACACTGCTGTCGGAGTAGCGGGCGATTACCGACAGTGTTGTGCGCCCCCCGCTTTGCAGGGTGGCCGGGCCAATGACACTCAAGAAGCCCGGGCTGGCGGAGGCGACCGATCCGGCGTCGATTTTGAGCCGCAGGGCGGCGTTGCTGGTACCACTGCTGTTGGTAACCAGCAACTGCACCGCAAACGTGCCACTGACGCGTGGTATGCCTGAAATCACGCCGGTGAGTGGCTCCACTGTCAACCCCTCGGGCAGACCGGTGGCGTTGTAGTTGGTCGCTGCCGGATTGGCAGTAATCTGGTACCTAAAGGCTTGCAACAGCTGGGGGCTGGCAGTGGTGGCGCTGGTCACTCGCGCGATAGTGCCCATGGCGCCATCCGGGTTACTTGGCACCATGCTGCCGGAATAACTGCCATAGCTGTTGGACGTGATGCCATTGGCGGTGCTGGCCAGGTAGGGGGTTGGCTGGTTGGCCGTTGCGGTCAAACCAGGGCGAATCGTTACCTTGATCACGCCCGATTGCCCGACCGCAAGCAAGCCACTGTGAACCGTTGCGACTGCCAGAGTTGAATCGTCGGTGTAGGTGCCAGTGCCCCAGATGCCGCCGGAGTTGCTGCCGACAACCTTGAAGTGCAAGGCTCCGCCGTTACGGCCACGATAGCCGCTGAGATTGGCCAGGTACTCCAACGGATTGGCCAGCATGCCGGGGTAGGCGGTGAGCGCGGTGCTGCCACTTTCATTGGAAACCGCATACGACCCGGAATATTGCCCATAGGCCGCGCTGTTGATGCCGTTCACGTTGCTGCCGACATGGCTAACTTGCGGTGGCAGGACCGTGACCCGTACCACGCCGATCTGGCCATCCACCAACACGCCCGCATGCACAGCACTGCTGGCCAGCACGGAGTCGGACGTGTAGGCGTTGGTTCCCCATACACCCCCCGCCTGCGCGTTAGCCCTGACTTTGAAGCGAAATACACCGCCGGTTGCGGTCTCGAAGTCGCGCAAACTGACCGGGTCCGGCAGCACGGGGTTGTCGCCGCCATCATCCGGCTCTAGCATCACACTGCCTGCAATGTAGGCCCCATAGGCGTAGCTGGTAACACCATGGCTTGTACTGCCTGCATAGTTAGTTTGCCCGGGCAGGACCGAGACTTTGACGGTTTTGGTCTCACCCGGCGCAATTACACCGGCGTGCACGGCTGCCGTCGCCAAATTCGAATCGTAGGTGTAGATGCCGCTGCCCCACACCGAGCCACTGGTACTGCCGGTGAGCGTGAGATAGAGCGTTGTACCCGGTTGCTGGCGAAAGGACTCCACGATGAATGATGCAGCGGTGGCAGGAGCGGGGCTGCTGCTGCGGGCCCAGGCGCTCAGGCTGATGCAATTGATCGCGATCACGGTCAGCACCATGGCCATGGCGCGTTGCAAGGACAATGAAGACACGGCGACTTCCTTTGACGGACGACAGATTCGCGATTCTCCCATAGGCTTGTGCGGCACTCTGCGCTCAGCAGTTGACAAAATCATTTAGGTCAGCCCTCGGCGCAATCGGATGGTTCATTGCTGTTTCCTTAATCGCAGGAATAGTACAAACGGTTGCC
>JBAWYQ010000301.1:0-4114 GCA_037143475.1 Burkholderiales bacterium | reverse complement strand
ATCGTGGCACCGGCCGGCTTTATGGAAGAGGCCACCAGCGAAAACGTGCTGGTCGGCACCGGCATGGCCCGGCGCTCCATGTACCAGTTTGGCAAGAACCTGCCCCGTAATGCCAAGGGCAATGTGGATACCGGCCTGGGCAAGGACGTGGTGTATGGCACGCTGGGAATTTTGCCGCCCAACTGGTTGATCTACAAACCCACGCAGCAGATGCAATTGGACGGTGTGGACTTTGTGTTCCACAACGTGCCCAACGCGGAATGCCCCGCAGAGTTGAGCTTCCACATCCCGGCCCTCAAACTGTACGACGGTGCTGAAAACATGGTGCACACCATGCACAACCTGCTGCCCGTTCGCGGCGCCAAGGTGCGTGATTCGCTGCGCTGGTCCAATTACATGGAAGAGGCCATTGCGCAGACCAAGGATGCCGAAGTCTTTATCGGCTCACACAACTGGCCGGAGTGGGGCAACGCGAATATCAAAAAGATGCTCGCTATGCACCGAGACGTCTACAAGTACACCCACGACCAGACGGTGCGTTTGATCAACGCGGGCTACACCCCGTATGAAATTTCCGACATGATCAAGCTGCCCAAGTCGCTGGAAGGCTACTTTGGCGCGCGTGGCTACTACGGCGACCTGCGCCACAACGTGCGCGCGGTCTACCAGTTCTACCTCGGCTACTACGACGGCAACCCTGCCAATCTGAACAAATTGCCACCCAAAGATTCCGCCAAACGTTACGTTGAGCTAATGGGCGGGGCGGACAAGGTGGTGGCCGCTGCACAGACCGCTTTCGACAAGGGCGAATACCGTTGGGCAGCCGAGCTACTCAATCAGGCCGTTTTTGGCGACCCGGCCAGCAAAGCGGCCAAAGAGTTGCTGGCCAGAACCTATGACCAGATGGGCTACCAGTCCGAGGCCGCAACCTGGCGCAACAGCTACCTGACCGCTGCCATGGAGTTGCGCGAAGGGCCACCCACCAAAGGCATCGATAAATCCTCCTTTATTGAAGCCCTCATGCAAACGCCGATTGAACGCTTTCTGGAAGCCATGGCCGGTGGACTGAACGGGCCTGATGCCGATGGCAAAGACCTCAAGGTGAACCTGGTACTGACCGACACCAAAGAATCTTACGTGCTGTGGATTGAAAACGCCGTACTGCACTTCAAAAACGCGCCGGCAGACACCAACGCCAATGCCACGTTGACGCTGACCAAACCCATCTTCGTAAAAATGATCGCCGGTACGGCGGGCGTGAAAGACACGCTGATGAGCGACGACCTGAAGATCGGCGGCAGCAAGATTGACCTGGTGCGTTTCTTTGGTCTCATTGACAAAGCACCCGGCACGTTTGCCATCGTGACCAAGTAATGCTACGTTTTCAATAGCTGCTCACGCCCGTTCCACGGGGGCTAGCGGTCAATTATCCCAATCGCCGCCGGCATCGGCGCCACCACCGTCATCCCATGAACCGGCGTCGTTGACACCAAAGTCAGCGCCGCCCATATCGGGGTTGCTGTTGGCGATGGGCTGATAATCGTTGCGTGCCCCATTGTCGAGTTGTCCGGCGTTTGCATTGTGGTCACCCATGAGGGTGCGCCCAATGGCCTGGGCCGCCATGACACCTGCGCCCACTGCCAGACCGGTGGCTACGCCGCCCATGATCCGGCCGCCCAAGCCACTGCCCTGTGGCTGCGGGGCATAACCGCCCTGCTGTGGATAGCCAGGTTGCATGGCACCAGCGCCGCCCATGCCAAAGGATTGCGGACCGCTCAATCCACCAGGTGCAGCATAGGCGGGTTGCTGCGCCATAGGCTGTGGAGCGCGACGCCGAAAGATGAAGTAGCCGGCAACCAACACGCCACCGACCAGCAAGAGCGGCAAGCCCCACGACGACGACGAGGCAGTTTGAGCGGGCGCAGCAACCACCGGAGCGGCGTGCGCTACAGGATTGCCGGATGAATGGTTGCCCGTCAAGGCACTGCCGCTTTGGGGAACACTTTTTGCCGCGAGCTGCGTGCGCAAGGCTTGCACCGCCTCAGGTTTGGCAAAAGTCAGCCCGGGCGACAGTTTGTCCGCCGTGGCCAGCGCCTCGCGGGCACGTGCCGCATCGCCCTGGCGCGCAAACAGCTCGGCACGCACAAAATGCGCCTTGGCACTCTTGGGGTGGCTGATCAGAACCTGCTGGATCATGAGTTGGGCGTCATCGAGCTTGCCCGCCTTTGCGGCGGCGTAAACCTGATTCATCGTAGGCTCGGCCTGGGCCATGGCTGCCCCGGCGTTCAAACACGCCGCCAACAGCAGTCCTTGCGCAACGCGCTGCAGAGTCAATCGAATTTTCATGTAGTTTGCCTTTTAAACAGATGGGTCTGACCGCCGTCACTTGGTGGCAACCGGTTCAAATTCAAGTGCCTGCTTCCATTCAGAGTCAGCATGTCATTCGCCACGGTCAGCGTTATGGCAAACCAACTGCCAGGGCATTGGTGGGCGCAAAGCCTACGTTGCTTCAGCCTGCGCCTCATAAAACAAGACCCGATTGCGCCCTTGCTCCTTGGCTTGGTACATGGCTGCGTCGGCACGCACCAAAATATCATGTTGGCTCGCTTCACCGTGTACAAACAGGGTGACGCCAATGCTTGCCGTGCAGCGGTGCGTCAGTGCGACTGCGTCTGCCCCGCCGTGTTCCATGCCAAGATCGTAGGGCGCAGCCACAGCCAGGCGAATCTTCTCTGCAACCACGGTGGCCTGCGCCATCGAATCTTCAAGACTCAGCGCCAGTTCGTCCAGCAGTACCACAAACTCATCACCCCCAAAACGCGCCACGGTGTCAATTTCGCGCACACAGGCCTTTATCCGCGTTGCCGCTTCTACCAGCAACAGGTCACCGACCGAATGCCCATGGTGATCGTTCAGTGGCTTGAAATTGTCCAGATCCAGGAACATCAGCGCGCCATAAAATGCACTGCGCTTGCTGGTCAGCAGGGTCTGACTCAGGCGATCGTTAAGCAGCCGGCGATTGGCTAAACCGGTCAGCGGGTCATAAAACGCCAGTTGGCGCACCTGCTCCTCCATGTGTTTGCGCTCGACCACACCGTGCACATCAGCAGGTTTGTGGCAAACTGTGACCTATCAAGCATTTAGCCTGCACGGAGGTCACAGTGAGCACTAATCTGGAAGTTCTGGAAGCCGAAGTTCTTCAATTGACCCCATCCGATCGATCACGCTTGTTGGAGCGGTTGATTGCAAGCATTGACACGGATAGCGCAGTCCAGCAAGCCTGGGAACTGGAGGCCGATCGAAGGGAGGCGGAACTTGAATCCGGTCTGGTAGCCGCGGTACCCGGCCAGCAAGCCGTTGCGCGGCTTCGAGCCAGACTTAATCAATGAGCTATTCGCTCCACCCAGGGGCGGAAAGCGATGTTGCCGATGCAATCGATTTTTACCTTGAACGAGCCGGGTCTGCGGTAGCAATGCGTTTTCTTGACGAATTTGAACGTGTTATCGCGCTTTTGGAGCGAAACCCTGCCTTCGGTACACCAACTACACGAGGACGAAGAAGTTATCCCTTGAAGATTTTCCCTTACTCGGTTGTCTATCGCCCTGCGGATAACGATATTCGAATTTTGATAGTGCGTCACCAGCACAGAAGACCAGGCTACGCTGGCGGCAGGCGCTAACGCCAGGGTGTGCCTCAGCGAGGCTGCCATGTGGCGGAGGCCATTCTGTTTCGGCGGGAGGAAGCCGCGCAAAGGGTCTCTTGTCACGCATTCAAGTCGCCCAGTGCTGTGAAACCGTCCAATATGCTCCTGTTATAATAGCTGTTTACGCAATATACACGCGCGCTGCAGCCCTATTTACCTAAAACTGTACCCGATTTCGCCCCTGCGCCTTGGCCTCGTACATGGCGGCGTCGGCTCGCACCAGAATGTCGTCCTGGCTGGCTTCACCGTGTACGAACAGCGTGACGCCAATGCTTGCCGTGCAGCGGTGCTCCACTGCAAGCGCATCGGCGCCGCCCTGCTGCAGGCCAAGAACGTAGGGCACGGCCAAAGCATGGCGAATTTTTTCGGCAACCACGGCGGCCTGCGCCATCGAATCCTCATGGCTGAGCG
>JBAWYQ010000300.1:0-4151 GCA_037143475.1 Burkholderiales bacterium | reverse complement strand
TTCAAGCCTTCCCACACAAAACCTATTAGTTCCTGTGCTTCTTTTGAAGACGGGTTGGGGGGCAGCATCAAGGCTTGATTTAAGGAATCCACCGCATCCTGGAATCGCTGCTCAGCAAATGCCTGGCGCGCCTTGTCCATCAGTCCTGACGCCTTATCGCTCACCTCGGATGCAGATGAAGGTTCAGCGGGAGGCTGAGTGGATGCCAGATCGTCGCGCAGGGCAACTTGCGAAGCTTCTGCCGCCGCGATCCGCTCGACCACCGGCTTGACATCGTTCGCGGCGACTAATGGTGCTGGTGCTGGTGCTGGTGCTGGTGCTGGTGCTGGTGCTGGTGCTGGTGCTGGCGCTGGCGCTGGCGCTGGCGCTGGCGCTGGCGCTGGCGCTGGCGCTGGCAGTGATGGTGTCATGATCAATGCAACACTAACGGGCACAGTCTCGATTTCTTTCGGGTTCAGGTTGAACACCTTGGCAGAGGGAAACCGTTTAGTGGCACGCTGTCGCACCAACTCTGCCTCCTTCTCAGTTTGGAAGTAGCCGATCGCAAGCGCAATCCGCTTGGCTCCATCTTCTTCAAACGACCGTGTGATCACCGCGTAGTCCTGAAAGTCGACTGGAATCCGTGGCATTGCACCCAGGTCATCCGCCAAGAATGTCTTCAACAAAACGCCAAATTGACCTACTTTGGTCGCAATATTTTGTGGCTGGTTTTCAGCTTTGGTCGGGGCCGTTGTGGCGCGCTCCGAGACGAGGTCGACCACCTGTGCCATAGGAAACAGCGACTCAACACGCTTACGCACGATTTCCGCATCTTTCTGCGATCGAAAATATCCCAGAGCAAGGGCTTTATGCTTAACGCCACCGTCTTCAATTGAACGCGTAAAGACCGCGTAGTCCTGAAATTCACCGGGTATCCGGGGCATTGACTCATTGCCGCCTTCGGGGACGGACATCAACACCAGCGCAAAACGACGATCTTCCAGTGCTTCTGGCACTGCTGGCAATGCGCTGCCGGCTTCGCTGCTACCAAAGATGAGGTCAATGGTTCTGCCATCGGGTCCCTGGCGCGCCAACAGGCGTGACTTGCTGGTCAAGCGAAGTATCAGGTTCTTGGTGCGTACCGCTGGTGCAGGCACATAAGTCAGAGATATTCCAGGATGGTCACTGCCCCGGTCAAGGCGCTTACCCTCTTCGATGGTCTGACCCAATATTGCTTCGTCGTTTCCGACGATATCGAAACTGACCTGGACAAGATCGGCCTCGCCCAACGGGGCTTGCCGCAAGAATCGAACGTTTGCGTTGAAGGTAATGCGTGCGACCTGGCGTGTGGGCCCCACCACCACCCAATCCAAATCACCCAGCGTTTGGGCAGTAGAAATCTCGCCAACCAATGCCAAGACGACCCCAAAAAGGACTCTTAAACAAAGACCAGTAAATCCCTGAGATGTGCAAAAGATCATGACAAATTTTTGAGCAAATGGTGCGTGACTGGCTTCAAATCACTTCAAAACCGGTATGGATTTTGTACGATCCTGGGCTCTCATCTGCCTTGGAATGATCTCGCTGTTCGTAACGTGGCAAATGACACATGTGAACTTGTCTGGCTGCATCTGGTATGAAGGCGACAGATGCGAATACATCACCGGTCGCCAGCTGTTTGTTTTATGGCAACTGTCGCACGAGCGTGCACTCATGAAGTGACCGGAGGGTCTGGCCGAAGCGCCAATGCCGTTGTGACAAACCATGCAGGTATTGGGCGTTATTCCGTTATGGCTGAACTGTGCAGGTGTCCAACTGGTTGTTCGGTGGCAGGTGTCGCAAGACGTATTGACCATCAAGTGACGTCCCGGCATTCCCGATGCCCGCTGTCCATCATGGCAGGTCTTGCATTTCCCGGACTCAATGCCGACGTGATCGAAAGTGTTTCCCAATGATCCGCGCGTTGGAATTGCAACCTGCAAATTGGGCAGCAAACGGCCTTGGTCCGGATTGACCATGGCTTCTCGCATAATGGGCCGCACCAGCGCTCTGAAACCACCGTTGTAGCTATGGCAATTTTTACAGTCATTGGGTGCCATGCGGCTTGCGATTGTGTGCTTGGAGGGTACGCGAACCAACAGGTTGCTAACTCCGAACCAGGAAGAGCCGTTTTCATGACAACTCATGCAAGTCTGGCCTGCCACAGCCGCATGAGCATTGGCACCACTGGTCCCGCTCTTCATAATCATGCCGCTGAACGAAGTGAAATTTGTCTTCGAATGGCAGCTTTCACATGGCGTACTTCCGGACGGAACATGCGCCTTCTGGCCACCTGAAGCCACTGGCATGACCATCGGCTGGTAACCAATCGGTGGCGGCGACGAGCATGCTGCCTGCGTGGCACACCCAGCGAACGGCCCCTTACCAGGTCCCGCAGTATGGCAAGTGGCGCAGCCACTGCTAATGCCTGTGTGCAAAATAGTATTGCTGGCCAGTTTGCCGGTTGCGTACGAGTAGTCTGGCTGCGCTATGTGGCACGTTCCGCAGGCCGCTACGGTAGTGGGCATATGTCCGGCAGGTTTGCCTTCCGCCGTGAATGCTGTCGTGCTGTCGTGACACTGGGAACAGTCTCCGGTCGCTGGATGGCCGGCATCTAGCACGCTGTAGGTTGTGGCTGCGCCATGGGGACGCGTTTGAAATCCCCTATAAGACGCACCGTTCGTGACCACGGTCGGGCTGATGGGGTATTGACTGACGCTCATCCACGTGTAATTCGTCTCATGGCAAGAGTTGCATCCACCGGTAACTCCGGCATGGATCATGGCGCCCGTCGGCGCAGGCAACTTGAACGCGCTGTTGGGTAGGGTTACTGCGCCGGTGACAGCAACCAATCCGCCCGGTGTAGAACCCAAATGACAGGATTCACACACGGTCGAAGAAGGAATGTGCTTGGTTGCACCAAACCCGGTAGAGGAGGGCATGACAACGATCTTACTGATACCGGTAAAACTGGTGCTCGTAATCAATTGCCCGTGGCACGTATCACACCCGGTAGTTATACCCAGATGACTAAACAATGACCCCCCGAACGACGCCCCGTTCACAACCGGCAGTTGCAGGCTGCTACCGGGACCCACGTGACATGTTTCACACGGCGTACTGCCGTAAGGAACGTGTTTGACATCAGGCGCTTTGATCGTAAATGCCGCTGACGGGATCGCATAGTTTGCTGCATTGGCGACGCCATGGCACTGGGCGCAGTTGCTCGTAGGTGTCGGCGCATTGGCGTGAATCGCGGTCAATGTGGGCATTACCGCAAAATTCGCATTTGTATGGCAGGCGGTACACGATGCATTCGCCGCGGTCGGAATATGGTTCGCGGGCATGGCCGATACAGTGAAGTTCACGGTGCTTCCATGACATTGGGAACAATCGCCAGCCGTTGGGTGCGAATTGTCCAATACCGAGTAGCCGGTTCCTGTTCCGTTCGGGCGTGTCTGAAAGCCAATGTAGGTTCCACCCGCTACATATGTTGTAGGTGCCCTTGTGTACAGACCAACACCTAACCAGGACATACCGCTTTCATGGCAACTAACGCACCCATTTGAGGTGTTGGCGTGGATCATGGCCCCGCTGGGTGCGGGTAATTTGAATCCTGTATTGGGCACAGTCGCGGTCGCGACGCCAGGAACCAGGCCCGCAGGGGTGCTTTGCAAGTGACAACTCTCGCATTTGGCATTAATGGGAGACGGAATGTGAGAATTTGCGCCGGGTGAGCCGCTGGGTGGCAACACCACAATGCTGCTGATGCCGTAGAAGCTACTTCCATTGATATTGGCACCGTGACAAGCGTCACATGCGGATGTGATACCACCGTGGCTGAACTTGGCTCCCGCGAACGTGTTGGCGCCAGTTCCCCCGCTGAGAGGAACGAGTCCGCTTGGCAAATTGGTATGACAGGCTTCGCAAGCCCCATTCGCAGTGGTTGGAACGTGCGACGGCACAAGACCGTTCATGGTCTTCGGCGTAACCCCAAAGAAGGTGCCATTGGCAACATTGTTTCCATGGCAAGTCGCACATGCGCTAGTGAACCCAGTATGACTAAAAGCCGAGTTTGTGAACTTGGCCCCGTTTTGAACCGGCAACGTCAGACTGGAGTTGGCGCCCACGTG
>JBAWYQ010000299.1:0-4164 GCA_037143475.1 Burkholderiales bacterium | reverse complement strand
GCCTCAACCAATGGCACCCCCGCCGCAAACATCGTCGACAGGGTCCGCGTCCACCGTGCGATACAGGACTTTTCAACCAAAATACCAAAAATCGGCAGCTTCAGCATGATCCTGTCCATCACTGCCTGCATCTTTTTGTTGCGTTTCCATGACTCCATAAAGAAATAAACGCCACCCCCAATGCCACCAAATATCAAATACCAGTATTTGATGAAAAACTCGCTCATGGCGATCACCACTAGCGTCGGCATAGGCAGCTCCCCACCAAAGGAACTGAAGACCGACTTGAATGACGGAATCACAAAAATCATGATCACTGCTACCACCACAAATGCCACCACCAGGACCGAAATGGGGTACATCAATGCCGATTTGATCTTCGACTTGATACCCTCCGTCTTTTCCATGTACACCGCCAACCGGTCCAGCAACTGATCCAGAATACCTGCTGACTCACCCGCCTCAACCAGGTTGCAATACAGGTTGTCAAAGTACAGCGGGAACTTTCGGAATGCCACGCTCAGCGATGTTCCCGTTTCCACGTCCGTGCGAATATCGTTTAGTAGCTTGGTCACCCGGGGGTTCGGGTTGCCCCGCCCGACAATGTCAAAAGCCTGCAGCAGCGGCACACCGGCCTTCATCATGGTGGCCAACTGCCGCGTGAAAATAGCCATATCCTTTGGCTTAATCGACTTACCCGCACTCATGCGGCGCTTCTTAATCTTGGTTGGCGTAACGCCTTGCCTTCTCAGCGACGCCTTGACCTGGTTTTCCCCCGCAGCACGAATCTCACCACGCACCTGCTTGCCGTTGCGATCCTTGCCTTCCCATTCGAAAACAGCGTCCTTATTTGGAGCAGTCTTTGCAGTTGCCATAAGTTTCTTCCTGATTTCTTGTTATTCGTTGGTAACGGCCAAAACTTCTTCCAGCGAAGTCATCCCCAGCTTTACCTTGCTCAGTCCTGATTGTCGCAAAGAGCGCACGCCTTCAAGTTCGGCTTGCGCTGCGATATCGAGCGAGCTGCCATCGCGCAGAATAATTCGCTGAATCTCTTCGCTAATTGGCATCACTTGGTAAATGCCAACGCGTCCCTTGTACCCATTGTTGCAAGCCGAGCAGCCCATGGCCTTGTATGGTTTCCAGCTACCATCCAGGTCCGATTCCTTGAAACCCGCGTCAATCAGCACCGACCGTGGAATCTCCACTGATGCCTTGCAAGTGGCGCAAAGGCGCCTTGCTAACCTTTGCGCAGTAATCAGAATCACGCTCGACGCAATATTGAACGCCGCAATTCCCATATTGCGCATGCGGGTCAGCGTGGCCGGCGCATCGTTGGTGTGCAGGGTCGATAGGACCAAATGTCCGGTTTGGGCCGCCTTGATGGAAATATCGGCTGTCTCCAGGTCGCGAATTTCGCCCACCATAATAATGTCCGGGTCCTGCCGCAAGAACGACTTCAAAGCGGCTGCAAAAGTTAGCCCTGCCTTCTCATTGACGTTGACCTGATTGACCCCCGGCAGATTAATTTCTGAAGGGTCCTCGGCCGTGGCAATGTTTACACCTGGCTGGTTCAGCAAGTTAAGGCAGGTGTACAGCGAAACCGTCTTACCTGAGCCCGTGGGTCCCGTCACCAGGATCATCCCGTACGGCCGCGCAATTGCCTTCAACAAGCGCGCTTTTTCTTCTGGCTCATAGCCCAGCGCATCAATACCCAGCTTTGCACTACTCGGGTCCAAAATCCGAATCACAATTTTCTCGCCAAACAAAGTTGGCAATGTGCTCACCCGGAAGTCAATCACCCTGTCTGGCCCAACTTTCAGCTTCATGCGCCCGTCTTGCGGCACCCGCTTCTCAGAAATATCCATCCGCGAGATCACCTTGATGCGCGACGCAAGCTTTTCCTTGATGGCAATGGGCGGCGATGCAATTTCGCGCAACTCCCCGTCAATACGAAACCTCACCCGGTACGTGTGTTCATACGGCTCAAAGTGCAAGTCCGATGCCCGCATGCTGAAGGCATCCATTAGCATCTTGTGCAAAAAGCGTACAACCGGAGCATCTTCAACTTCGGCCGTGTTGGTCTTGTCGTTGTCGATGATCGCCTCAGCAGCCGACTCATCAAACTCAAAGTCGCCGCCAATAATGTCCTCCATCGCCTCTGTGGCGGTGGTCGCATTGGCATCCACTATCTTGGAAAGCTTGTCGTACTCTGCAATGATCCAGTCCACGCCCATTTGGGTCGAAAACTTAATTTTTTCAGCCGCAGCCTGGTCTGAGGGGTCAGCCGTTGCAACAATGAGACGGTTACTGCGCTTGCTCAGCACGACAACCCGGTAATCGCTACAAATCTTTCCGTCCAGCAATCCCTTGGGCAGACGGTTAGTGTCGATGGCATCCAGGTCGAGCAAAGGCGCTGCAAACGCCGCGGATAGTGTGTGCGCCAAATCGGCGGCGGACACCGCCCCCGACCCTACCAACTCTGCAATAAAGCTGGTTTTGCCTGACAACGCCTTGCGGTAGATGTCTTCAGCAGACTTCTGACCCAACTTTCCTGCATTAATCAGCGCCCTTCCAAGTCCAGGAAGGGCAACAGTTTGGGATTCGCGTTGTAGAGGATCGACAGTGGCCATGAACCAATAAAAATAAGCGTTACAACAATGACCAATGCATCATCGCTGATTGCAAGGCCAATGTAAATAAACCGTGATTTTCCATCACCTTTCGCAAATTTACCCGAGTACCGGGAAGCGGTTACGTCTCTTTGCAAATATTTTGCAGTGCAGAGGACACTTGGACGGTGGTCTTGTGTTTAATCAGCGTTCTTTCAAACTGCTCCGCAGGCAATGGCTGGCCAAAAAAGTAGCCCTGAAATGCATGGCAACCAAATGCCGCCAGCGCGTCGTGCTGCTCCTGCGTCTCGATGCCCTCGGCGCTAACCCGAATATCCAAACTCTGCGCCAACGCAAAAATGCTACGTGTAACGGCTTCATCGTTGGGTTCCGTCAAAAGCCCCTGTACAAATGACTGGTCAATGCGCAATTGCTCCAGTGACAACCGCTTCAAATGCGAAAGAGACGAATACCCCGTCCCCAGGTCTGCCAGAGAGCAACCAATACCGCGCAGCGTCAGTGCATTGGTTTTGCGCACAATGTCGTCCACGTCTGCCAGCAGCAAACTCTCATTCAAATCCAGCTTGAGCAGTTTGGGGTCAGCCTGTGCTTGCTCCAAAATGGCCAAAACCTGCTGTACAAAATCTGATTGACGAAACTGTTGGCCGCTCACCTTCACGGACAGGGACAGGCCCTCTGTAAGCGGGTTCATGTTCCAGGTTGCCAGTTGCCGGCAGGCCGACCGCATCACCCAATCCCCCAGCGGAATCATCAGCCCCGTATCCTCCGCCAATGGAATAAAAGCGGCCGGCGAAACCCAACCCCGCTCCGTGCTGTACCACCGCACAAACGCCTCCACACCCGTAATCGTGTTGTCGGCGTCAAATTGCGGTTGGTAGTGCAACTCAAAGGCACCGGTCGCCACCGCATGGCGCAAATCGTTCTCCAAAGCGGCCCGTGCTGCCACCAGTGCCTGCATCTCGGGGTCGTAAAAACGCACTGTGTTACGTCCCGACGCCTTGGCCTGGTACATCGCCATATCGGCACACTTCATCGAATCTTCTGCGCTCAACTTAGCCTCGCCAAACAAGACCAAGCCCACACTGGGCGAGTTGAAATGCTCCACCCCGGCCAGCAGGTAGGGCGCATTCAGGTTATTCATAATCTTGTCCGCAACCGCCTCGGCCAGCACGCCGGCCTCATTCGGCTTGTTGCCCAGTCCCTCAAGCACAATCAAGAACTCATCACCACCCAAGCGCGCAACCGTGTCCCCGTCGCGCACACTGCTCTTTAGCCGGGCGGCCACCTGTTGCAACAGCAGGTCCCCCACCGCGTGGCCGCGTGTGTCATTCACCTGTTTGAAATTGTCCAGATCCAGATATAGCAGAGCGCCAAAATTCCCGGTGCGCATGCTGGCCACAACTGCCTCCTTGATGCGCTCCATCAGCAAACGTCCATTGGCAAGGCCCGTCAATGTGTCAAAGAACGCCAGTTGCTGAATTTCAAATTCAGCCGCCTTGTTGGTTGTAATGTCATTGAGCGAGCAAACATACAT
>JBAWYQ010000298.1:0-4189 GCA_037143475.1 Burkholderiales bacterium | reverse complement strand
ACAACGCGGCATCGCCCTGGCGCGCCAGCACCCTGCCGCTCGCGTCGATCACGCTCACAAAAGCAATCTGGCCGGAGGCCATGGCCTCCGCCACCAGAGAGTCCAGCGTGGCAAGGTCTTGCGAGATGACGGCGTCCTTGGCGGCCACCGCCAGAAGTTGACCACCGAGCTGCACCCGGCGGGTCAACTCTGCCTCGTTGGAGTCGCGCAGAATGGATAGAGCGCTTCCCACCAGCACCGCCAGCAGTGCAAATTCGATGACGGCTACGCCAACAATGGTTTTGGTGCGAAAGCGCATGGTCGGCTCATTGACGGCTGTACCGCTCCAACAGATCAATATCCAGCTCCCGTATGTCATTCCAGTCCTTGTCCTGCGCGCCAACCAGCCCTTTGAAGGCCAGCGGCAACAGCAGGCGCCGACCGGCTTCGTCGCTGGCCAGAGAGACCATGGCCGCCAGCACCTTGGCCACACTGGCAGCCGGCACGCGTGGGTGCGCGGCGAAGGCGTGTGGCGTGTAGGCAGGGGTCTCGGTCAGCACCCGCAGGGCGTCGCGGATCTCGGGCGGACTGGCTTCCAGGGTGCGCTGGATGCCGCCACCGGCTTCCTGCAGACCGGAAGCCACGGCACGGTAGACCGAGTCATGCGAGGCCACAAACTTGGCCTCGATTGCGACCTTCAGGCGACCAAACTCCGCTTGCGGCAGGATGCTGGCGGCAAAGGCGGCCGGGGCCGGGAACACCACCGTCTTGCCCGCCAGGTCAGCCGGGTTTCGGTAAGCGCTTTCCTTGCGGACCACCAGAATGCCCTTGAGACGGCGATCCTGCTCTTTGGCAAAGGCCTGGTAGCCAGCGGCCTTGTGAAAGACGATGTAGTGGTACGGATTCATGTACGCCAGATCGTATGCGCCTTTGGCAAGGCGTTCCTCAAAAGTGGGAATATTGGGTGCCGTGCGAAATACCAGGGGCACGCCAGAGCGCCGGCTCAACTCGGTCAGCAATGGCCCCCACTCCTCAGCCAACCGGCTTGCTGACTGTTGTGGAACGATGCCCAGGCTCAGTGCCTGTTGCGTCTCTTGCGCCTGAACCTGCGCCAACGGTGCACCCATGCCGGCCAGTAGCACCGCGCATAGCAACGTGGAAATAAGTTTATACATAGTCAGTGCCTCACAATCAACCCAAAATCGACCCACGATTTATATAAAAAATGGCTGTAGTTACCGTGGAATATGCGTGAACAGCTACCAAAGTTATAGCAACAAAGGTCTACTCAGACCTTCAGGCCACCACAGCGTGACCGTGGTGCCGACCCTGGTTTTGCTGTCCAGCTCCACGCGCCCGCCATGCAGCGCGACAATTTCATGCACGATGCTCATGCCCAGCCCGGTGCCCAGAATTTTGCCGGAGGTATCGGCGCGGTAAAAGCGCTCAAACACACGCGCCTGCTGCTCCGGCGTCATGCCGATGCCGTGGTCCGTGATGCGGATTCCGACCAACCGCGCCGCCCCCGCAACGTCCGGGGACTCAAGCAGTTCGATCTGCACTTCACCGCCCATCGGGGAGTATTTGTAGGCATTGGACAAGACATTCAGAACCGCCTGCTGCACCTTCAGCGGGTCGGCCAGTATCGACAGATGGGCATCGGTGCCAATCAGAGTCGGCGATACCCGCGCTTCGGGAAGTTTGAATTCGCGCACCACCTTCTCCACCAGCACTTGCACTGGCGTGACTTCAAATACAAAGTCCGCGCCCCGGCGGGCCTCAATGCGGGCCAGATCCAGCAACTCGTTCAGGATCGATGCCATCATCTCCGACTGCTTGAAAATGATGCCCAAAAACTCCTTGCTGTTTGCCGCATCGAGTTCCTGTGTCAGCAAGACCTCGGCAAAACCGTAGATACTGGCCATGGGGGTGCGTAGCTCGTGCGCAGCAGTGGCCAGGAACTCGCTCTTCATGCGGTCGACTTCGGTTTTGTGGGTGATGTCACTCAGATACAAAATATGCGAAACCCCGGGCGCGTGCGACTCGCGCAGGGTGACTTCCAGCACCGTTTGGTCAGCGTTGGCCAACTCGATCACGTGCCGCGTGACCGGGCCGCTGCCAGCCAGCGCCGACAGTGCGGGCAAGCGCGCCCGTGGCAGGCACAAGGGGTTCAGGCGGCGCGAAAACTCGCTGTCATCCTGGCCTAGCACCGTGCCGGGGAGCAGTCCGGTGAGTTGCGTAAACGCCGGGTTGACGTAGCGGACCCGGTGACTGCCGTCAAAAGTCACCATACCGTCCGGGCTAAGGGCAAAAATCACTTTCAGTTGGTCGGCGTACTGCTGGACCTCCTGCGTCAGCCGCTCGGCAATCCGTTTGGCATTGACCTGGGTGTTGATGCGCGAGCGCACCAGCCAAAAAAGCAGGCTGCTCAGCACCAGGCCGCCAGCCAGCGTGGCCCAGGCTGTGGTGTAGCTCAGGCTTTGAGTCGGCTCCAGCGTGAGTAGCCACTGGCGCCCATGGAAGTCGATCACCCGGCGCTGCTGGCGCGCGGCCGGGGCATCGGTGATCGGTGTAACTGATTGGCTGTCAAACAGCAGAGCGCCCGCCGCCGGCTCTGTGCCGTCGTAGATATGCAGGTCGATAGTGCTCCCATGCGCGTCACTCCAGTCCGCCAAAATGCCGGTCATCAGGTCCTTCATGCGGTAGGGGCTGTAGGTCCAGCCCAGCAGCGCCGCACGCCTTTGCTCCGCTGTCTGGACTGTGGCGCCGTTGCGATAGACCGGGAAATACATCAGTGTGCCGGCCTGCACTTCAGTTTCGGTTTCCTGCACCAGCTCCACTTTGCCGGACAGACTGGCCTCGCCACCGTCGCGTGCCTGTTCCATGGCGGCGCGGCGCACCGACTCCGAGAACATGTCAAAGCCAAAGGCGCGCAGATTGCGATCGCGAAATGGTTCCAGGTAAATGATGGAGGTGTAGAGCGCACGCTCGCCGGGCGGGCGCACCGTGTACTGCGGGAATCCTTCGGCGCGCACACCGGCCAGGTGGCGCGGCAGCTGCGCCGGTGCGATGACCTGTGAAAACCCGATGCCCTGCACACCAGGAACGGTCTGGTGGGCGCGCAGGGTATCGACGTAGGCGCGCCACTCAGCCCGGCTAACCGTGTCGCAGGCTGCAAACAGCCCGGCTGCGCCGCGCAAAATCAGGGCATAGGCATCGAGCCGGTCGCCGACCTTGACGGCCACCTGATCGCTGACCAGGGCAAAGCGCACGGCCGCATCGGCCTCCAGGTTTTTCTTGACTTCGAGACTGACAAAGACCGTTGTCAACAAACCGGCAGCTAGCAAAAGCCAGGCCGACCAGGCTCGAAGGAATCGAGTAACTTTTACAGAGGGAGTCGCGAGCGGTTGCATGTCGTACTAGTTGTCAATGTTCAAAGCCATGGCGGCCTGACCTTGATACGCTGGTAGCCACAGCGTGACCGAGGTTCCCACCCCGGGTTGGCTGCTCAGTTCCACCCGGCCGCCGTGCAGCGTAACCACTTCATGCACGATGCTCATGCCCAGCCCGGTTCCCAGAACGTTGCCGGAGGTGTCGGCGCGGTAAAAACGCTCAAAGACGTGGTCGAGTTGCTCTGGCGTCATACCGATGCCCTGGTCCGTGATGCAGATGCCGACCAGTGGCGCATCGGTCGAACTTGCCGGCGGCAACACCGCAATCTGGACTTTGCCGGCTGAACCCGAGTATTTGTAGGCATTGACCAGCACGTTCACCAGTGCCTTCTGTGTTTGCGTGCGGTCGACCAATACCGCGAAAGGTGCTTGTGGTGGCTCCAGCTGTGGCCTGACACGGCCGCCTGGCAGCGTGAGCTCATTGGCTGCCGCATGGATCAGCGCCAGCACATCGACCGGCTCGAACGCAAAATGTCGGCCTCTGCGTTCGTCAATCCGTGCCAGATCCAGCAAGTCATTGAGGATGGAGACCATGACCTTTGACTGCATGAACACCACCTCAAGGCACTCCTGTCGGCTGGCCGCATCCAGCTCGCGGCTCAGCAGCAGCTCGGCATAGCCATAAATGCTGACCATGGGTGTGCGCAATTCGTGGGCAGCGGTTGTCAAAAACTCGTTTTTCAGGCGTGCGACTTCGGTCTCGAGCGTCACATCGCGCACGTAGAGCATTTGTGATACCCCCGCCTTGTCGCTGGTGC
>JBAWYQ010000297.1:0-4190 GCA_037143475.1 Burkholderiales bacterium | reverse complement strand
TCGAGAGGGACTTGAGCGCGCATTCAAGATTTCTGGCGAGAACCATATTGATGCTGTGCAGATGGAATATAGACTGGGGCAGGTGCTATTCGAATCGGCGAGAACCGATCAGGGTCTTGAATTATTGCGAAGCGCGCACGCGCGAGTCGTACGTGTTAAAGGAATGGGTGATACGTCATTCTTGCCAGTGGTTCAGGGCGCGGAGGGTGTGCTACTCGCCAGACTCGGAGATATTGATGGAGGACTTGCGCTACTGGATAGTGGACTCGACTTGATGGGGCCAAATTCGAAAGGTCGCAAATATGCAAACATGCTACTGGGCCGGGCTGGCGTGTTGTTCGAGTTAGGGCGAACCGTTGATGGGCAGGCTGACCTTTTGCACTTTGATCAAGTCATTCGTGAGGGCGCGATCGCTAATAGAGAGGAAGCCGAGGCCAGAAGTCTTTTGGAAGTGCGCGCACTTGCGAATGAGGGCCGCCTTGCCGACGCTCGAGGTGCTCTTGCAAAGGTCGGGCGCATTGTTGGCGATGAGCGCCAATCTTTTTCAGATTGGAGTCGATTTCTTGATTGGGGTGACTTGGCTCTAGCCCTTGGTGACCCACAGACTGCAATGGCTGTTGCCGAGCGTGTTTTGAAGCAAATATCCAGCGACCCAGAACCCAAATTTCTCACACTGCGTGAGGCACGGGCTGCCGAACTTGCGGGCAGATCATCTCTCGCCATGGGAAACCCCGCCGCAGCACAGCCCAAGCTCAGGCGTGCAGCGCTGTTAGCCGAAAGTCATTTGGATTTCAGGAGCAGCCCTGTTTTGGCCGAGATTTACGTCGCCAACGGAGAAGTCGATCTTGCGTTAGGGAAAATTGACAGCTCCAGGCACTGGATGGCAAAGGCGGAGGCTATTCACGGTACACATTCACAGTTGGGCGACCAATATAAAGTCCCGCTGCATGCGTTGAAGGCATCTCTAAAAGAACGACTCTGAAACTGCTTGGCCTAGTACTCCACTGCAACACTGACATGAAATTCACTTTCAGACAGATTGGTGCTATTGAAGGCGCCGATCTTGTTTTCCATCTGTTGGCTGGCGAGTTGTAGCCAGTGCTCAAGCTGGTACTCGGACGCGTCCCATGCGCTGCCATACAAACGCGGTCCGAAGCGATGCATGAAGAGTGCAATGCGCGCCGCATCCGCGTCACCGTGATCAGCCAGCACCGCAAACTTTCCGTACGCGGCCGGCCATTTACCCAACTCGTAGTACCCCATGGCCTGGGAGAAAGTTCCCATCGCGCTGGTATGCGGGATTTGTCCATGGGCCTGATTGGCTCCCAACGACGATGTACCCACGAGTGCGCACACCATAAGACTGGCGCAGATTTGACGCATATTCATAGCGTTTCCTACAGCTCAGTCGTATGCAGCAACGGCCAAGGGCGCCGGATTAGACGCAGGCAATAGGTCCGGGTTGTCCAAGACCGAGTGGTCAAGAGCCACCTTTGGCGGGAAGCCCGTCGGGGTAAATGTCAAAGCCATTGCGCCGACACCAACCGTCACCAGAGCCGTTGCAAGAACGACCGATATGCGACCGTGCTGCGGACCTGCCAACTCTTTCCGAGTGTTTGTAAGCATCATGTTTCCCCTGTGTACGTGGATGTGTGACAAAGATCATTCACATCGAGACGTACGCAGCGTCTTGCCAAAACCGGACAGGTCCTTTCAAAAAAGACCTTTTGGCGAAAGATGGCCGGATTCGCCGCAGAAGCCCGTACATCAAGGCACAAACCCACGGAGTGCTGCCATGACTGAACACATCACCGACATCGTGACCTGGGCCTTCTTTGCAGCCAATGGTGGTCGCATAGTGGCCTACATTCCCCAGCTCATCGCGGCCTGGAAGTGCGAAAACGGGGCTAAGTCCGTGTCACGCATGACATGGGGTTACTTTGCCTTCGCCCATCTCACAGGTATCCTTTACGGCTTGCTGGTCATTCACAACCAGCAGATGGCGCTGGTGTTTGCGGGCAACTTTGTGGTGTGCTGCTTACTGGTGGGCATCGTGACCTGGAAGAAGAGCCGTCACGGCAATAGGCGGGTTCAGACGCCCACACTGACCTGTATTGTCGGGAAGCCCGCTATGAACGAATTCACCCCAAACGCAGAAAAACAACTACTACCCAAGTGTGGTTGAACAGAGTCATGCAATTGCAAAGCCAGAACTCCCACGGCACAATTGCGCTCCAAGGGAGGGGCGAAGACCATGGACGACCTTACGATGTTACTGGCTGCTGCGCGCAGCGGAGATAGCCAGGCAGCCCAACAGGCATTTAGCCTGCTGTATGACGACTTGCGTCGGCTTGCACGCTCCAGGCTGCGACAGCATCAGCAGTTCACCCTTCTGGATACAACTTCCCTGGTTCACGAGTCCTACCTGAAGCTGGTGGGCCTGGAGTCACTTCCGATAGAAGACAAGAAGCACTTCTTCACGTACGCATCCACCGTCATGCGCTCGGTCATCGTGGACTTTGCACGCGCCCGATCTGCGGAGCGCCGCGGCGGTGATGCGGACCATCTGGTGCTGGACACTTCCCTACAGGAAAAGCTCGGAATGCCCGAGGACGATGTGGTGCGGGTTCATGAGGCACTGGAAGTGCTGGCCAAGGCCGACTCCGCATTGGCCCAGATAGTGGAGATGCGCTACTTTGGCGGCCTGACTGAGCCCGAAATTGCTGACGTCCTTGGAATCTCCGAGCGAACTGTGCGACGCAATTGGGAAAAAGCCCGCTTGCTTCTGGCCGGTGTGCTGAAAAATTGATTCTCTGGTGAATTGGCCGGATTCTGCAACTATCGGCGTACTGAATAATTGAGAACTAGAGAACGACTATGTCATTCGATCCCCAGGCCGCCACTATCAGAACGCTCAACACGCAGACCCTGCGCCGCCTGTCGCCCTTGCTCGATCAAGCATTGGAGTTACCCGAAGCAGAAAGAATCCCGTGGCTACGGGGCTTGGGCGCGGAATTCGCCGATTTGGTGCCAATTCTGGAAGGCATGCTGAACCCGAAGGCAGCTTTGCAGGTAGACCAAGTGCTCCAAGGGATTGAACAGTTCCAGACACAGGCTCTCCAACAGCAGCCCCATCAACCCGGCGAAATCATCGGCCCCTACCGCTTGAAACAACGCGTGGGTGAAGGCGGCATGGGCGAGGTGTGGTTGGCTGACCGCACGGACGGCAGTCTGAAGCGTGAAGTGGCGCTTAAGCTACCAACAATTTACGATCAAAGTCGCATTCTGCTGGAGCGTTTTGCCAGAGAGCGCGATATTCTGGCGGCGCTCAATCACCCCCATATTGCCAGTATCTACGACGCAGGCATTAGCGACATAGGGCAACCCTATTTGGCGCTGGAATACATCGGCGGTGCGCAGTCCATTACGGCGTATGCCCGCACGGCCCTGCTCGATGCAAAGGCCCGCGTTGCCCTCATTCAGCAGGTTTGCACTGCCGTGCAATACGCCCATGCCAATTTGGTGATTCACCGCGACATCAAACCCGGCAACGTGCTGGTCACCCCCGAAGGCAAGGCGGTGTTGCTGGACTTTGGTATTGCCAAACTGCTGGAGACCCCAACACAGCATGTCGAGGAAAGCGACCTCACCCGCCACGAAGGGCGCAGCCTCACGCTTTCTTACGCAGCACCAGAGCAAATCACTGGCGCACCCATTAGCACTGCAACCGACACCTGGGCACTAGGTGTGCTGCTATACGAGTTGTTGGCCGGGGAGCGCCCCTTTCAAGGCGCTAACCCCAGTGAAATCGATCAAGCCGTGCGCACCCAGGAGTCCAAACCGCCCAGCCAATGCCAGCATGGCGTAATCAACTTACTGGGCAAAGGTCTGGCGCGCGAACTGGACACCATCGTTCTGAAGGCCCTGAAGAAGCAGCCCGAAGAACGCTACAGCACGGTCATTGCCTTGTCCGATGACCTGCAACGCTGGCTAGACGGACAGCCCGTGCTGGCGAAGCCCGACAGCTTGTGGTACCGCAGTCGCAAGTTCGTGACGCGCAACCGCTGGGGCGTTGCCTTCGGCAGCGCTGCCATTGCCCTTCTGATGGTGACCAGCGGCGTTGCGGCTTACCAGGCACACCTTGCACGCGTTGAATCTGCACGCGCTGTGGCAGCGCGGGACTTCATGAT
>JBAWYQ010000296.1:0-4207 GCA_037143475.1 Burkholderiales bacterium | reverse complement strand
CGACCTTTGCCACGCTGGGCTTTCAGGGTGTGACCGGGCTGGCCTTTATTCAACTTGACGATGCCGGGCCATCGTCGGCCGTGCTGGCAAGCAATGATGACCAACCGGGACGCATCCCCATGCGAGCCAGCCTGATTTCGCGCTTGTCGGACCAGGGGGCCGGGTTGCTGACCCAGCTTGACGAAGTCACCCAACGCGTCAGTCTGCTACTGGCCGCGCCGAACCAGAAGAAGCTGATGGATGCGGTGGGCAACCTGGGACAAGCTGCCGCCAACATCAGTCAATTCGCCCAGCACGCCAATCAGGCCAACCTGCCTGCGCTGGTGCAAGAGGCAGGCGCCACCCTCAAGAGCCTGCACAGCACGTCGGACCGGCTGGGCCAGAGTGCCGATTCGGTCGGCGAATCGTCTGACTCGTTCAAGCGCATGTCGGACCGCATGAGCGAGCCTGGCGGCACGCTAGACCAGATCGAGCAGGGCAGCAACACGCTGATGGCTACTGGGCAAACGCTCAACACCACACTGGCACCCCGTCTGAGCCGCACAATAGATGACGCAGCGCGCACCGTGCGCCACATTGGCCGTGCGGCGGAGTCAGTCAACGACAACCCGCAGGCATTGCTGCTGGGTAATGGAGTGTCCGTGCCCGGACCGGGCGAGCCCGGCTTTGTGGCACCTGGCCAACGATGAGATCGATCACCATGCTCACCACTTTTGTGACCTATCGCCTGCCCCAACGCACTGCGTGCAAAATGAGGATCGCTATGAAATCAATAGCTGTTAGCGCACATTCCACGGGGGCTAGAGCCCTGTTTTGCTTGATGGCTTTGGGCCTGACGGCCTGTGCGCAGCTGCAACCCCAGCCGCGTGCCGCGGTGTTTGACTTTGGTCCGGGCGCTACAGCCGCCGTTAGCAGTGACCGCATGGCTCCCTTGCCCGCGCTGGTACTTGCCGACGTGGAGTCGTCCGTTGCGCTGGATACCACTGCCGTACTGTACCGACTGGGCTACAGCGATGCCCAGCAGTTGCGGCCCTACGCGCTGGCGCGCTGGAGCATGGCGCCCGCTCAGTTGGTGCGCCAGCGTCTGCGTGAGCAGTTGGGCGTGCGACGCGCCGTGCTGCAAGCCGCGCAGGGTGTAGGCGCTGCCAAGCCGGCCATGACCCTGCACCTGGAACTGGACGAATTCAGCCACTGGTTTGATGCTGTCGAGCACAGTAGCGGTCTGGTACGCATGCGCGCCACGCTGGCCCAGTCCGACGGTGGCGTTGAGCGCCTGGTGGCGCAGCGCAGCTTTGTGGTGCAACGCCCCGCCACGAGCCAGGATGCCGCCGGGGGCGTGCGTGCCTTGACCGTGGCGACCGATGCGCTGATTCAGGAGATTGAGCAATGGCTGGGGCAGGTACAGGCGGTTCAATGACTCCAGTTGCCCGGATGGGGCGTAGTCACCGATTGTTTTACGGTGGCTTGGCAGTTGTCATGTGCATGGTCATTGCTGCGTCGCTGCTATCTCTGGAGTATTTGCGCCGCGAGGCTGAGTTGCGCGCAGTCAGTACAACCCAGAACCTGTCGCGTTCGGTCGAACAAACCATTGAAAGTGTCGTCGACACGGTCGAATCCGCCCTGCTGGCATCCACGGATGAAATTGCCCGGCAGCTTCGCAGCGGCGTGCCGGACCCGAGTGCAGTAACCGGATTCATGGTGCGCCTGCAGGCGCGCAATCCGCGGCTGAACCTGCTGAGGGCCACCAATGCACGGGGCGAGGTCATTTACGGAGCAGGGATTCCCCTGCCGCCGACCAGTATTTCCGACCGCGATTACTTTCGGCGCCTGCGTGATGACCCACAGGCGGGGCTGGTCATTGCCAAGCCGATGATCGGGAAGATCTCCGAAAAACGGGTCTGGGTGATGGCGCGGCGTATCAACCGACCCGACGGCTCCTTTGGCGGGTTGGTCTATGCTTCCATCTTTATCGATGAGCTGGAAGCGATGTTTGCCAGGATCGAGCTCAACGCTGGCGACTCGATTGCGCTGCGGGATACTGACCTCGGACTCATCGCAAGGCATCCGGCCGCGCAGCTCATCGCTGTGCCCGCGGGGGACCGGCACCTGTCAAAGGCTTTTGAAGCAGCTTTGAAAATTGACTCTGTGCAGGGTGCCTACTTCAATGGCGTCGATAGCATCGATGGGGTTCAACGAGTGCACTCGTACCGGCGTAACGCCAAGTACGGCTTTACGATCAATGTGGGTATCGAACGCGGTGTTGCCATGGTGCAATGGCATCGCCAAGTGGTGTTGATTCTGGGTTTGCTCGCAGCGTTTGTCCTTGTGACCCTGATTTTCGGCTGGCAGGTTGGCCGCGCCTGGCGACGCAATGACCGGGATATGGAAACGCTGAGCGCCAATCAGATTTCCCTCGACGAAGCACAGGAAATTGCCAACCTGGGCCATTTTTCTCTTGACCTGCGGACCCTTCGGTGGACCGGTTCCCGGGTTCTTGACAGCATCCTGGGTATCGACGCCGCTTATCCCCGGGATATGCAGCACTGGCTGTCGCTGGTCAGTGAACCTGACCGCTCGGCCTTTCAGTCCCATCAGGACAGCATTGTTTCTCAACGCGCCATGCTGGACCGCGAGTACCGCATCAGACGCCACAGCGATGGGCAGGAGCGATGGGTTTGCGCAAGGGGCAAGGTGCAGATGGACGCCCTGGGCCAGCCTGCGTTGTTGCAGGGTACCCTGCAGGACATCACCCAGCGCAAGCAGGCAGAAGTCTTGCTGCTGGAGAGTGAAGATCGTTACCGCACCGCGTTCATGATCAGTCCCGATGCGGTCAATATCACCCGCATGGAGGACGGACGTTACATCGACGTTAGCGAGGGCTTTCAGCGCATCACCGGATGGACCCGCGAAGAGGTCATTGGTAAAACCTCCGTGGAGTTGAATCTGTGGGCCAATCCGGCGGATCGCCAGCGCATGGCCGATTGTGTGAAGCGCGATGGAGGGTGCGACAACCTCGAAATCACCTTCCTCGCCAAAGATGGTCACACGATGGATGGCCTGATGTCGGCCCATGCCATTACTCTGCAAGGCGAGCAGTGCCTGCTGTCCGTTACACGCGACATTTCGGCGCGTAAAAAAGTTGAAAGTGCACTGCGTGAAAGCGAGTTACGACTGAGCACGCTGATCAACTGGACGCCTGAGGCCATTGCCGTTCACCGGGGCGGAAAAATCATTTATGCGAATCCCTCGACCCAGCGCATGATGGGCGCCACCGATGCGCAGGATCTGCTGGGAAGGCCGCTCATGGAGTTCGTTCATCCTGACTATCGCACTGTTGCCATCGCCCGGGTGAACCAGCAAACAACCGAAGGCACCGCGGTGCCGCGCATCGAAGAAAAGTTTGTCAAACTGGATGGCACCGCTATCGACGTGGAGGTGCAGGCCACGCCCATTGTTTACGATGGAGCACCGGCCATCCAGGTCGCGATGCGCGACATCACCGCCCTGAAACTTGCCCAGGAGCGACTCGAGCTGGCAGCCAGCGTTTTCTCGCATGCCCGAGAAGGCATCGCGATCACGGATGCGCGAGGGACCATCGTTGACGTCAATGACACATTCACCCGGATCACCGGTTACCCGCGTGAGGAAGCGGTTGGGCGCAACCCTCGTATTCTGAGGTCGGGCCGGCAAGGCACGGCCTTCTACGAAAAAATGTGGATTGACCTGATCGAGAAGGGGTATTGGGACGGTGAAGTCTGGAACCGGCGCAAGAATGGAGAGGAGTACATGCAGCAACTCACGATCAGCGCGGTGCGCCGTGAGGACGCGAGCATTCGCAACTACGTAGCCCTGCTGTCTGACATTACCGAGCAGAAGCAGCACGAGCACCAGCTCGAGCACATGGCACATTTCGATGCACTGACCGGACTGCCCAATCGGGTGTTGCTGGCAGATCGCTTGCAGCAAGCCCTGAATCAGGCACAACGGCGAGACGAGCGGCTTGCCGTGGTCTACCTGGACCTGGATGGTTTCAAGGCCGTCAATGATTGCCATGGACATCAGGTGGGTGATGAACTGCTGGTTGCCGTGGCGACGGCCATGAAGCAATCGCTGCGCGAAGGGGATACGCTGGCCCGTATCGGGGGCGACGAGTTCGTAGTCGTGCTGATCGATGTGGCCGATGAGGCGTCTACCCGGTCCATGCTGG
>JBAWYQ010000295.1:0-4212 GCA_037143475.1 Burkholderiales bacterium | reverse complement strand
ATGGGCACGATGCCGAATTTGTCGAGCGGCTCCTGATTGGCAGTGCACTGGACTGCCATATAGCTGCCGGTCACCAATACCCGCAAGCGCCCCAACGGCCAAGTAGATTGGACTCTTAAGCCGTCATCTATTTTGTCAACCCTAGTCTTGAACCCGGAGTTTTGTCGGTCAGGGTCCTGGCCTTTTGGTTTTGCCAAATACTGTTAGCCACCATCGTTCATCTCCTCATTACTTTGACTCGCGCCCTCTAATTGCCAATCTTCTGTCCCATGTCGCGGAACGTGACATTGAACGAGGCAATAATGGGGTCAAGTTCATAAATTGACCGGAATCAGGTATGCAGACCCAGCCAGCCAAGGGCATCAACAAGGTAGATACAGACCGCGAACTCGATCGCGCGCTGGCGTCCGGGCCGCTCAAAGACATCGTCATTCCTCCGTGCCCGGAGTTACTGATGGCGCTGCGCGTCGAGATGGACCAGGCAGATCCGGACCCGCAAACGGTTGCAGACATCGCCGGGCGCGATGTCGCAATGGCTGCGTCGCTTATTCGCACCGCCAACAGCCCGTATTACGCGCGCTCACGCCCTGTGACATCGGTGGGCGAAGCGTTAGGCTTGTTGGGCATGCGGATGACCGAGAAGTTGCTAACAGCCTTTTTGATGCGCAATTCGATCAAGGTTAGCTCGCCGCTGCTGGAACACTTTTGGGAAACCTCCACCCGCCGCGCATTGGGCATGGCCCACATCGCACGCCAGTTGTATGGTGTTGATGCTGAATTGGCGTACACCTGCGGTTTGTTTTGCCATGTGGGCATTCCAATCTTGATGCAGGGCGTGCGGGGTTATGCAGGCACGCTTACTGAGGCACTTGCCCGTCAGGACCGCAGTTTCACCGAGACTGAAAACGCTGCCCACAAGACCGATCATGCGGTGGTGGGGGCTCTGGTGGCGCGGACCTGGAGGCTACCGACTCCCATTTATCAGGCCGTGCGGATGCACCATGATTTCACCATTTTGCAAGACACCCATGCGATACCGGAGGTTCGGACATTGGTTGCGATGGCTCTGGTTGCCGAGCATCTGGTCGCTTTGCATGAAGGTGCAAAAGCCCAACGCGAGTGGGTTGCGTCTGGGGCGGCCTGCCTGGCCCACTTGTCGGTTGAAGAAGCTGAAGTGGACGTTTGGGTTGACGCTTTGCATCCGGTGTTTGAGAGCGTGACGTTGGCGTGATCTTTTTTCTGCATCGCCGGTCAATGCATCATTTGTCCGAGGTCAAACATTGCGACCTACAAGGGCGTAGCATCAAGCCATTGACCCCGGTCACATTTGGAGAATCAGCATGACGAACAAGGCAAAAGCAGTCACCCTGGTGAATCAGGAACCCCTGCGGGATGACGACGAATTGATGGAAGAGGGCGATGAGGTCGAAATGGGCGAAGTGGTTCTGCGGCCCGATGGCTACCACTGGCAGGACCCCGAAGGCAAGCAGGAGTTCGGGCCGTTCGAGAGTCTGGAGTTGGCACTGGCCGACATGCAATCGGCAGGCGAAGAGACGTCCGAGCCCGGCGAGACTCTGGAAGAGGCTGAAGACGAATTGGGCGTGGCCGACTGGATTGACCCCGATACCGGTGAGCTGGCTGAGGGACAGTCCACTCCTCGACTGCACGACGAGTAGCGTGGCTCTTTCATTGGGAGTGTTTTTTATGGTGGGCTGGTTCCGAGCGGCTTAAAGTTGCGCTAAATTTCTTGACCGCTCTATTGTGGGAACGTGATGAAACTGTGCTGACAATAGAACCACTGCACAACGCCAGAGAGACTGTATGGATAAAAAGGACTGCGAAACATGCAGCGATGGCCTTCAATTGGAGCTGATTCAGCGTATCGGCCGTGTCGGTTATTGGGAGTTCAATACGGCGGCACAGTCCATGCTCCTGCCGCCGGCGTCACTCGAACTGCTTCACTCGGTGGCCGGCTCGTCCCGCCCGTCCAGCTTGTTTGATGCTCTGTCCGACACGGAGCGGCGCAGGCTTCAGAAAACATTGGAGCATGCCACCGACCAGCAGCTTGAGTTCAGTCTGGAAGTCAAGGTGGATAACAAGGCGGTCGAGCACGCGGCCATGGTTGTGCGGGGTGCGCCGCTGCGCAGGGAGTCGGGTGTGCTGGTGTTTGCAGGGACTTTTCAGGACATCACGCGTGAAAAGCGCGTGGAAGCCGAACGCGAAGAAGTGATCACACAGTTGCAGTCTTTGCTGGATGTTTTGCCACAGGGTGTGAGCGTCATCGACAAAGACCTTCGGCTGGTGCTGTGGAATCGCCGATTCCAGGAAATTCTGGATTTTCCACAGCAACTGGTCTACCGCTACGCGCGCTTTGAAGATTTCATACGTTACAACGCAGAGCGTGGCGAGTATGGTCCCGGTGACCCTGAAGCCAAAGTTGAAGCGCAGGTGGTGCTGGCGAAGAAGTTTGAGTCGCATCGGTTTGAACGGCACCTGACCGGCGGCGGGACGATACAAGTAGAAGGTTTTCCGTTCAAATTTGGCGGCGCGATTTCCGGGTTTGTGACGATTTATACCGACGTAACAGACGCCAAGAAGACTGAGGAACAACTGATACGCCAACGCGACGTCATGAAGACCATCATCGACAATTTTCCGGGTGCGATTTCATTGTTCGACGCCGATTTGAAAATGGCCGCCTGCAACGATCAGTTCAAGACGCTGCTGGAGCTCCCTGCCCATCTTTTTGACAGTAGTGAAACGCACTTCGAGGACCTTATCCGTTTCAATGCCAACCGGGGTGAATATGGCACCGGTGACGTGGAAGAACTGACCGCTCAGATCACCGAGCGGGCCCGCAACTTTACTGCGCACCGCATTGAACGATCGCGCCCCGGTGAACAGTGGCTGGAAGTCCGCGGTACGCCCATTCCGAGTGGCGGATTTGTCACCAGCTACATCGACATCACCGAACGCAAGAAGGCCGAAGAGCGAATCCGCGTACTTGCTCTCCAAGACACGCTGACGGGTTTGCCCAACCGGTTGAGTCTGAATGACCAGGTGGAGCAGGCACTTGAACGGGCAGTCAGTGCGGAGCGAAAGTTTGCCATCATGTTTCTGGATCTGGACGGATTCAAGAAAGTCAACGATAGCTTCGGCCATGACATAGGGGACGTCTTGCTCATCCACGTCGCGCAGTTACTCAAAAAGACAGTCCGCGAAACCGATGTGGTGGCACGCCTGGGGGGTGACGAATTCGTCGTTTTGCTGCATGACGTGACCGACGAGGCGATGATTGCGGCCGTTGCAGAAAAGATTGTGCAAAGCATTGGTGAGCCCTGCCAGCTTGAGGGGGTAGAGATCAAGATTGGCGCATCCATAGGAATCGCCATCTATCCCCGCGATGGCACTACTCGTGAGGTGCTCTTGAAGGTGTCCGACCATGCCATGTATGCGGCCAAGAGCAGCGGCAAGGGGAATTACCGGTTTAGTGTTTAGCCACGTTTGGTGGCGTACAACCAACCGCACGTTCCCACACTCGACAAGGAATTGTCCTTTCAATTAAGGTTGGACGATGATGGCGTCGAGTTGTAGGGCCTTGATTTTCTCAACGGCTTCTTGCGCGTCCTGCTTGCTGTCAAATGGCCCCACACGCACACGGGTCTGCGGGCCCTTGGTCGATTTGAGTTCCTTGAGCATCGACGGCAGTTGGGCTTCCAGCAATTTTGCGTGGGCGCGCTCGGCGTTCTCGGTTACTGCGAACAGTCCGACATTAACGAAATAGGGTTTATCCAACACGCTGGTTGGCACTTTTGCGGGTTTTGCAGACTTTTCAGGCTTTTCAGGCTTCGCCGGTTTTTCGGGTTTCACGGGCTTCACTTTTGGCGATGCTTTTTGAGGTTTTTCCACTTCAACCGCCTTGGCTTTCTGGGCGGGCTTTGCCGCTGGTTCCGGTTTTGGAGCAGCCTGTTTCATCGTATCAACCATCGCCATGGTGTTCGGCGATGCAACTACCGCTACAGGTGCCGAAGCCCGGGGCAGTGCGGCAACCGGCTGAGAGGCGACAGCTTGCGGAGCCGACGCAGTCGCTCGTACTGCCTGGGGTGGAGTGGCTGCGGATGCCGTTATCGCTGGTAAAGGCGCAGAAGCAACCGCCAAGACCGCAGCGGGCGCCGACGCAGGAGTCGATGCAGGAGTCGATGCAGGCGTCGA
>JBAWYQ010000294.1:0-4226 GCA_037143475.1 Burkholderiales bacterium | reverse complement strand
ATGGGCGGCATCAACGGCAGCATTGAGGAGGCGCGTGCCAACTGGATCAAGAGCCGCCCTATGCCCGCCACCATGCTCAACGGCGCGCACCCGTATGCCAATGGCAAGCTGCACCACCTCGTTGCCGGGTTGGGTGGGCAAATAACGCATGCCGGCGAAATGTGGAACTACGCCGCTGGAGTGCCCCATCCTAAACCGCACTATGAAGGCCATGGCCTGTCCATCATTCCCATGAAGTCGGCACTGTGGCTGGACCACACTGGGCGGCGCATCGGTCCCGAGCCGTTGGTGGTGGGCTTTGACACCCACACGCTGTGCCAGCGCGTGGCCGCGCAAGAAAAGCCTTATGTCTGGCACCTGCTGAACTGGCGCATTGCCATCAAAGAGCTGGCGCTGTCGGGCGCAGAACACAACCAGCGCATTCGTGACCACCAGTTGTTGATGTTTGTGAAGGAAACATTGTTTGGCAACCATCGGCTGGTGAAGCAAATGGTTTCTGAGAGCCGGCATTTCTTGGTGGACGACACGCTGGCAGGACTGGCAGCCAAGATGAACGCACTGGCGGGTACCAACGATGTTCGCGCCGAAGTGCTGCAGCAGACAGCAGACGCATTTGATGCCAACTTTGTGCTCGGTGACAAAGTGGTCAACGACGAGCAGATTCGCCGGATTGAACACGCCCGCCACTGGGGCCCGGACAAGATGCGCACCTGCAAACCGGCACCGCTGCAGATGCCTGGGGCTGGCCCCTTCATGGCTGTCCAGACCCAACTCATCACGCGCAAGAGCCTGGGTGGCTTGCAGACCGATCTGCAAAGCCGCGTGCTGAATGCAAATGGCCAGCCCATGTCAGGTCTGTATTGTGTGGGAGAGGCGGCGGGCTTTGGTGGCGGCGGTGCGTCGGGCAAGCGCTCATTGGAAGGCACCTTCCTGCCCGGTTGCATTCTCACGGCACGCGCTGCGGCGCGCTCCATCAACTAAAAGTAACCCAACAAAAGAATTAAGGAGACTTCCATGTCCAACGGCGCAACTGCCCTCGTTAAAACGCTGGTCAATGCAGGTATCACCACCTGCTTTTCCAACCCCGGCACATCTGAAATGCACTTCGTGGCCGCCCTTGACTCCGCGCCTGAAATGCGGGCCGTGCTCACGCTGTTCGAAGGCGTGGCAACAGGCGCGGCAGATGGCTATGCCCGCATGGCCGACAAGCCCGCTGCTACATTGCTTCACTTGGGCTGCGGGCTCGGCAACGGATTGGCCAACTTGCACAATGCACGTAAGGGCAAAGTTCCCATTCTGAACATCGTGGGAGACCACGCCACCTACCACACGCAGTACGACTCACAGTTGCAGTCAGACATTGAAACGGTCGCCCGCAACGTGTCGCCTGGCTTTGTGCGCACATCCAAAACCACGCAGAGCCTATGCCAGGACGCGAGCGAGGCCATTGCAGCCTGCATGGGCCCGCCCGGGCAGGTAGCCACCCTCATCCTGCCGGCCGATGTGTCCTGGGGCGAGGGCGGTGTGCCCATGCCCGCGCCCAAAATTTCCCCGCCCCCCATGGCGGACGACGCCACTGTGGCGGCCATTGCTGCAGCACTACAGGGTGGAGGCAAAACGGCCATTTTGCTGGGCGGCCGCGCTCTGCGCGCGCCTGCGCTAATGGCGGTGGCGCGCATTGCAGCCAAGACCGGGGCCAAGTTGTTTTCCGAGGTTTTCCCCACTCGCCTGGAGCGCGGTGCAGGATTGCCGCCAGTCGAGCGCCTGGCTTACCTGGCCGAGTTGGCTTCCGTGCAATTGACGGGGTTAAACAATCTGATTCTGGTAGACGTCAAAGCACCGGTCGCGTTCTTTGCCTATCCTGGCAAGAAGAGTTACCTCGTGCCAGAGGGTTGCCAGTTGTTGGAACTGGCGTCGTTCAAACAAGATGTGCTGGGCAGCCTGGGCAAACTCTCCAAGGCGGTCGGTGCCGAAACGGCTGTGCCAGTGCTGCAGACTTTGAAGCGCCCGGGTATTCCCAGAGGCAAATTCACGGCTGACAAAGTCTGCAAGGCCATTGGGCAACTGATGCCCGAGAACGCCATCATCGTGGACGAGGCCATTACCTCGGGCTTGATGCTCGCCATGTACACCGCTGGGGCGCCCCGCCATGATGTGATCACGATAACCGGCGGCGCAATTGGGCAGGGCTTGCCCAGCGCGGTTGGCGCGGCGATTGCATGCCCCGACCGCAAGGTGATTGCGCTGGAAGGCGACGGATCTGCCATGTACACCATCCAGGCACTCTGGACCATGGCGCGCGAAAAACTCGATGTCATCAACATTATTTTCAGTAACAGGGCGTATGCCGTTCTCAACATCGAACTGCAGCGCGTAGGTGCCGGCAACGTTGGGGAGAAAGCCAAAGCACAGCTAGACCTGAGCACTCCGCCACTAGATTTTGTGCGCCTGGGTGAAGGCATGGGTGTGACGTCGCGCCGCGCCACTACTACCGCAGAGTTTGTGGCAGCTTTCGAGCATGCGCTGCGTACACCCGGACCTCACCTTATTGAGGCCATTGTGCCTCCGACCTTGGCCGGATTGAAGCTGCGTGTGTTGCCACACATTTTGCAGTCGCTGGCCAATTTGCCGAAGCCAATTGCACAGGCGCTGAAGCGCAAGATTGCGCCTTGACTGCTGAAGCGTTGGCTGCCACATGAGGGTGGAGAAATGGTGGGTCGCGTTGGCTATCTGCTTGGCTGTGCTGGTGGGTGGCGTAGCCTTGCAGTTTCAAGAACCAGTACCTGGCGCAAAGCCCGCCGCTACGGTGCCCGCGCAGCGCTCAAGCGTTGAACGCATTGCCTACGTTGGCAACGACACCTGTTTGTCATGTCATGCCGAGCAGGCGCGTGACTGGAGTACCTCCCACCATGCCCACGCCATGGCCGTGGCCACAACCACAAGCGTGCGCGGGGCTTTTGACGGGCGGCAGCTCAAGCACGCAGGTGTGACCTCGCGCTTCTTCAAACGCGGAGATCAATTCTTTGTGAACACCGATGGCACTACGGGCAAGTTAATTGATTTTGAAATCAAGTACACCTTTGGCGTGGAGCCCTTGCAGCAGTATTTGATTGAGATGCCAGGTGGACGCTTGCAAGCATTGCAGGTTGCCTGGGATGATCAAAAGAAGCAGTGGTACCACCTGCGACCCAACGAGAAAACACCGCCTGGGGATGTGTTGCACTGGACCGGTCGTTACCAAACCGCCAACACCATGTGCATCGTTTGTCACGTCACGGCATTTGAGAGACGGTATGACGCGGTTACTGATTCGTTTGACTCCCGATGGAAGGAACCCAATGTGTCCTGCCAGGCCTGCCACGGGCCGGGCGAAGCCCATGTCAAATGGGCCGCGGCCAACGAGACGGACAGGCCCAAGTTGATCGCAGCGGGTGCCATGGGGCTGACCGTCCGGCCCCACCCAAGCGACCCGCGTGCGTCCCAGGAAATCTGCACGCCATGTCACTCCCGGCGCAGCGAACTGTCTGCGACGGGTATGCCAGGGCAACCACTGATGGACCATTTTCTGCCCGGCGTTTTGCGCGATGGCCTGTACCACGCCGACGGCCAACAAAGCACCGAGGAAGTCTTTGTGGATGGTTCGTTTCGCCAGAGCAAAATGTTCAAGATGGGGGTGACCTGTACCAACTGCCACAACCCCCACACCGGCAAGCTACGTCAGCCGGGCAACGCTCTTTGTCTGCAGTGCCATGCCAGCCGGAGAAATGCGGCGTTCCCCAGTGCGGCTGGAAGCTACGACTCACCCATCCATCACTTCCATGTAACAGGCTCGCCTGGTGCACAGTGCGTGAGCTGCCATATGCCGGCCAGGGTCTATATGGGTATTCAGAGCCGTCCGGACCATAGTCTGCGGGTTCCACGACCGGACCTGTCGGCCAAGACTGGTTCTCCCAACGCCTGCAACACTTGCCACACCAAAGAAACGCCCGAGTGGGCTGCGGGCAAGGTGGCGCAGTGGTATGGCGCCAAACGGCAACAGGGCCCTCACTATGGTGAGGCGTTCGCCGGCTACAGAGCGGGCAAAGCTACTGCCGCTGAAGCACTGGTTGCCGTCATCGCGGATTCCGAGGCCAGTCCTATCGTCCGCGCAACCGCGCTCGACGCACTTCGGGGCGACAGCTTGACGGGTGTGCCCATACGTATCGCTGCGTTGTCGGACCTTTCCG
>JBAWYQ010000293.1:0-4230 GCA_037143475.1 Burkholderiales bacterium | reverse complement strand
AGTTGCAAGGCCCCCAAGCCAACGATGCCGCACTGGCACAAGGCGATGTGGATGACCTGCTGGCCTCGTTGGGCTTCTAGGCACCCTTAGCCCTGACGATTGTTTTTTGGGGCTCAGGCGACGAAGGCGTGGGCTTTTGCAGCGTCACACTGAACCAAAAAGCAGAACCCACACCCAGTTGGCTCTTTATTCCGAATTTTCCGCCCATCAGTTCGACTAACTGTTGACACAGTGCGAGCCCCAGACCGGTCCCACCATGGTGCCGTGTGGACGAGCCATCGCCTTGCTCAAAGAGTTCAAATATCCGGGTTTGATCGGCTGGCGCAATGCCCTTTCCGGTGTCGTGCACCGTGAAGCGAAGTGAAACAGCGGTGGGTGTCTGCTCAACCATCTGGACCTCGACCGTCACCTGCCCCTGTTGCGGTGATGTCCACAAGGTTGTTGATCAAAAGCAAAAGCTGCTCGGCCGCCTGTTTCACCTTGCCCAGGTTTTCAAGCTGGTCAGGATCGGTCGTGTTGATCAGGGTCATTTCCGTGTAACCCATGATGATCATCATGGGCGTTCGCAGTTCGTGCGTCATATTGTTCAGGAAATGAGTTTTGGCACGGTGACTGGCTTCCGCCGCTTCCTTTGCTATGGAAAGCGCCACCGTGCGAGCCGCCACTTTTTCTTCGAGATGGTCCCGATACGCCTCCACCTCATGGCGCAACTTTTCACGCTCCAGTAAATTCGAGATCCGCCGCCGCGCAATCTCCACCTTTATCGGTTTGGTGATGTAGTCGACCGCCCCCAGGGACAGCCCGGTGTTTTCGGACTCGCTGTCGTTCAACGCAGTGAGAAAGATCACGGGAATGTCCCGCAACGCGGGATTGGCCTTGATTCGCTTACAGACTTGAAAACCATCCATTTCAGGCATCATGACGTCGAGCAAGATCAGATCGGGCGGCGAGCGCGATGCCACCTGCAGGGCCATTGCCCCGGAATGGGCGATGAAAAGTTTGAAGTCGTTGGCCAGCGCAACGCTCAGTAGCTGCAAATTGGTCGGATCATCGTCAACCAGCAGAATCTCGGGCTTTTTCCTGGTCATATTCCAATCTCCATTTGTGTTTGGCAATCACCCGTTGCAGGACTTCCAAAGCCAGGTCAAAGCGAAAGTTCCGCAGATGCGGAGCTGCTTTGCCTATCTCCTCGGCCAGAATGGTGTCGGCCACGGCTTCTTGTAGTTCCTTGAATCGGGCAATTCCTTTGAACTCGTTGCGTGCGAGCATGGGTATGATTTTTGACAGCAGGGCTACGACCTGTGCACCATCCACCGGCCTTTCAACGCGTGCGATCGGAGCCTGATGTTGGTCGGTACGCGCCCCCGCAGGAAGCCACTGTGTCAGCATGACATGCAGGCTGGTCAGCTCGACCGGCTTGACCAACACATCATCCATTCCAGCATCCAAACTGAGCTTGCGATCCTCAGCAAATGCATTCGCCGTCAGGGCAATGATGGGGATGCGCTTGCGCCCGGTTTGCGCCTCCCAATGGCGTATTTTGCGGGTCGCGTCATAGCCATCGAGCACCGGCATTTGCAGGTCCATCAAAATCAGTTCGGTGCCCGCATTTTGCGTAGCGGCATCGACCGCTTGTTGTCCGTTCTCTGCCATTAAAAAAGTAACGCCGAGCAGGCCGAGCATGGCGTGAATCACGCGTTGGTTTTCAGTGTTGTCTTCGGCGACCAGCACATGAGCGTTTATGGCGGCAAACCCAGCAGGGTCGCTTGGTACCGAGGCATAAAGACTCGCCATAGTGCTGTGACCGGGCTCCTCGACCCGCGTCGCGTGGATGCGAAACCAAAAACGAGACCCTTCACCCAATCGGCTATGCACGCCCACATCTCCTCCCATCAGGTTTGACAGCGTGCGAACGATGGACAAGCCCAGACCCGAGCCACCGTAGGTGCGCGTGGTGGAGTTGTCGGCTTGCGTGAATGTTTGAAACAACTTGGCAACGTGGTCTGGTGCAATACCGATTCCACTGTCAATGACGGAAAACTCCAGCGTCGCTTCCTGCGCACTGCACGCCAGCTCACGCGCCTCCATCTGAATCGCACCGTGTGCCGTGAACTTGACAGCGTTGCCCACCAGATTGGCAAGCATTTGAGTCAGACGGTAGGGGTCGGCGAGGTAGTGCACCTTGGGCCCATACCATGTGCTGTCAAGATGCAAACCCTTGTCGCTTGCGCTTTGTGCGAACAGATCGCGGGTGCGCGTCATGATCTGAGCAGGGTCGATCTCCATGGACTCCAGCACAATCTTCCCGGACTCGATTTTGGCCAGATCAAGAATGTCGTTTAGCAGCGTGAGCAGCGTGCGCGCAGACTCCAGCAAGGTGCGCGTGTAGTCAAGCCGTTCAGACTCGCCGATGCCGGGCATCAAAAGTACCTGCGCCATACCCATAATGCCGTTCATGGGTGTTCGAATCTCGTGGCTCATGGTCGCCAAGAACTGGCTCTTTGCGATATTGGCCGCTTCCGCTGCCTCTTTGGCATCGCGCAACTCGGCGTTTTGTATGGCCAACTCGGTTTGATGCAGTAGCTCTTGTAAGCGCACTTGTTTGCGGTCCGAGACGTCGCGGGCAGCGCAATAAACCAACGGCTGTCCATCAATCACGATACCGCGTGCGCTGATTTCGACGTCGATCACTTTACCGTCGCTGCATTTGGATTGGCGCTCGAACACCTGGGGCGAGTTTGTATGGATCAGGCGCTGGAGGTGCTGGCTAATTACCGAGCCTTCCAAATTGGCATCCCACTCAGTGACCCGCTTGCGGCCCACGACGGATGCATCAAGACCCATCATATGCAGAAAGGTTTGATTGGCCTCCACCAATAGCCCTGTGGCATCCAGTATGTAGATGCCATCGCTGGCCATTTCGAGAATGGTATTGAGGCGAATGCGTTCCCGCTGGAGTTCCCGCGTGCGCACTTCGACCAGCTCGGCAATTTGCCTTTGTTGTTGTCCGCGTCGGGTCAGGTAACTTGCCGCCAACACGCCAAAGACAAGGCCCAGGATCAGGGTTAACCAGGATGCAGTGTGATCAAGTTGCGTCTCATACCTGGCAGTTGAATTGACGCGTATCAAGAGCTCGCGCCCGTACTGTTCTACTGAACGCTGAGTCGAGAACATGGGCTGCGCCGCGTCGTGGCTGCCGGACACATACATGGGTTCGGTGGCTGAACCACCCCCCGTACTATCCAACATCGAAAGCGCTAAATTGCCGGATGCAATGTCTGGTGTGTTCGCCACCAATTCACTGATCACAACCGCCGCGAACAGTACCCCACGCAAAGACGCGCGGCGCTCATTCACGGTGGTTGGGTGCACTCCTACCGAATACAACGGCAGAAAAACCACCACCGCTGGCAAATGATACATTTTCTGTAGTAGCTTGACGGGGGCGGTCATGGTGGCTTCGCCACTGTCGATCGCACGCTCGATGGCACGCCGTCGGTTCGCATCGGAACCGGCATCCATACCCACCGACTGGGCGTTATCCGGCATTGGGGCAACGTGTTGGACAACGTACAGGTCGGATTGCCCCGTGTCGCCAAAACCATGAACCTTGAATCCGGTTGCCCCTGATGACCTCATGGCAACCTCGAACGCCTCCAGCTCTTGGCGTTCGACCCGCTGCATAAAGCCAAAGCCGCGCGAACCCGGGAATTCCTTGTTAAGGTCGCGCGATGCCACATGGGCATTAAACTGAGCCCGGCTTATCGCACCGCTGGCGGCATACATGCCCCTGATTCCACGCAAGCCATTCTCGATGTGTTTGAATCGATCCGTCACTTCCCCGATGACGCGATCACCCAGGTGATTGAATTCAGCTTTGGCCTGCTCGCGAACACTGTCTGCACGCCATTGCGCTGCGCCCGCAAAGAGTGCCAACGTTAGTAAAAACACCCCTGCGGGTAGCAAAGACCCCATGCTCGCCATCCCGGTCGTGCTGAATTTTTTGAAGAGACCCATAGTGATCCAAGCACCTTTTGCTGTCAATTATTAGCATATTTTTACAATAATTGAAGAATTGTCAATAGGACTAACACGCATAGGGCTAACGGCACATGAATGCTGCTTTCAGCGCACTGGCAGCATCGGCATGGGCTTTTGCCGCTTGCGGTATGGCGCGGCCCATTTTGATGAATTCGTGCACCACGCCGCGGTAAATCTCCAGGTCCACCG
>JBAWYQ010000292.1:0-4240 GCA_037143475.1 Burkholderiales bacterium | reverse complement strand
CCATCGCGCCCCTGACTGGCATAGGCAATCAACTCCCCCCGCGCATCGTAGAGCGCAATCTCGCTGTTCATGGACAACTTCACGCGGTCCAGCAACTCGGCAGCCAGCGTCTTCTTTTCCTCATCAATCAGAAAGGTGTTGTAGTGGGATTTGTCCTGGTAGCGGTTGATCAGGTCCACTGACGCCACCAGGCGCTCATCGGTCTTTGCAAACGATGCACCCTCCCGCAGGCCTGCTTCAATCTGCGTCAGGTTGTATCCCAGTCGCTGGTAGGCATGCTGCATGCGCTGGCTGGTGACCGCCAGAAAGTTCTGCCGCAAAAAGATGTCAAAGTAAACACCCAGCGCCAGCAGCACCAAGGACACCGCCAGCATGACCAGCAACGCTAGTTTCGTGGTGAGATTGCGCCGCAGACGCATGAACGACGTCAAGTTAAAAAACCGCTCAAAAAATAGGAGGGACTTGCTCAACGTTGTCCCGGGTCACCAGCTTGACCGGGTTGATGACATGCTTGGGAACCGACTCCTTGGCGAGCAGCTTTTGGGCAATTTCCACCGTCTTGAAACCACCCAGAGGAAAAAGAATGGAAGCAGTCTGCGTGCCGGCCCGAATGGCATCACGCGCCTCGCTGGTGTAATCACAGCCCACCGAAATGATCGAACGCGGGTCCAGCTTATTGCCTTCCAAGGCCATGCGGGCACCGCTGAGCATGCTATCGCTTTCAGAAAAAATCGCATCCACGCGAATACCCTGCATGAGCAACTTCTCCATTTCCAGCACGGCGTCCTTGCGCAGGTAGTTGCCGGTGCGCTTGATGACCTTGATATCAGGGTGCTTTGCCATTTCGTCCAGAAAACCCTTACTGCGCAACTGCGTCACATCAGCGGCCTTGAGCCCCTCAAACAAAAGCACCAGCCCCTTACCCTTGAGTTTTCCTGCAATGAACTCCGCGCCCATGGTGCCAATCTGAACATTGTCCGAATTGATAAAGGTGGTGTAGTCCGTCCCCTTGATGCCCCGATCCAGAATAATCACCGGGACACCCGCCTTGTACGCTTTGCTGACAACCGGCACCACCGCCCGCTCGTCGTTGGTACCAATCACCAGCACGTCAACCTTCTGGTCAATGAACTGTTCAATCTGACGAATCAGGAGCGATGTTTGCCCTTGTGCATCCGAATACGCAAACGACAGCCCCACGTGCTTGGCCACCGCGTCACGCACCTCAAAGACCTGTGCCTTGCGAAAGTCGTTCTTCATTGTGTCCTGGGCAAAAGCAATGACCGGTTTCTCTAGTGCCTGAGCCGAGACCGATGTCCCCCAGATAAGACTAAGCAACAGGAACAAAGCTTTGACGACGCGCATGATCACCCCTACAGCAAAAGATGCCAGGATCAGGATAGCATTCTTATGACAGGCAGACTCAAAAACTGCGTGGTAGCTTGCGTTGCATCAAGCATCCCGATTCGGCAACTGCACATAGACAGCGGATCGTTTTTCAAGGAACGCCGCAATGCCCTCCTGTGAATCCGGTAGCAAAGCGGCGCTGGCCATGCGCTCCACGGCAAAGGCATAGGCCTGCTGCTGCGGCAAATCCACCTGACGGTAGAAGCCCTGCTTGCCCAGGTCTTTCGACAGGGCGCTACCCCGTGTTGCCCGCTGAATCAGGTCCAGTGTGGCCGCTTCGAGTTGAGCGGGAGGAACCGCCTTGTTGATCAGTCCCCAATCAGCCGCTGTGGCAGCATCAATGGCATCACCCGTCAATGCCATTTCCAGTGCCCGTTTGCGACCCACGTTGCGGGCAATGGCAACCAGGGGCGTGTGGCAAAACAGACCCGCCTTGCCGCCCGGAATGGCGAACGAGGCGGTGTCCGCCGCCACCGCCAGGTCACAACTGGCTACCAGCTGACAGCCCCCTGCCGTGGCCAGCGCATGCACGCGGGCCACCACCGGTTGGGGTATGGATTGAATCGTGTCCATCATCTCGGTGCACACGGTGAACAGTTCGCGCGCCTGCTCAAGTGTCGCGCCCGCCATGTCGGCAAAATTGTGCCCCGCGCTGAATACCGGGCCATTGCCTGCCAGAATCACGCCGCGTGCCCCGGTTTTGGCAATGGTGCGCAGAGCCACCGTCAACTCCTGCATCACGTTCAGGGCCAGGGCGTTGCGTTTATCGGCGCGGTTGAGCGTGACGGTGGTGATGGGTCCGTCGGTCGTTACAAGCAGGTGTTGGTATGGCATCGGGAGATTGTGGCAGAACGCGGTTTCAAAACGACTATCGCTGCGTCTGCGCCAGCCTGCGATAAAACCATTGTTTTGCGCCCTCAACCATCACAAGGTAGGCAAACAACAAAACCGAGAGCAGGCCGAAATACGCTGCGGGTAGTGGTGCAAAACCCAGGTACGGTGCCAGTGCGGTGAAAGGAAGAATAATGGCCGCCAACACCACCGACAGCGAGGTCAGCACGAGCCAGCGATTGGGGTGGCTGCGCAGCGGGTTGCGCCGGGTGCGAATGACAAAAATAACCAGCACCTGTGTTGCAATGGATTCCACAAACCAGCCCGTATGGAACAGCATTTCGTCCGCACCGAACAAACGGAGAAGCAAATAGAAGGTCAGAAAGTCAAACAGGGAGCTGATGGGGCCAATCGTCAACATGAAGTTGCGAATGAAGGCCATATTCCAGCGTTTGGGTTGTTCCAGATCTTCGGCGTCCACTGCATCCAGCGGCAGTGATATTTCCGACACGTCATACATCAAGTTGTTGAGCAGAATTTGCAGGGGCAGCATTGGCAGAAAGGGAAGGAACAGCGTTGCTGCGGCCATACTGAACATGTTGCCAAAGTTGGAACTGGTGGCCATCATGATGTACTTCATCACGTTACCAAAGGTGCGCCTGCCCTCCAGGATGCCCTGGTGCAGCACCATCAAATCGTTATCCAGCAGGATCATGGCGGCAGCCTGCTTGGCCACGTCGACCGCACCGTCCACCGAGATGCCCACATCAGCCGTGTGCAGCGAGGGCGCGTCGTTGATGCCATCGCCCAGGTAGCCGACCACATGACCACGCGCTTTCAGCGCCAGAATGATGCGGTTCTTTTGAGAAGGGTTGACGCGGCAAAACAGGTTGACCCCTTCCACGCGATCGCGCAGGGCGTCGTCGTTCATGGTGGCAATGTCGGTGCCGCTCAGCATGCCGACGATGGGCACTCCGAGCTCGGCACACACATGGCGCGTGACGCGTTCGTTGTCCCCGGTCACAATTTTCACCGCCACGCCGCTGACCGTCATGGCCTTCAGCGCTGTGCCCGCACTGGCCTTTGGGGGGTCCAGAAATGCGGCAAAGCCGGCAAACACCAGGGCACTTTCATCGGACACCAAGGCGTGGTCCATTTGTAACGCTTCGTCGCGCCAGGCAACGCCCAGCACCCGAAAGCCGTCCGTACCCAAACCGTTGAACACAGCGTTGATGCGTGCCAGCGCCTTCTCGTCCAGCAACGCCAGTTGGCCATCTGCATCCACGAAATGGGTGCACAGGCCTAGCACGTCTTCCGGAGCACCCTTAACAACCAGGCGGCGGATTGCAGCGTTACCAGACGCGTTATCTGCCGAGCGCTGCACCAGCACCGAAACCCGTCGACGCTCAAAATCAAACGGCACCTCATCAATCTTGCTCCAGGCGCTCACATCGATTTCGGTGTGCTGCAGGATGGCGTCGTCCAGCGGGCTTTTGAGGCCGCTCTCGAAGTAGCTATTGAGGTAGGCGAGTGTCAAGACACTTTCGCTAGGCTGACCCCGGGCATCGACGTGTCGCTCCAGCCGGATGCGCGCTTGCGTAAGTGTGCCGGTTTTGTCGGTGCACAGGACGTCCATGGCACCCATGTCCTGAATGGCAGACGGTCGCTTGACAATGACCTTAAGGGCGGCCATGCGCATCGCGCCCTTGGTCAGCGTGACTGACACCACCATGGGCAATAGCTCAGGCGTCAGGCCAACCGCCAGAGCCACGGCAAACATGAACGACTCCAGCAGGGGGCGTTGCAGTGCCACATTGACCAATAACGTGACCAGTACCAACAGCACCGTCAGCCACATGATCAGCATTCCAAACTGGCGCGTGCCCTGCTCAAACGCCGTCGCCGGGGCGGCCTTGTTCAGGTCCACCGCAATCTGACCGAGTGCCGTGTCGCTACCGGTACGCCCGATGAGCGCGCGTGCGGAGCCGCTGACGACCGAACT
>JBAWYQ010000291.1:0-4242 GCA_037143475.1 Burkholderiales bacterium | reverse complement strand
GCAATGCGTCTACTGGAGTCGGTGAAAAGTGAGGGCCACCCTTCAGTTTTTGCAATCACCGAACTGACATACTCAGCGTGCGAGGTGTAATGGTATGCACCGCCTTATTGGGGTCAGCGTGTTAGTCCTAAAAATACATCGGGTTGAATCGCACCCTGCTATCACTCCAGCGCACCACGAATGCCGACCGCGCGGCCGACTGGGTCCAGCAGCACACCGGGGTTCATGATGCCTTGCGGGTCGACGACCTGCTTGGCCGCACCCAGCATCTGGCGAAACAGCGCCGGCATTTCACGCTCGTAGCCGCTTCGGTGGTCGCGCCCCACCGCGTGGTGGTGGGTGATGGTGCCTCCATGGGCAATCACCGCCGCGTTGGCTGCCTGCTTGATGTCGCGCCAGGCCGCCAGCGCACTGGCCACACTGCCGTCGGCGTCACCGCGGGCAGCAAAGGTGAAGTAGGGAGCCGGGCCATCAGGGTACACATGCGTGAGGCGGCACGACAGCAGCGCTTCCTGCCCGGTGGCGCGTGCTATTGCCGACCCCACATCGGCCTTCACGTTGTTGTAGAAGGCTTCAAACCGTTCCCAGGTGATGGCGGTCTCAAAGGTGTCCATGATCAGACCCAACCCGACCGCCGGGTCGCGCCAGTAGGGCATGCGCAGAAAGGCATCGCGCCAGGCGCCGGCCGCGCCGCTGCGGTGGCCGTCACCGCCTTGCGCAGCCAGCGAGCGTGACACGGCGTCTGCGTCATAGGCACCACCGTGATCGCGCACCAGCTCCAGCGCGCGCTCCATCCACGCTTGTAGCGGGTGGTCGGCGGATTCAAAGCCCAGAACAAGAATCGCAAAACGGCCATCGCCCACGCCCGAAAAAACGGTTTCCAGCGGATCCAGCAGGCGGCAGTTGGCCGGGTTCAAGCCGGATTGGGCGAGGGCTCGCACGCAGTGCGCAGCGGCGAAGTAGTCGGTAAAGCGAATCGAGGCCGAAGCCCGAAAGCGCGGCGGCTCTTGCAGACGCACCCAGGCCTCGGTGAGTACACCCAGGGTGCCTTCGGAGCCCAGCACCCAGCGGTCGGGTGCCGGGCCTGCGCCCGAGCCGGGCAGCCGCCGCGTCTGCATGATGCCGGTGGGTGTCACCAAGCGTGTGGATTCGACAAAATCGTCGATATGGGTATGTTGTGTGGCGTAGTGGCCACCGGCTCGGGTGACGATCCAGCCGCCCAACGTGGAAAACTCAAAGCTCTGGGGAAAGTGGCGCAGCGTCAATCCGTGGGGTTTGAGCTGGGCTTGCAACTCTGGCCCCAACGCTCCGGCCTGAATGCGCGCCGCGCGGCTCACCGTGTCCACTTCCAGTACCCGGTTCAGGCGCTCCAGGTCCAGCGACACCACACCGGCATAGCTGTCGCCGACTGCGGCCTCCACGCCGCCGCACACGCTGCTGCCACCGCCGTAGGGGATGACTGCCACGTTGTGGGTCTGTGCCCAATCCAGAATGTCGATGACTGCTTGTTCGTCACCGGGAAAGGCAACCCAGTCGGGTGGCGTGGGCGCGCTGCGCAGCCACATGCGCGCCAGATCGGCGTAGCTTTTGCCTGCGCAATGGTTGAGGCGATCCAGTGACATGGCAGAAAAACATGCCGCCAGCGCAGGTGGTGCGGCCACGCGTGGAGCGGGCAGGGCGAACTCATGGGTTTGCGGCACGGGTTGCTCGGAGTAGGGAACGTCGAGCTGTTCGACCATGGTTCTGACCATGTCCTGTTCGCGCGCGTCCAGCGTCGCATCGGCCTGGCCCCAGCCCCAAAAACGACGCGGGGCTCGACGAGAGAGCGTGGTGGATGCGGTCATGGGCATATCCTGAGCCTGATTGGGGAAAATCGCTATTTTGCACGGACCCGTCAGCCTGTACCATGCAGATTCAGTTGCTACCAAGCCTAAAAAAATGCAGCAGGCCGTCATGGAGGAATCCCAGCCCCGCATTGCCATCGATCACATGCCCGATGGCGTGCGAGTGCGGCTGTTGGGGCGCTGGAATGCCGGCAACCTGGCCGCACGCGCCAACTGGCAGGATTTGCAAACTAATTTGGGTGCGCTGCCGCAGGACTGGCGGACCTGCCAGTGGGATTTGCGCGAGTTGCTGCGCATGGACCACATTGGCGCGCAGTTGCTCTGGAATACCTGGTATCGGCAGTGGCCCGACACAGTAAACGCTTTGCCGGGGCAGCATGCCTTGCTCGAACGCGTAGCGCAGTTTTCTTCTGTATTGCCACCGCGACGGCGCCAAACGGCAATGGACCTTTATCTGCTCATGGGTGCTTGGGTCATGCGTCGCGAAGAGCATGTCGTGGGAGCCCTGCGTCTGGTCGGACAACTGCTGCTTGATTTTTTGCAGCTCCTGCGCGCCCCGCGCAGAGGCCCCTGGCGCGACATCTCCGGCAACCTTTACCGCATTGGCGCCACGGCTTTGCCCATCACGGCTCTGGTGGGGTTCTTGATTGGCGTGGTGCTGGCCTATCTGATGGCGCAGCAGCTGCGTCAGTTCGGGGCAGACGCTTTTATCGTCAATATTCTGGGCATTTCGCTGATCCGTGAGCTCGGTCCCGTGCTGGCCGCCATTCTGATTGCCGGGCGCTCGGGCTCGGCCATCACGGCGCAGATTGGTGTGATGCGGGTCACTGAAGAGCTCGACGCCATGAAGGTCATGGGTATTCCGCAGGGCTATCGTCTGGTGCTGCCACGTGCCATTTCCATGGCCGTGGCCATGCCGTTGCTGGCGGTGTGGACCACGCTGGCCGCGCTCCTGGGCGGCATCCTGGCGGCCGACATGGTGATGGGCCTCACGCCTGGTTATTTTGTAACCGCTCTGGCCAAAGTGGTGCAGGTCTCCAACCTGTGGCTGGCCATGGGCAAATCGGTGGTGTTTGGCTTGCTGATTGCGCTGATTGGCTGCCACTACGGCATGCGCATCAAACCCAACACCCAAAGCCTGGGTGAGGGCACTACCGCCTCGGTGGTCACCAGCATCACCATGGTCCTTCTGTGTGATGCCCTTTTTGCCGTGGTGTTCAAGGACGTGGGCATATGACCGGCGTGCGTGCTGCAACCCACCCGTCGGTGCCCACGCCGGTCGTGGATATTCGCGGCCTGTACACCGTGTTTCGCACCGACGGGGTGGATGCGCTGATTCATAAAGATCTGAATCTTTCCGTTGAACGCGGCGAACTGCTGTCTATCGTGGGTGGCTCGGGCAGCGGGAAGACCACCTTGCTGCGCCTGATGTTGGGGCTCGAAGGCCCCATGCGTGGCAGCGTCAACGTGCTGGGGTCCCCTGCGGTGGAGCTGAGCGGCTCAGGAGCGGCTAGCCGCGTGGGTATGCTGTTCCAGCACGGTGCGTTGTACTCGGCCTTCACGGTGCTGGAGAACATTGCCTTTCCGCTGCGCGAGCTCAAATCGCTGCCAGACGACCTGGTGCGCGATGCCGTCATGGTCAAGCTTCAAATGGTGGGACTGGACCCGGCGCATGCACACAAAATGCCGGCTGATTTGTCGGGTGGAATGGTCAAGCGCGTGGCACTAGCGCGTGCCCTCATCATGGACCCGCCTTTGCTGTTGCTGGACGAACCCACCGCCGGGTTGGACCCCGACCGTTCCGACGCGTTTTGCGGGCTGTTGCGCTCACTGCACCAGGAATTGGGGTTGACCGTGGTGATGGTGACCCATGATCTGGACACCATTTACGAGATCAGTACCCGTGTGGCGGTGGTGGCCGACAAGCACGTCATTGTGGACGCGGCGCCCAAAGAAGTCATTCAGTTTGACCACCCCTTTGTGCGGGAGTTTTTTCTGGGTGGGCGAGGGCTGCGCGCGCAAGAGCTGTTGCGCTTGCACCCGCATACGGGGTAGAAGGGAGATGTATGGAAAATAAATCACATGCTGTTGCCGCCGGAGCCTTTGTGCTGGTGGTCGCTGCTTTGCTGGTGGCCATGGCCGCCTGGTTAACGCGCGACACCGGCGAGCACCGACCGTTTGAAATCTCCAGCCGCGAGGGCGTAACCGGCTTGCAGGTGCAGGCATCGGTGCGCTACAAGGGCGTGACGGTGGGGCGCGTGCAGTCCATCGTTTTGGACCCACAGACCGTGGGCAACGTGTTGATTCGCATTGTTGTGGACGGTACGGCACCCATTTCCCAAACGACCTTTGCCACGCTGGGCTTTCAGGGTGTGACCGGGCTGGCCTTTATTCAACT
>JBAWYQ010000290.1:0-4257 GCA_037143475.1 Burkholderiales bacterium | reverse complement strand
ACGGAGGGTAGTGTGTGTCGCACTTAATCCAACCGGCGTTAGTATGACTATAGACACCAATACGCCACCTGACGGTATATGTGACTCGGCGCCCAGCATGCCAAATAAGCCACAGGGTGGCAGTGGCTTGGCATCATCCGTCGCGACGTTCAAATTCACAGCTTTGGGCAGCACCGATCAATCCAGCAATGTCACCATCACGATCACCAATGCTGCAGGTATCACAGTCGAGGCGGCCACGGGGTATGTCCATGATTAACCCGCGCCAGCGCGGCTTCACGCTGATCGAACTCATCATCTTCATCGTGATTGTTGGGGTTGGGGTTGCGGGAGTCTTATCGGTCTTTACGACCAGCATCAAGAACAGTGCAGACCCGATGGTGCGCAAGCAGGCGCTGTCCATTGCCGAGTCTCTGCTCGAAGAAATTTTGCTCAAAGAGTTCAAGGACCCCAATGGGGGGACGAATGGCGTTTCAACTTGCACCTTGGCCGGTGGCACCAACCGGTCTCTTTGGGACGACGTGTGCGACTACAACACCTACTCGTCCACAGGCATTACCGATATGCAGGGCAATAGTGTTGCCAGCTTGGCCAATTACAAGGTCCTGCCGGCAGTTGCGGTTACCACCGTGACCTTGGGTGGCAAAAGCCTTAAACGCGTTGAAGTTTCCGTCACCGACACCCAAAACAATGTGATCAGCATCGTTGGGTATCGGGGCAACTACTAAAGGCAATTTGCAATGAAGCCTTTTGCAACCATTTCAGCACGGCACCGAGGCTTTACGCTTGTCGAGCTGATCATGGTCATCGTGCTCATGGGCGTGATCGGCGGGATTATGTCGGTCTTCATCAGGGGCCCGATTGATGCCTACATCAGTGCGGGGCGACGTGCTGCTTTGACTGACGTGGCCGATACCACGGCGCGGCGCATCGCGCGCGATATCCGTCGGGCGCTTCCCAATAGCATTCGCCCCAATGGCGCAAATTGTCTGGAGTTCATTCCCACCAAGACAGGTGGTCGATACCGCGTTCAGGACAATCTTGCGGGGGACAGCCTGGATTTCGCGATCAGCGACACCACCTTCAATAGGCTGGGAAGCAACAGCGCCTTGCCGGCAAGCCAGCAAATCGCTCAGAACGATTTGATCGTGGTCTACAACCTGGGGATTGCTGGGGCGGATGCCTATGACGTAACCACTGCTCTGGGCTCCACGAACTGGACGACGGTCTCCGCTGCGCCCACCGAACCGGCAGGCTATGTTCCCGCTGAAACAGTGATACCGATTTCGGGTTTCAAGTTTCCGCTTTCGTCAGGCAGCAATCGCTTCCATGTTGTAGCGGCAAACGAGCAAATGGTGTCCTACGTCTGTAGCGGAACCACTTTGTTCCGCGCTGTCAGCACGGTGCCGACCGCTGCGGCAAGTTGCCCCACGGCGACAGCGGGCTCGGCAACGGTTTCTGCCATTGCCACCAACGTGAATTGTCCCGGTACTTCATTCACGTACACCGGCCCGGACCTGCAACGCAATGCTTTGGTCACCATGGTTCTGTCTATTCAGGACAGTTCGGCCACCGAGACCGTCAATTTGCAGCACGAAGTGCACGTGGACAACACGCCATGAAGCCATCAGAATCACAACGCGGCTTTGCAGCGATTGCTGCTATTTTTCTAATCGTGGCGCTGGCGGCGCTGGGCGGGTACATGGTGTCAATTTCCAATTCACAGCAAATTTCATCAGCACAAGATGTGCAAGGTTCGCGTACTTACTGGGCGGCACGGGCGGGATTGGAATGGGGTGTTGCCAACCACGTGGCGGCTGCGTCTTGTAGTGCTGCTTCGACGTCTTTGACCATCGAAGGATTCACGGTCACGGTTACCTGCACGATGGCAACGTATGTGGATTCCGGCATCACGCCGGGTGTCTCGCCCAGAGTCTTCCAGTTCACCTCCACTGCAGTATCCGCTGGAGCAGTCGGTGGCATTGGATACACAGAGCGCAGTGTGTCCACCTCTTTGGAGATTTAGCGGTGCAACAGTCCTTCCAACACTTTAAGAGCATAGCCCGGCAGCTGGTTTGGCTGTGCTGGGCCTGTATGGGTTTTTCCTTGACGCCCGCGCATGCAGCTACCTACGCCAATGTAGCTACAACATACGGCTGGATTGATGCAACTGCCCACTCCCAGATTGGCTTCAACACGGTGCCTTACAAATTTAACGGAGGCTTTGGCTGTGGCTCAACGCCGCCCGTCATTGACGACACGATCAGCGATGTAATCCCCATTGGCTTCAATTTTGTATTTGGTGACAAGGTCTTTGATTCCGTTCGTATTCAAAGCAATGGGCGCGTGCAGTTTGTCAGCACAACCCTGCCTCTGGACAACACCACGTGTGGCTACGGCAGCCCGGTGACCCAGCTGCCCATTCCCAATGCAGGTTTGAACTACACGATGCGGATCTACGGCTCCGATCTGGACCCAACGCTAAAGTCCGAAGCGGGCGGCTACGCAACCAATTGCACCAGTCGCACGGGAGCCACGCCCTGCTTTGTCAGCGTGGGAAATGTTGGCGTGGTGCCTGGCTTCCGCAAATTTGTGGTCACCTGGAGCAACGTGCCGGAGTGGTCTGCTGCCAGTACAGCGTCCGGCAGCTACAACGTACAAATCATCATCCAGGAAAACGGAAACTTCACCTACCAATTCGGCACGGACGTTGCAGGCCCGCAAGCCGCCAACGGGCAAGTGGCCTGGCAGCTGTCTACTACCAACTACGACGCACCGTCGGTCGGTTACCCCGTCCCTGGCACGGCCGTTTTGTTCTTTGTGCCACACCCGGTCGCCGAATACCTGATGGAACAGGCCAGCTGGAGCGGCGTTGGATCGGTGCTCGATACCAGCGGCAACGGCAGCAATGGCACGCCGGTAGGCACGGCACAGACTACAGCAGCGGGCAAGATTTGCCGGGGGGCCGACATTTCCGCCACGGGCACGAACGCCATCAGTACCGGCATCGGCATACCCACCATTGGCAACGCTGGCACCATTGCGTTCTGGTACAAGGCCAATACAGCCTGGTCAGGCGTTGGCACACAAGACGTGCAGTTGCTCGACGCAACGACCGTGAATGGCCAATGGTTCTCTCTGGTCCGCCGGGGCGGCGTGGGCGCCAATGCCGGCAAATTACGCTTCGTGGTGACAGACAGTACCAACACGTCCCGCACGGTTGAGACAGCCGCTATTGCGGTTGCGGCGGGTACGTTCAAACACATTGCCATTTCATGGAATTTCAACAACATTGCACTGCCTAACAACGACCGCCTTCGCATTTACGTTGATGGCGTGCAGCAAGTGCAAACCACGATTACTTCCACCACCTTGACCTTGTCCGCAACTATCGGTTCTTTGAATATTGGTGGCACGCGCAACGGCTTTGCAGAGACGGGCGCTGCTACCGCTTCTGCCGACGGGGTAATAGACGAGTTTCGGGCTTACAACTACGAGGCATCGGTTACAACCATTGTCGCGTTGCGGGATCAAAATTCCGGTGGTTGCATGTCGCACTATGCTGTGTCGGCGCCGGCAGCGGGATTGAGCTGCCAGGCGTCAACAATCACTATTTCTCCGCACACAGCCACGCACTCTGCCTACGTCAGCAATTCAAAAATCACGCTCAGCACATCGGATGGCAAGGGCGACTGGGTACTGCAAAACGGACTTGGAGTGCTGGTGCCCGGTGCGGTCAACACCGGCTCTGCCACCTACCTGTTTGCCAGCGAAACCCAGGCGATTCTCAGCCTGACCCATCCGACCACCGGCACGGTGACTGTGGGCGCGACGGATGGCCTCTATTCGGCAACCGAAAATACCCCCATCGTGATTTCAACCTGTGCGTCGGGGAAATTTATTGCCTGCGAAGTGTCTTCCCCGCGCTGCACCCCGGTAGTTGGCTCGGTTACCTAAGCCAACCTTTTTACCAAGCTGGCCAACACCGCATTCAAGCTGGATCTGTCGGCGTTAAAGATCGATGGATCGGTCGACACGACCTTCAACGGCACGATTGCGATGAATTTATTGGCCAGCTCTGCCTTGCCAGCCAATTTTGTGGGCACCACCTATTGCCCTACAACACCCACCGCAACCATTCCCTTGGGAAACGTCGTGCTCACCAGCGGACGCCCGCCTGTTGCTGGTGTATCGGTAGCAACCACGGCCTTCAGCGCGGAGGCACCAACCTATAGCGCATACCCTGACGTGCGGGTT
>JBAWYQ010000289.1:0-4262 GCA_037143475.1 Burkholderiales bacterium | reverse complement strand
TTTCCGTGGCAGTGCTTGAACTTCTTCCCACTGCCGCACGGGCACGCTTCGTTGCGACCAACGCGAGCAAACATGTCGGCCGCTGAGGGCTTGCGCACGGTCTCGGAGTCGACTGTCGTTTGCACTTCACCGGTCTCGGTGGGGGCGCTGTAGGTGACGTTGGCGAGAGTTTCGCCGCGGGTCTCAATTTCGCTGGCGGCTTCGTCGAGTTGCTCGTTGGACTGGATTTTGACCGTCATCAATATCTTGGTGACTTCATTTTTGACGGAGTCAAGCAACTGGCCAAAGAGTTCAAATGCTTCGCGTTTGTACTCTTGCTTGGGTTGCTTTTGCGCGTAACCACGAAGGTGAATACCTTGTCGCAAATAATCCAGCGAGCTCAGGTGATCACGCCAATGGGTGTCAATGCTTTGCAGCAGGACCATGCGCTCGAATTGCGTGAAATTCTCGAGACCGACTTGTTCGACTTTGGCATTGAAGACTTGATCTGCCGTGTGCGCGACCGATGTGAGCAGGTCTTCGCCGGTGATGGCACTGGCGGCTTCCACCTGCTTTTGCAGGTCAAGTACGATTTGCCACTCGTCGACAAGGACTTTCTGCAGGGAAGCGATGTCCCACTGTTCTTCAACGGACTCGGAGGGTACGTACTGGCGGACCAAATCATGGAAGCAGCCTTCGCGTAGCGAGGCGATCTGCGCAGTGAGGTCGTTGGCGTCGAGGATGGCGTTGCGCTGTTGGTAGATGACTTTGCGCTGGTCGTTGGAGACGTCATCGTATTCAAGCAGTTGCTTTCGCATGTCGAAATTGCGCGCCTCGACCTTGCGTTGGGCACTTTCAATGCTTCGGGTGACGATGCCCGCCTCGATGGCTTCACCATCGGGCATTTTGAGTCGATCCATTATGGCTTTGACTCTGTCCCCAGCGAAAATGCGCATGAGCGAGTCGTCAAGGCTCAGGTAGAAACGCGAGGAACCGGGGTCGCCCTGTCGGCCTGAGCGTCCGCGCAACTGGTTGTCAATGCGACGTGATTCGTGTCGCTCGGTGGCGATGATGCGCAGTCCGCCGAGTGCTTTGATCGTCTCGTGATCGGCTGCCCAATCGGCGCGAATTTGATCGATTTTTTGCTGCTTGGCGGCAACGTCGAGTGTCTCGTCTTCTTCAATGAGTTCAATCGTCTTGCCAATACTGCCGCCCAGAACAATGTCGGTTCCGCGCCCCGCCATGTTGGTGGCGATGGTGATCATCTTGCTTCGACCGGCCTGGGCGACGATGTCGGCCTCGCGGGCGTGCTGCTTGGCGTTGAGCACCTGATGGGGAAGCTTTTCCTTGTCGAGCAATTCGGCTATGACTTCAGAGTTTTCGATGGACGTCGTTCCGACCAACACAGGTTGCCCACGCTCGTAGCACTCACGGATGTCTTCAATTGCGGCGGCGTACTTCTCGCGGGTGGTTTTGTAGATTCTGTCGAGTTGGTCTTCGCGGCGGCTGAGGCGGTTGGGCGGAATGACGATGGTCTCAAGACCATAGATTTCCTGGAACTCATAGGCCTCGGTATCGGCCGTTCCGGTCATGCCGGCCAGCTTGGCATACAGACGGAAATAGTTCTGGAATGTGATGGAAGCGAGCGTCTGATTTTCAGCCTGAATGGCAACGCCTTCTTTGGCTTCAACGGCCTGATGAAGGCCATCGCTCCAGCGACGACCGGTCATGAGGCGGCCAGTGAATTCGTCAACGATGATGATTTCGCCCTGCTGGACCACGTAGTGCTGGTCTCGGTGGTACAGGTTGTTGGCCCGCAACGCAGCATAGAGATGGTGCATGAGGGTGATGTTGGCCGGGTCATAGAGCGACGCGCCGGCTGGAATGAGCCCCATCTCGGCAAAGATGCGTTCGGCGCTTTCGTGACCTTGCTCGGTCAGAAATACCTGGTGACTTTTCTCATCGAGTGTGAAGTCGCCAGGTTTGGTGACGCCCTCACCCGTGCGGGGGTCAGCTTCACCTTCTTGTCGCTGGAGCTTGGGTGCGGCCTTGTTGATGGCCAGATACATGTCAGTGTGGTCTTCGGCCTGGCCGCTGATGATCAGGGGCGTGCGTGCCTCGTCAATCAAAATGGAGTCGACCTCGTCGACTATGGCGTAGTTCAGGCCACGTTGGACGCGGTCCACGGACTCGTAGACCATGTTATCGCGCAGGTAGTCAAACCCAAATTCGTTGTTGGTGCCGTAGGTGATGTCGGACTGGTAGGCCGCTTGCTTTTCTTCGCGGGGCATTTGAGGCAGGTTGACACCAACGCTGAGGCCCAAGAAGTTGTAAAGACGCCCCATCCACTTGGCATCGCGACTGGCCAGGTAGTCGTTGACAGTAACCACATGCACCCCTTTGTCAGTGAGTGCATTGAGGTAGACGGGGAGTGTTGCAGTGAGGGTTTTACCCTCGCCGGTTCCCATTTCGGAGATCTTCCCGTAGTGCAGGGACATTCCGCCCAGAAGCTGGACATCAAAGTGCCGCATTTTCATGACGCGCTTGGAGCCTTCACGGACAACGGCGAAGGCTTCGGGTATCAGAGAGTCTAGAGATTCACCTTTTGAAACACGGTCTTTGAATTCTTGTGTCTTGGCGCGCAGTGCATCGTCAGTCAACAGTTCGAACTGGGCCTCCAGAGCATTGATTCGCGTAACGCCTGAGCGGTACTGTTTGAGCAAGCGGTCGTTGCGACTGCCGAAGATTTTGGTAAGAATGTTGATGGCCATGAATGCAAGACTGGCCTGGGCCCACCGTGGGTCGCAGATCAGCGCAGTCCTTTTTCTAGTCTGTTTGAGATGGGGGTGTTCTGGTGAATAGCAAGCTCCGAAGAGACTGGCTTCACCACCGAGAAAACCAAACCGCTGATTTTACCTTTGACCGGGGATAGTTCCCGCCGAATCGCTTTTGGAAGCGGTCAGCACCGTTGATCCTGTCGTGCCGCCCTGAGTAGCGGAGGCCACAAAGAGGTTGCGACCTGCGTTGAGGAATTTTTGAGGATCTTGGGGTATGCCTTGAACCAGTACTTCGAAGTGCAGGTGGGGTCCTGTTGATCGGCCAGTGTTGCCAACTTCTGCAATTTTTTGCCCCCGCTTAACGATGTCACCCTTCTTGACGCTCACTTTGGAAGAATGTGCGTACCGGGAGATCAGTTCGTTGCCATGGTCTATTTCGATTATGTTGCCATATTCAGGTTGAAACTCCTGGGTTACGACGACTCCACCTGCAGCTGCATGAATTGGCGTGCCAGGCGTAGCCGGAAAATCTAGTCCAGTGTGCAACGCGGAACGCCCGGTGATAGGGTCTACGCGCCAACCAAAGACTGATCCCAAATTGGCATTAGCAACCGGGCTTTGAGTGGGTACCATCATTTTTCTGATTTTTTGCTCAAACAAACGTGACTCGAGGACTGCCATGAGATCGGAGCGTTGATTGGCGATTTCGTCCAGTTCTTGCAGAGTGCTTTGGAGCTCATTCATTGACAAGTCTCGCTCTAACAAGAGTCGCCCGCCTTGTCCGGGTTTGATTTTGATGTCGGTGGGGTTGACACCCGCCAATCCGGAAACACGCTCACCCAGCGATTCGAGCTGAAGCATCTTGGCTTGCATTTCCCCCAACTTCTTGGCCATGACTTCGATGTTTTCACGCAAAAACCGGTCACGTTGCGCAAACTCATCTTTTACAACCAGACGAACCAGGCTTCCAATGACAGGCCAACCTTCACGTGCGCCTTTGAGAAAGACCCAGTGATAGAGCCCTGCTGCGGACAACATCAAAACGAAAGAAAGGAATACAAGCGCAAGCACTAGCTTTGTACCGCTAAGGTGCACCGCCCGACTTTTGATCAGCCACGCATCAGTGATAATCAATTGCATTCAAAATCCTCTTTCATTCAAGGTCATGAACCGCCGCCATCAGTCGTTTACGTTGCTACAGGCAACCCAGGACTCACCGACGTTGGCGCACTTGTCGGCGCTAGCAATGGAATCATCAGCGCGGCTGAAATTGATCGAGACGCTCATTCCCGCAACCCTTAGGCCTACAGTACGACCTGGCCCCATTGATGGGTCGGTCTGGTGTCTGATTCTCGACAACAATTCAATCGCCGCAAAAATCCGGCAATTGCTGCCGGCCTTCGAATCTCACCTTCGCGCCAAGGGGTGCGAGGTGAGTGCAATTCGACTTAAGGTAATGGCGCAAAGGTCCATTACCTGAGTGTGCATGCAAGTTATAAATGGTGC
>JBAWYQ010000288.1:0-4297 GCA_037143475.1 Burkholderiales bacterium | reverse complement strand
GGTGAGGGTGTCCGCTTACGAGCATGCCAATTTGCGTTTCGTCTGACTCCAGTTGGCCAGCAGCGGAAGTAGCTTTTCGCTCTCCGATGCGGTCATTGGGATGCTGAAAAACCGACAACGGTCGTTCGATAACGAAAGTCAATTTTTCCTAATGGTCGTCGGCAGTGCAGCGAAGCACAAATATTACCTGCTGCCACGGCGCTCGCATAATTGCACTATGAAAGTCATCTTAAATACTATTTTTTTGAGCTGTGTTCTCGGAGTGGCAAGTGGTTTTGCCTGGGGCGCTACGGTGCAGCACTTGGAGGTAAAAGCTGACGGACACACTTGGACCTACCACCTGCACGTCCCACCTCAAGGCATTCCAAGTGGTGCTCCGCTGGTCGTGGTTTTTCATGGCGCAGGCGGCAATGGAAAAGACTACCTTACCAAGAATGGTTGGGCCGCCCTGAGTGAACAGGAAGGGTTTGTGGTTGTGGCTCCCGACGGCCTACCGGCCCTGCCACGTATGCCAGCCAACTTTCGCATCAACCCAAGACTTTGGAACAGTGGCCAACTCAATGCCAGGTCGCCGCGCGCCAAGATCAACGACGTGGCCTTGGTGACCGCGCTGTTGGACGATGTTGCCCAGCGCACTCCCGTTGACAGAAATCGCATCTACGCCACCGGGCATTCAAATGGTGCTGGAATGACGTTCAAGATCGGAGCCGAACTATCCAGCCGCTTTGCCGGTATCGCGACCGTAATGGGATTGAATAGCAGCGAAGGGGCACAACCAACGAAAGCTTTGCCAACCTTGATGCTGATCGGAACGCGCGATCCGCTCAACCCGATTGAGGGCGGCGAGCGCCAGCTCCCATGGGGTAAAAGCACGGTGCCTCCAGTGGCACAAGGCATACAGGCTTGGTCGCAGAGTCTAGATTGCACAACCCCAGCTGTCCAAGAGCGCGACGATGACGAGGTCGCCGTAGCACGTTTCATCCATTGTCGCGATGGCGCCACTTACACAATTTGGTATCTCAAAGGTCAGGGCCATGCTTGGCCCGGCGGGCAAGAGTCTGGCCTGCCTGAATCGGTGATGGGCCCCAACGTCACCCGCGTAAACGCCACGGCGTTGATCTGGCAATTTTTCTCGAGCCTTCCCCACTAAGGCGACCCGGTTTCTCCCTCGTACCTTGGCTTGTTAAAGCTCCCAAGCTGCCCGTAACGGAATGCAGCAGTGCCGCGATAAGCGGTCATACACTATTGCACATGATTTACCTCGCACCATCCACACCCGGACAAGGTGCTGACTTATGCTGTTTGAATCCGATTGGGTTAGGTGCGCATCACCCCAGTCCCGCTGCGCGCCGCACGGGGAAACCCTGGGAAGATGTTCTGCACCCTTTCATCCGGCAACGACAAATGCTGTTGAATTACCTCGGCCAGCACCTGCCGAAAATCCGTAGTCACAGCCAGGTCTCGACCTTCGTACAGTGAGCTTGGTGTCAAACCGGGCCAGCGACCGTGCACCTTGCCACCGGCAATCGGACCACCCAGCAACCACATCACATTGCCATGTCCATGGTCTGTGCCGCCATTTCCATTCTCACGAACCGTGCGCCCAAACTCGGACATCACGACGACCACCGTGTCGTCCAGCACTGGGCCCAGGCGGGTTGCCAGCGCCCCAAGGCCCTGGCCCAGGGGACTGAGCCGATTGGCCAGTTGGCCTTTGCCCGCGCCCTGGTTGGCATGCGTGTCCCATCCGCCCAGAGCCATGAAGGCAAGTTGTACGCGGGGGTCGCTACGCATCAATGTGGCCAGACGTGCTGCGTCGTCTGGAAAGCCATTGGGTAGCGGCGCCCCGTTGTTGGCAGCCTGCATCTCGGCTTGCATCGTGCCACCCATGGAATGCCCGTCCAGCGACTCCATCACCTCAGCGTGTGCCTGCTTGGACGCCTGGTAGGCCGCAGAGAGCTTGTCGTCCTTGTTGTAGAGTTTGTCAAAGGCACTGCCAATGGCTGGACGGTCCAGTAGCGTCGGTTTGGTGGCGCCTTGGCCGTTGGCAATGTTGGCCACCGGGTTGGAGCCGGCGTAAATGCGCGGTAGGACGGCGCCCACGCTCACGGCACGCGTAGGCGGCGTGGTGTAACCAGGCTTGGTGGGCAGATTCCCGAGCAATCGGTTGAGCCAACCGTCCGGCGTGGACTTGCGCCCTGGCGTGCCGGACTCCATGAAGTCCTGAGCGTCAAAGTGCGAGCGTGTGCCATCGTTGGAGCCCGAGGCGTGTACAAAGGCCAACTTGCCTGACTGCCAGAACGGCATCAAAGGTGCCAGCGCGGGGTGTAGGCCGAACTGGCCGTCCAGATCCAGCGCGCCACCGTCACTGCCAGGCCTAGCAATTGCAATCGATGAACGTGCGCTGTAGTAGCCAGAGTCGGCGTAGGGCACGACGATGTTCAGCCCGTCTACTGCGCCGCGCAGAAAGATGACGACCAGGCGTTTGGGAGACGGGGTGCTGGCATCGCCCACAGCCGCCCAGGCATGTTGACCCACCGACAGCAGGCCGAGGCTGGCCAATGCTGTGTTTTGGAGCAGTGCTCTTCTTTGCATGGCGATTCCTAATGGTGCATGAAGTCCGGGCTGCCCAGCACCAGGGCGGCGCGCAGACGCGGTTCAGACTGGTTGATAGTGGCCAGCGTGGCGGGCGAAATTGATCCAGCTACGGTGACCAGCAAGGCATCGGTGTCGACGGGTGGGGAGGCCCAGTCGGGGTTGTATTTACCATCCTCCGCCTTTTTCATCTCGCGCTTGATTCCGCGCGCTCCATCGCCAGTGTTGTCCATGGGCCGTGCAAAAGGTAGCTTGCCCGATGCAAAGGCTACCGCAAAGTTCACGCGGCGCGTGATCGCATCGGGGTTGAGCCAGGCTTCCTCGGTATTTTTATAGCCGTCCGGAGTCTGGCAGCCATAGAGCGGCATGCCGAGCTGGTAGGCCGTTGCCAGCAGCGGGCGCACGCTGGTAACGGGCAGACCGGATGCGCGTACGCTTGAGAGCAGATAGCGGTAAGGTGTTTTGAACTTGGCGCTGTAGACCTTGGGGTCACGGAACTCGGAACTGGTGAGCAGTGTATTGAGTACCGCGCGAATGTCCCCATTGGTTTCCTGGAAGCGCTTGGCCAGACGGTCCACCAAAGCAGCGGGAGGTGTATCACTGACAAAGTACTGGGCCAACTTGTAGCTGATGTGGTGAGCTGTGGCAGGCGCTGCCGCCAATACATCGAGCGCCCACTCGCCCTCGGCCTGCCCGCGGTCGCTCACGGTGCGGCCCAGCCAGTTTTTGGTACCGCGGTCGTGCTTGGTTGCATCGAAGTAAAAGGCAGAGTCCCCACGCCCCTTGCGCGGGTTAATGGTCCAGCCCGTCAGCATGCGAGCCAATTGGGTCACATCAGTCTGGCTGTAGCCTCCGTCTACGCCCAAGGTGTGCAACTCCATCACTTCCCGGGCATAGTTTTCATTCAGACCACTGGACTTGGCAATGGTGGGCTTTCTGCGTGAGGCGTGGTAGCCAGGCGCAACCGAGAGCCAGTTGTCCAGGTAGAACAGCATGGCGGGGTGGTGAGCTGTGGCACCCAGTAGGTCGCGGAATTTACCCATGGCATAGGGGCGGATGGCCTCTCGCTCGTAGTTCTCCACCAGCATCCGATCCAACCCTTTACCGCTGAAGACATTGAAATGGTTGAACCAGAAGTCCACCATGACCTCTTCGAGCTGGCGCGGGCTTTGTAGTGCACGCAGCAAACGCGCTTCGCCGGACTCCAGCGTCATAGTCTGCACCATGTCGCGCCGCTCGTCCTTGCCAATGTCTTTGTCCTTCTTCGCGGCTTGTTGTGCCTCTCGGTATTGGGCAATGAGGTCATCCTGAGACAAGCGCGTGGTATGCAGCGAGTCGAGTTGCTGGGATAGTTGCCGGGGATTGGATAGGCGCTCGGGATTCAGTTGCTCATCGACATAACGGTCTACTCCGATCTGCATGACGCGGGCCACTTCGCCTGGAGCCGGGCCAAAGCTCATGCGGTTGACTGCGTGCAGTGCTTCTGGCTGTGTGCTGGATTGAGCGAACGCAGTGCCAGCCGACAAAAGTGTCAGCAGCAGACCCAAAGGACTGAGGTGCAAGAGTTTGAGGACTGGCATGTGGATCTCCGAGACTGGGGTGCGTTTTATGGAATCCCGATTGCAACGCCCTGATTTTGGACAACGTTGACGTGCCGGTCTATTCTCGGCCAGTAAAGAAACGTAAGGTTAATGAGCATCCC
>JBAWYQ010000287.1:0-4297 GCA_037143475.1 Burkholderiales bacterium | reverse complement strand
GCGCCCACATCGGAGATGTCATGAACATGGTGTGCCAGCGCTTCGATAGCAGCGCGTTGCAGGCCGTGCTCCTCTTGCACATTGCGCCATCCTGCGCTGGACACTACCAAATGCGACTCGACATCTGCTGTCTGTTGCAGCACCTGCAACAGTCGCACGCCATATACCGCGCCACTGGCACCGGAAATGGCGACGATGATGCGTTGTGGCATGCCTGCGCGCTGCCCGGTCACATTTTTCCGACAGGATGCTGGCCGGGCGGTGTTGCCCGTTTGACGGGCAGGAAACGGGCCAGCACCTTGTCCGGTGTCCATTGTTGCAAATCAAGCACGGGCAACTCAAGCGCGTCGATGGCATTTTTTACCACCAGCCCCAACTCGGTATCGCCTTCCATCGACAAGCGACGGTTGAAGAACAGCGTATCCGGGTCTTCCTGGCGTTGGGCCAGTCGCAAAAAATCCTGGGCATTTGCGCTGATGGTCAGATCGGTCACTTCCTGCCTCCTGGAGGCGACGAAACGCACGCCGGTGCAAGTGAAGTCAAACGTCAGTCGTGCGTCCGTCACATGGATTCGCAGCTTCTTGCCCAGCAGGTATTGGCGTACATCGGCCGGCAACTGCTTGGCCAGCACTTGGTTGAGTGCCGTCACCAAGAGAAAAGAGCCAGGATAAACCGGCAGGCGCGACAGGATGGACCCAATAGGCTGGGGCAACACAAAGGCGGGAGATGTAGGGTTCATGGCGGTCCGTACCTCAGGCAACAAACAATAAAACGGTGAAAAAGTGGCAGCTGCTTCCCCCCAGCACAAACAGGTGCCACAGGCCATGGCCATGGCGAATGCGCTGGTCGGCAATATAGAAGATGATGCCCACGGTGTAAAACAATCCGCCTGCGGCCAACCAGGCAAATCCAATGGGGGTGAGCGCATCCCACAACGGTGATACTGCCACCAGCGCGAGCCATCCCATCAGCAGATAAATCACCAGTGACAGCACACGGGCACCCTTGGCGAACCAGATCTCTTGCAGGATCCCAACGACTGCCAGTGTCCAGACTGCCCCCATCAGCGACCAGCCCCAAGCACCACGCAAGGACACCAGCGCAAACGGCGTGTAGCTTCCGGCTATGAGCAGGTAAATGGAGCAATGGTCCAACTTCTGCAGGATGACTTTGGCACGTCCGCGAACGCTGTGGTACAGAGTACTGGCAACGTACAGGGCGATCAACATGGCGCCGTAAATGCTGAAGCTGACAATCTTCCAAGGGTCACCCATCCGCGCGGCGGGCACGATCAGCAGCACCGAACCCAAAACGGCCAGACCGGCACCAACCAGGTGACTGATGCTGTTGAAGCGCTCGCCGTAATACATGCGGGCTTAGGCCGGTACAGCCAAGGCCGCCCTATCCACCTGATCCAGTCCGGGTTGGCCATGCCAGTAACCATTGCAGCCGCGATCAGGCATCAGGGGCTTCAGGCGCGCCAGTGCTTCTTGCGGTGCCAGCGTCTGCTTGCGCGCGGCGTCAAATATGGCAATAACCGCGGCCATGTCCTGCGACTGCGGGCTCAACCGCACCACGTCCACACCCAGACTTTGCATATCGTCCAGCGCATCCACCAGGTTGTACACCCGAGCCGACTGCGTTTGCGTGCCGTTCAACACCAAAAACTCCTCGTGCTCCCGGGTCTGGAGCATCAAGCCGTCCGGGTGGTCCAGACAACTGAAGCGGCAATCATCCTTGGGCAGGTTGCGGTGGCGTGCCGTGAAGCATCGCGCCGAGAACGCCAGCGGCATGCGGCCGTACGCAAACACTTCGGTTTGCATACCTTCAGGCATCCCCTGCAGGATGACAGCCAGGTCAGCGCGCTTCATCTCCAGCGGAATAACCCACCGGGTAGCACCCAGCCCGGCCATCCACTTCAGCGTAGGCAGGTTGTAAATATTGAGGTGCGGCCCGGCAACAAACGGGACTTTTCCGGCCAGACATTGCACTGCACCCATATCGTTGGCTTCCACCAGAAAATCGCCGTTGCCGGTGATCTTGTGCATGGTGCCAACCTCGGCTCCCGACTCCAGCAGCACTTGGGTGGACAGCACCACTTCCTTGCCAGCAACGCGCAGGCGCTTGGCGATATCGAGCCAATCGGTCAGGCGCAATTCATGCCGACGGGAGCAGACTGCCTCGCCCAGATAGACCACCTCTACGGCGGTAGCAGACATTGCATCGTAAAAATCAAAAGTGGCTTCGCGCGACCAGTAGTACAGCAACGGGCCCAACGACAGTTTCATGGTAGACAATTTCATCATTTCCAAGGGCGATGGTACGCCCCCAAAGTGTGCTGCTGGCCCTCTGCCACTTTATCCAGGCCGCTCATCCAGACGGGTTTGGGTGCATAACGGTGCGGATTGGCCATGCAGTGGTCCATGGCCTCGCGCCAGACCTTGGTAACCTGGGCTACATAGGCCGGACTGCGCTGGCGGCCTTCGATCTTGATGGCGCGCACGCCCATCTTGTGGAGCTGCGGTAACAGCTCAAGGGTATTGAGACTGGTGGGCTCTTCGATAGCGTAGTAGTTTTCATCCTCACCCACATCAAAGCGGCCCTTGCACAGCGTGGGGTAACCCGCGTTTTCACCGGGAGCATAGCGGTCGATCAGCACGCCATTCAGGCGCGACTCGCGGCCCTGCGGGGTTTCCTGCCAACGCACGGCTTTGGGCGGTGAACACACGCCATGGGTATTGGGCGACTCGCCGGTGACGTAACTGGACAGCGCACAGCGCCCCTCCACCATCACGCACAGACTGCCAAACCCGAACACTTCGATCTCCACCGGGGTCTTCTCAATGACCTGCTGCACCTGCGTCAGCGACAACACGCGCGGTAGCACGGCGCGCACCACGCCAAACTGCTCACGGTAGAAATTGATAGCGTCGAAATTGGTGGCTGAGCCCTGCACGGATAGATGCAGACGCAACTTGGGGTGGTGGGTTGCTGCGTATTGCATCAGGCCAGGGTCGGCCAAAATTACCGCATCCACACCCAGATCAACTGCCTTGTCCACTGCGTTTTGCCAGAGCGATGGATTGGACGCCTGGGGGTAGGTATTAAGCGCCATGAAAACCTTGCAACCTCGGGCATGGGCGTAGGCTATGCCGCTGGCAATGGCTGCTTCGTCAAAATTCAAACCGGCAAAATTACGGGCGTTAGTGGCATCGCGAAGGCCAAGATAAACACAGCTGGCGCCGTTGTCCACAGCGGCTTTCAGCGCGGGCAGGCTACCTGCGGGGCACACCAACTCCATGGGCGGTTGAGCAGATTCTGCGCCGCGATGGGTCGCTGAAATATCGGCGATTAGGGTAGAAGATTCCATTCGTTTAAAACCTGTGATGCGGACCTCAGAATGAGACCATCGCAGTGCGGCGAACAATACGCTGCGGCCGTTTGAAGGATATTGATCCTGGTCAACCAAGGGTCACAATGCCATACAAAATCAGTCGGACAATCGACTGTCCGTCAGTTCGACCTTGACCGGATACCGATCGATGCAGTAAACTAATAACCAATCAGTCAGTAATAATATGCCCGCTTCTTGCCCCATTTGTGAAATTGCCGCCAACGTGCGGGCAAAGCGCGAGCGCCGCAAAGACGCGCGCCCTGGCGAATTGTTAGCCGCAGCACTTGAGTTGTTTGTTGAAAAGGGCTTTGCTGCCACCCGTGCGGAAGAAGTGGCCAAGCGGGCAGGTGTGTCCAAGGGAACGCTTTTTCTGTATTTCGCGAGCAAGGAAGAACTCTTCAAGGCCGTCGTTCGGGAAAATATTTCTGGTCGGTTCACGGAGTGGAACGCCGAGTTTGACAATTTCCACGGCAGTTCTGCCGACATGCTGCGGTACGCCATCCGTGCCTGGTGGGAACGCATCGGCTCCACCAAAGCCTCGGGCATTACCAAGCTCATGATGAGTGAGGCCAGTAACTTTCCAGAACTGGCTACCTTCTATCAGCATGAAGTGATTCAACCCGGCAACGACCTTCTGCGCCGCGTATTGCAACGTGGCATAGACCGAGGCGAGTTTGAGCCCATGGATTTGAAATATGGCGTCTACATTGTGCTGGCTCCCATGTTGTTCCTGGCCATGTGGAAGCACTCTTTGGGAACCTGTAGTGCGGCGGGCATGGAGATCGACCCGGACCACTACATTACCGTGCAGGTAGAAACTATTCTGTTCGGACTTAGCAAACGTCCCGCCTTGGAAACACCCGCCCTGGAAGCCAAAACACCATGAAACGCTGGTTGAAGTGG
>JBAWYQ010000286.1:0-4302 GCA_037143475.1 Burkholderiales bacterium | reverse complement strand
CACACCGTCAGACAGGGGGATGTAACGCGGCTTGCCTGACTTGGTCACGGAGACGCGCCATTGACGGCGATCCATATCGAACTCCTCCCACTTTGCATCCAAAACTTCCCGCTTACGTGCGCCGGTCAGGATCAACATTGGGATGATGTACTGCAGCATCGGATTCACGCTGGCCCGAACGGCACGGTATAGCGTCTGCGCCTCGACGAAACTCAGCCAAGGTTAAAGGGGTGAATTGGCACCATAATTAACTGATTGCATGATTCCAATCAGGAGCTGACATGGCCATCGCCAATTTCACCAATGCACAGGTCTCCGCTCAACTCAACTCTGGGAGAAGTTGGAGTGGCCCCACAATTACTTACTCCTTTCCCGTAAGCACCGCCGGGCTGACACTCTCTTCTGGCGAGGGAACGGCCTTCAGAGCACCTAGCGCGACGCAGCAGGCTTTTTTCACGTTGGCACTGGCGACATGGGACGACTTGATTGCACCCAATATGTCGCAGACCACGTCCACGGCGTCCAACATCGAATTTGCGTACACCACCACCGGCATCGACTACGCGCATGCGTACTACCCAACAGGTGGCACGGTCTGGTTCAATTCGGCCGAGCCGACGCTGGTCAGCGCGGTCGTTGGCAGCTATGGTTTCCAGACCACGATCCACGAAATCGGCCACGCCCTGGGCCTTAACCACATGGGTGATTACAACGGTGCAGGGGCCTTTACACCCTCTTCCTACCAAGACTCGGTGGTGCTGTCCATCATGTCCTATTTCGGTCCCAGTGCACCGCTACGCTCAAGCGAAGTAGCCAGTGCCGACTGGCGGGGCAGCGACGGCCAGGATTACGGCCCTCAAACTCCCATGCTCAATGATGTGATGGTGATCCAGCAGGTTTACGGTGCCTCAACCACCACGCGTACGGGAGACACCGTTTATGGCTTCGGCAGCAATATCACCGGAACGATGGCCAGTATCTATGACTTTACCGTCAACCAGAACCCCATATTGACGATTTTTGACTCGGGCGGCATTGACACACTGAACCTGAGCGGATGGTCGTCCAACTCGGACATTCACCTCCAGTCAGGCGTTTTTTCATCAGCCAATGACATGACCAACAACATCGTCATTGCCTACACTGCTGTCATTGAAAATGCTGTGGGTGGTTCAGGCAACGACACCCTGACCGGCAACGCCGTGGCCAATCGCCTTGATGGTGGCGCAGGCAACGACGTCTTGTATGGGCTGGAGGGTGATGACACACTGATTGGAGGGCTGGGGAATGACCAGATTGACGGTGGCGCAGGAAACGATATCGCTGTGCTCAGCGGGACGCTGGCCAGCTACACCTTCAGCTACAACTCGCTGGCAGATCTGTATACCGTAAGTGGTGCATCGTCTGGTACCGACACGTTCACACACATCGAGTTTTTTCAGTTCAGCGATGTGCTACGGGCGGCCAATCAGCTGATGTCTGCCGACGTGACCCCTCCGACGCTGACCACCACCAATCCAGTTGATAACGCTACTGCTGTGGCGGTAGGCAGCAATCTGGTGTTCACATTCAGTGAGACGGTAGCGGCTGGAACTGGCAGCATCGAGATTCACAACAGCGACGGCACCGTGTACAGCCGGATCGATGTCACCGACGCCAGTCAGATCACCGTGTCGGGCAGCACTATCACCATCAACCCTATGGCTGATCTTGGCGCGGGCCAGAGCTACTACGTCACCATGGCCAGCGGGGTCATCAAAGATCTGGCTGGCAATATTTTTTCCGGCATTAGCACCACAACTACTTACAACTTCAGCACGGCCGCCGCCATTACTGCCGACACTACTCCGCCAACCCTGTCAAGCAGCTCACCGACTGACAATGCAACCGGCGTGTCCACCAATGCCAACCTGGTGCTGACTTTCAGTGAGCCGGTTCAAGCTGGGAGCGGCAGCATCATCATTTACAACAGCAGTGGAACGGTGGCGCGCACCATTGCCGTGACCGACACGACTCAGGTTAGCGTTTCTGGCTCCACTGTCACCATCAACCCCAGCATCGACTTGGCCAGTGGCAGTGCTTATTACATCAACATTGCCAGCGGCGTTTTCAGGGACCTGGCTGGCAACACCTTTGCTGGCATCAGTGCAGCCACCACACTGAACTTCGCCACCGCGACAATCACCGACGATTACCCCATGTCTTTGTCGACAACTGGAGTGGTGGTGGTCAACGGAGTCGCCACGTCGGGCACGATTGACTTTGTTGATGATGGTGATCTGTTTCAGGTCAACTTGGTGAAGGGGCAGAGCTACATCTTCTCGGCCACCAGCAGCGCCGGGGGACTTCCGGACCCGTATTTAGGTCTGTACAACAAAACTGGAGCCCTGCTGTTATTTGACGATAACAGTGGCGGCAACCTGAACGCGCAAATTTCTTACATTGCGCAGGAAACTGCCACCTATTTTTTGGGAGCCTATGACTCGGGTACCGGGCTTGGGCGCTATAGCTTGAGCGCTAGGACGACCGTAGATGACTACGCCTGGGATATCGGGACAACCGGCGTTGTCACGCCGGGCGGCGTAGGAACCAGCGGCAATATTAATAGCACAGGTGACGCTGACCTGTTCAAAGTAACGCTGGTGGCAGGCACCAGCTATGTTTTTGATCTGGTGCGTACCAGCGGCGGGTTGACTGACCCGTATCTCTACCTCTACAGCCCCAACGTGGACCAACTGGCCTATGATGACGATAGTGGCGGCAGCGGAAATGCTCGCATTGTTTTCACGGCCAGCGTTAGTGGCACCTACTACTTGGGCGCCATGGATTTCGGCATCGGAACCGGCGCATACGTTCTGTCAGGGCGAGTCGCAACCGCCTCGGCCACAATGCTAGGTACGAATGGGGCGGATGACCTGGTTGGCACCAGCGCAGCCGACGTCCTGTCCGGCTTGGGCGGCAACGATTGGTTGATGGGATACGCTGGAAACGATACATTGGACGGTGGTTCCGGCATAGACCATGCAGTCTATTCAGGTGCCAGTACTTCCTACTCAATTGGTCGCACCAGCACAGGTATGACGGTTCGCGATATGGTAGGCACAGACGGTTCAGATACCCTACTCAATGTCGAACGACTAGAGTTCAGTGATGTTGGAATTGCGCTGGACATGGGTATCAACGATGCCGGAGGCAAGTCCGCGCTGCTGATTGGTGCGCTATTTGGACCAGCTGCGCTGAATGATAGGTCGCTTGTGGCCACGGCCCTGAATTTCTTTGACGATGGAAAGACTATGGCAACCGCATCCAGTCTGTTGGTCAGTGGTGGCATCACAGCCAGCCTGGCCGGGGGCGCAGACAATCTGCATTTCGTGCAGTGGATATTTCACAATGTTGTTGGCGTCTATCCTGACATTGTCACGGCAGCCAGCTTTAAGAGTTTGCTGGATCAGGGCATATACACCCAAGGCACCATGTTGTCTACGGTTGCTGAATTGCAACTGAACCAGAACAACGTGAACTTGGTTGGTCTGGCTCAAAATGGAATGTCTTACTTTTGAATCCGTGTTACGCCACTGATTCATAGGCCACTCCGGTCGTTGCCAATCCAACGAAGTCGATATTGTTGAGGTCGACAGCTGATTGGCCACCAGAACACCCAATGAGACTTGGGTAAACGCGCCTGAATCGAGGCAATGAGCCCAGCAGGTTCTGATAGAGCAAGTTGACCTCGGCTGCATTGGAAAACCGGCGCCACGGTTCGCATTCAGTGTAGCTGCATCAAATCGGGGAAACTCATGCCACCATCAAGCAGTTGGTCAAAGTGCTGTAGCCGGCAGTACCAGGGTTTACGTTTGTTACGCTGTAGCCAACTGCCTGGTTGATCCATATGTCTCCAGCCTTGTGATCGTTCGTAGAGTTGGGCAGATAAGCGTAGCAAATTGCACAGTCGCGAACATCAGCTGGGTATGATATACGTACTTTTATCATGGACTTAAAACCGTAATCTGCCTCAGTACAGGTTCGACGGGGACTGCGTTGCTGCTCGGCGTCTATCGGTATTCGGTACACCGTTACAGTAGCACCAATAATATCGGAACATCACGAGCCAGTGCGCGCCTGGAGTTCGCAAGCGGTACGTTGTATACCGACGCGCCGCCAACATCTGCCGCTTACACTGGGATTTCCGTCAGTTGTGTGTGCCGCCGAGTTTTGGGCGGCCCAATTGGGTATGGAATGTCTGAAGTTGATAATCTTTCCAAGTCGCTCAGCAATAAAGTAGTTACTTCAGAGTAAGTCCGC
>JBAWYQ010000285.1:0-4337 GCA_037143475.1 Burkholderiales bacterium | reverse complement strand
ACAGCACCAGGTCGGCGGTAACAAGGGGTTCCTGCGTGTAGTCGAAAGTCAGCACATTGGTGGCGTAGTCCTTTTTGCGGTACTCACGGTTCAGGGTCTGGCCTTCTTCAGCGTCCACAATGCGCACCGTGACTTCCCCATCGGTTTGCAGGGCATGGCGAATCCATTTTTTTACCATGTGGCGTGGCAGGGCGGCGCGGTGCTTTTCGGGCTTGGCAACAGAGCTGAATTGCAGTGAGAGGGTGAGTTCGGGCAGCATGGTGGTGTCGTTCGTTAGGATTTGTTCGCAGCGCGTCGAACCGGTGTGCGGGACTTTGGTAGGCCATTTCTTGGCAACTCCGGTTCCTCGTCAGGAATGGATATGGCGGGCAACTCCGTCAGTCGGGCCGCGTCATAGGCGTCCACCACGCGGGCCACCAGTGGGTGGCGCACGATGTCAGCACTGGTCAGGTGGGTGATGGCAATGCCGCCGACGCGGCGCAACACACGTTCAGCATCCACCAGTCCGCTCAGTTGTGTTTTGGGCAGGTCAATCTGGCTGACGTCGCCGGTAATCACCGCCTTGGCGCCAAAGCCAATGCGGGTCAAAAACATTTTCATCTGTTCAGGCGTGGTGTTTTGCGCCTCGTCCAGAATCACAAAGGCGTTGTTCAGTGTGCGCCCGCGCATAAAGCCCAATGGCGCAATTTCAAGCTGCTGGCGCTCGAACGCCTTGTGCACCTGGTCGTAACCCATCAGGTCGTACAGCGCGTCGTACAGCGGACGCAAATAGGGGTCGACCTTCTGGTTCAGGTCACCCGGCAAAAACCCCAGACGTTCACCGGCTTCCACGGCCGGGCGCGTCAGCACAATGCGTTGCACCGCGCTGCGCTGCAGAGCGTCCACTGCGGCCGCGACGGCCAGGTAGGTCTTGCCGGTGCCCGCCGGGCCAATGCCAAAGGTGATGTCGTGCTCGGCAATGTTGTCCAGATACAGTGCCTGGTTTTTGCTGCGGGGTTTCAAATCGGCGCGGCGCGTGGCCAGACTGGGGCCGTCCCCCTCGTTCGCCGACCCGTCGCCCGAGAGCATGAGTTGCACCGTGGCGGCGCTGATGGGCTTGGCTGCCAGTTCATATAGCGCCTGGACCAGGTCCATGCCGCGTTGGGTTTTGATCTTGGGTCCTTCGATCTTGAACTGTTCATGGCGGTGATTGATGCGAATATCAAGCGCGGTCTCGATGGTGCGCAGGTGTTCATCGGTGGGGCCGCACAGGTTGGAAAGGCGGCTGTTGTTCAGCGGCTTAAAGGTGTGTCTGAGAATCAAGCTGATAATTCCGTCAAGGGGTGGCTAAGGTACAGGTGCCCCAATCATAGGCAACAAACGCCAAGTAACCCAGGGCACACAATGATCGGCAAACTCACAGGCATTCTTAGCGACAAAAACCCACCCCAGGTTCTGGTGGACTGCGGTGGTGTGGGCTACGAGGTGCAGGTGCCCATGAGCACGTTTTACAACCTGCCTGCCACCGGTGAAAAGGTGGCGCTGCTGACCCACTTTGTGGTGCGCGAAGACGCGCAAATTTTGTACGGCTTTTCGTCAACGGTTGAGCGCGCCGCGTTTCGGGAGTTGATCAAGATCTCGGGCGTGGGACCGCGCACCGCGCTGTCTGTGCTGTCCGGCATGAGCGTGGGCGAGTTGTCGCAGGCCGTTACGCTGCAAGAGGCCGGGCGCTTGATCAAGGTGCCCGGCATTGGCAAGAAAACTGCCGAGCGTTTGCTGCTGGAGCTCAAGGGCAAGTTGGGTGCCGATATTGGCGCCACGGCCTTGTTGGTGAATGACGCGCAAGCCGACATTTTGCAAGCCTTGCTGGCGCTAGGCTACAGCGACAAGGAAGCCGCCGCCGCCCTCAAGGCCCTGCCCGCCGATGTGGGCGTGAGCGATGGCATCAAGCTGGCGCTGCGGGCGCTGGCGAAGTAGGGCTGGTTTAGGCTGCCGTGGGGCGGAGGCGAATCAGGGATGCACAAACGCGACTAGTTGCAGGAGGGCTTACGGTTGTTTATCCCTGGCATGCAGCAAGATGCTTACAATTTCTTTGGAAAGCGCATCCAGTTCGTGCAATTGTTTCTTGTATTGTTGTCCCGCCATGCGCTGGTTTAACAGCGAGGCAAGCGATCCGCAAATCTGGTGAAACCGTGCATGTATCGCCCGGATATGTTCATGCACGTCGGGCCCTAACAAAACGCGCGATTCATCTTTGTTCAGCCACCACCCCAGATCGCACGCGTTGTGATCTTCAGTGCTCGCCAATTCAAAGTATTCCGTGTTGATACCGTCAAATCCCGTTTTAAACCGCGAAACCCAGCCCCTGTGTGCCAATATGGTGGCGTCAATTGTTGCTTTACCCATGCTGGTCCCAATTTGTATTTATTCGGCAAAACGCGGTGCCACACGGCGTTGATGCAAGTCAAGCGCGCTGCGGCGGGCATCCAAGTTTATCTTTTTGTGCAAATGCGTTGCACGCTATGATCTTTTCTACTCTACCCGTGCTGTAACGCCTGTTCAGTGCGGTGAACCCCGAGGCGAACACTCATTGAGCAGATTTGGAAGAAACCGAGATGTCTGAAAGTATTGGTGGTGCAGGGCTGATTCGAATCACCACGGTAACGGCATATGTGGTCGCGGTCTTGTTGTCTGTGGTCCCCACCGGGGGGTACTTCGCAATGTCTCGCGCAGAACTTCGATTTGCGATGGAAAAAGAGGTCATTGCAGGTGCCAGTCTGGTAACCGGAGCCATTCAAAAGTCGCAAGAACCAATGGACCTGCAAAGCACGGATTTTGCCGCGCTCCTGGGCCAAAGACCCGCCAGTGGCACACGTGAGATCCGACGCATCTTGGGCGCGACGGGAGCGACGATCGCAGAGTCCAAGGACGCAATCGGCATCTGGCACATGACCGCAACCAGCCCTATTTTTGGTACCAATGGACCCTTGGGTGCGTTTGAGGTGACCCGCTCGCTCACGGAGATCATTGGCGATGTAGTCGGCGTGGCCATTGCCTCTCTTTGGTTTGCAACCTGGTCTTTTTTGTTTTTACGAATACTTCCCAATCGGGCGTTAAAGAACGCACTGAAAGAGGCTATTGACTCACGCGAGGCCGCCAATAGCGCCACGCTCGCACGTGACAAGGCACAGGAAGCCGCACGAATTCGCTCCATCTTTCTGGCCAATATGGGACATGAATTACGGACCCCGCTCAACGGAGTGATTGGCATGATCGACCTTGTGGCGGACACAGAACTCGACCCCGAGCAGCAGTCTTACATCGCTTTAGCAGCGACGTCCGGTCGTGATTTGCTGACCATCGTCAACGACATTCTGGATTTCTCAAAACTTGATGAGGGAAAAATTGAAATCGTTGCGGTCAGCTTTGTCGTGAATGAGTTGCTGATGCAAACCACTGAAGTCTTCCGTGCTGAAGCCCAGAAGAAAGATATTCAGCTTGAATATGAGTTGGACCCAGGTTTGCCAGAACTGGTGGTGGCTGACCCCGTGCGAATCCGCCAGATTCTGGTCAGTCTGATCGACAATGCGCTTAAATTCACCAAAACTGGCAAAGTGACTGTGACGGCACGCAATCAGATTAAAGATCAAACGCCATATGTTGAATTTGTAGTTGCAGACACCGGAATAGGTATTACCGTTGACCAGTTGGAAAACATTTTTTTGCCCTTTACACAGGTAGATGAGTCCGCCACACGCCTGCAGGGTGGAACCGGACTAGGCTTGGCAATTTCCCTCAAGCTGGCAAAAGTAATGGATGGTCAGGTGTGGGCCACGAGCGAAGTTGGCCGCGGCAGCGAGTTTCATTTCATACTGCCATTGGTTGAAGGCACATCGTGTGTGACTTAGGTCACTTACCGGAGTTGCAGGATTAATTACATTAAAAGTTGTTGCTGTTCATTTGGGAGATATTCATGAAGACTAATGTAGGAAGCACAGATCGCATCATTCGCATCGTGCTGGGTTTGGCATTGATTGGCCTTACCCTCACCGGCAACATCGGTGTGTGGGGGTGGTTGGGCGTAGTGCCGCTGATTACCGGAGCCATTGGCTGGTGTCCTCCGTATGCCATTTTGGGCATCAGCACTTGCAAGGCGGAATAAAACCACTGAATTGCTTGAAGAGTAGCCAATTTGGCCGCATTGGGGCGACCCAATCAGAGCTTTGAAAGTTGGCAGTGCGTCTGTTTGCGACATTGACCATACGACCCGCCCCGCTTGCCGGATCCTGCGCACTAAAGATAGAGCAAACTACTGCGCCTCTCGCACCGGCCTGCCGTTCACGGGCTGCACCGGCCGT
>JBAWYQ010000284.1:0-4355 GCA_037143475.1 Burkholderiales bacterium | reverse complement strand
CCTTCCATGGCACAACGACCTCCATCTCCGCGAGGAAACGCTCGCGTCTGGTGCGCTTTTTTGCCGTGGTCTGCTCGTAATCACCGAAGCCAAGCTGCTTGCTTCCCATCAACTTCGTCCATACCTGCAATCACAGGCCTATTTTCGCGCAGGTGGGCTGGGTTTTCCAGTGTCTCCCTAGCTGCTCGACACCAACATCCTCGCTTATCAGATCTTGGCCACAGGTGAAGCAACAACCATCAGATTGGCCCGCAGCATAGCAGCTTGCCCTTACATCTCTTACAGGCTGGGGCTAGGATGACCATGGTTCTTGGCGCAGCTCATGACCCCACAAGCTGAGTTTCAGGCCGCTGTTCTCGACCAGCTTCGCCGTGCGCCGCTCGATCCTCCAGCCCAGGCGGCACTGCTGCAGGCTCTGACCTATGTGGCCCCGCGGGAGGGTGCCGCCAGCGCCAAGGTGGACGGTCCACTCGGCGAATGGCTGGGAGAGTCCCCCGCCAATCCCGCCCAGCTCGAGTTCGAATCACTCCGGCGCAGCTTTGCCCTACGCCGCCAGCTCCTGGCCCGCACCATCGGTACAGCCGAGGTTAACGAGATCCTCGCCGCCGGCAGCCGCCAGACGGTGCACGACCGACTCAAGGCCGGCACCCTGCTGGGGATCCTTGATCAGGGGAAATGGCGCTTCCCCCTCTGGCAGTTCGACGCCGATGGCCCCAACGGTGTGATCGACGGACTGGCCCAGGTGCTCCAGGCCCTGCAGGTTTCCAACCTGGCCAAAGCCCGCTGGCTGCAAAAGCCCCATCCAGTCTTTGGCGGCTCCACTCCCGTTGATCTGCTCCGCCAAGGTCGCCTCGAAGAGGTCTTGGCGGAAGCAGGCCAGGTGGGTCGTGGTCAGGATTGATTCACCCCCTCCTCGCAGGACCACGTCTCCGCTGATCGAGATCCTGCCGATGGCAGCACCGTTGCTCCGCATCTACAGACCGCAGCCCTATGGCAGCAGTGCTTGCGGCTTCCGTTACGAGGGGCCGTTCTCACGCTTTGATCACCACGCCGATGGCCACTTGCGTGGAATTCACTACAGCGCACCTTCCCTGTCCTCTTGTGTCGTCGAAGTCTTTGGTGACACAGGGCTGATTGAACCACAGGGTTGCCAGCTGGCCCTGCTGCGCACAAACCGACCCATAGCGTTGCTCGATCTACGAGGCAGCGGCGCCATGCGAGCCGGGAGTGTTGTTGCACTCAATGCCACAGCTGATCGATCGCTGAGTCAGCAGTGGTCTCGCTTTTTCTACGGCACAGCCGTAGCCGATGAAAGACCGATCGATGGTTTGCTCTACAGCAATGCCCACAACGGCGAATCGGCCCTGGCCCTCTACGAACGGGCCGATGCAGAGATCCACTGTGAAGCCGAGCTGCCGCTTGCGGCGGACGAACTTCGCAGCCGCCTGCTGGCTATCGCCAACGACCACGGCATGACCATGACCTCATCCGGCTCCTGAACCACAATCTCATGCCATTCCTCCTCGCCGACAGCTTCCAATCCAGCCTGGACTAGCTAACCGGCGAAGAGCAGAAAGCCGCCAAGCTCGCCGCCTTCGAGTTGCAGATCAATCCCGCCCATCCAGGTCTGCAGTGCCACCGGCTCGACAACATCAAAGACAGGAACTTCTAGTCAGCTCGTGCCAGCCGTGACATCCGTCTGATTTTCCATCGTGTTGAGAGCAGTGTGATGCTCTGCTACGTGGCCCATCACGACCCTGCTTACGACTGGGCTTCGCGGCGCAAGATCGAAACCCATCCCGTCACCGGTGCAGCCCAGATCGTGGAGATCCGTGAAACGGTTTGCGAGATTCAGATCCCCCTCCACATCCCCGCAGAAGCAGCGAGGGAAAGCGCAAGATCCCTTTTGTGGCACGGCATCACGAGGTTGGCCACGGCCGCGACATCGCCTGGACGCTGCGCACCGCCGCCATGACCCTGTTGCGCTTGGCTGGGTTCCGCTCGATCCGGACTGGCTTACAGGCGGTGATGCACGACATCACGGCGGTGCTGACAATGGCGCAGCGCCGGCCGGAACCGACTCCTGGCTGAACTTTGAATCAACCCTGGCATCCAGCCAGTCATCCCCCGACCGACCGATTCACCATCGGGATAAAGTGACAAATCCCCATGGGTTGCAGCACTCGAAGGGAGCGCTACCCTAAGCTAGAAAGAGTCTCGCAAATTGGAAGTCAGCATGCCATTCTTTAACATCCTATTCCCCCGCCGCAATCCGACCCTTCCCCAAAACGATAACACCAGCGAACAAACCCGCCGCCACAAGCAATTGAATGAAAGCCAGCGCAACTATGCCTGGACCGACGAGCTGGAAAATGTCGTGGGCGTGCCGATGGCAACCAAAGTGCCGTATGACGATGAACCCAGCCATTCCTGGCTACTGCAAGTTTTCGATGTGGGATTGCAATTGGCAGAAAATCTGTTAGCGGCGCGCCTTAGCAAGCATCGTACAAACAGCAAAGAAAACAAAAAGCTTCAGGGCAAGCTGGACAATATTCACAAGCAATTGCAATCGATCACCACGTTGCAAAAAGAACATTTCGATAAACCCGATACTGATCTGATCGAAAAATTCATCGTCTTCGCCAAGGAATTATTGTCGCAAGGCAGCTTTTCTTTCGATGGGATGTTGAAAACCTTCGAGAAGCTCTGTGACGATCTGGACGCAGACCTGGGGGACCTAGACGCAGATCTGGGGGATCAGGCAAAGACAGACGAGCACGACAAAGACAGTCTGGCCGAATTCCGCTCGCTGTTCCAAACCATCCCCTTGCCCCCCATTGCGGATACCTTCATGGACGATCAAAGCTTTGCCCGCTTTCGCGTGGCAGGGCCGAACCCGATGCTGATCGAGTGCATCAAGTCCATCCCAGCCAAACTGCCCCTGACCGAAGCGCAGTACCAGGCCGTGATGGGGTCGCACGACAGCATCGCCAGCGCATTGACCGAAAACCGCCTCTACTTGCTTGATTATGCCGAACTTGACTATTTAGCCGCCGTACCGGGCGAAGCCGATGGTCTAACCAAACACGTGTTCGCCCCATTGGCGCTGTTTGCCGTGCCGAAGGGCAAAAGTAGCCTAGTGCCAGTGGGGATTCAGTGCGGCCAGGACCCGGCTACCAATCCGCTGTTTTTCCCGGCAGAACAAGACAGTCCTACCTTTTGGGGTTGGCAAATGGCAAAATTTGCGGTGCAAGTCGCCGAATGCAATTATCACGAATTATTTGTGCATTTGGCCCGCACCCATCTGGTGCTGGAAGCATTCACCATTGCCACCCACCGCAATCTGGCCGAAACGCATCCACTGAATATTTTGTTACAACCAAACTTTTATGGCACGTTGTTTATCAACAATGCCGCTGCCAAATTCTTGATTTCTCCCGGCAGCCCAATCGATAAATTTTTTGGTGCGCCCATTAGGCGCTCGCAACAAGCTGCAGGCACCGACCGCCTGAATTTCGATTTTTACGCCAATATGCTCCCCGCCGACCTGGTACGGCGCGGCATTGCCGACCCTCAACACTTACCAGACTTCCCTTGGCGCGATGATGCGCTGCTGCTGTGGGAAGCGATCCACACCTGGGTAGGCAACTATGTAAGCGTCTATTATGTTGATGACGAAGCTGTAATCGCCGATACTGAATTGGCAGCCTGGACTGAGGATTTGATGCTTAACGGCAAGGTAAATGGTTTCAAGCCAATTGTTCTTCGCACCCAGTTGGTCGATGTGCTGACGATGGTCATCTATACCGCCACCGCGCAACACGCCGCCGTCAACTTTCCTCAGCGCCCGCTGATGAGCTATCCCCCGGCCATTGCCGGTGCAGGTTGGCAAGTCGCACCGGACGAACCCGCCAAACACACCGAAAAACAATGGCTAGAGATGATGCCGCCACTGAAATACGGCATGGATCAACTTAATATCATGTACGCTCTTGGCTCGGTGTACTATCGTGCTCTAGGAGATTATCGCAGCAATCATTTTCCCGATCGCCATTGGTTTGAGGACGAATCAATCATCAAAAAAGATGGTCCGCTCGATCAGTTCCGCAAAGCTTTAATGGAAGTTGAAAATAGGATTAACGTGCGTAATACCACTCGCATCAGTTATGAATTCTTGCTGCCAAGCAAAATTCCGAACAGCATTAATATTTGAGGGAGACAACCTCAAAGCAGAATCAACCATCATGATTCACCCTGTCCCGGGTCACTAGCACTCTGATTGGGCATACGCCTCTGCGGCCGGGTGATGGTGGGTGTTCCACTTCAACTCGCCTGATCAGCCCATCGAGAATCCT
>JBAWYQ010000283.1:0-4356 GCA_037143475.1 Burkholderiales bacterium | reverse complement strand
CTGGCAGGCCGCTCTCGGAGATCATGCGCCAGCCGGTCTTTATGGTTGCCTGTGCCAGCGCGGCCTTGGGCTATGGCGTGATGAACCTGCTGATGGCTGCGACGCCCCTTGCCATGCAACAGTGCGGTCTGTCGTTCGACGATGCTGCTCTGGTGCTTGAATGGCACGTCATCGGTATGTTTGCACCGGGCTTCTTTACCGGTGGCTGGATCAAGCGCTTTGGCGCATTGCCGGTGATGGCTACCGGTGTGGCGCTGAACCTGGCGTGCATTGCCATTGCGCTTTCCGGCGTGGAGCTTCACCAGTTTGCTGTGGCCCTTTTTCTGTTGGGTGTGGGCTGGAATTTTCTGTTCACCGGCAGTACCACCCTGTCCATGGGCGCCTATCGGCCGGAAGAAAAAGACCGGGCACAGGCGGCTATCAATTTTTGCGTTTTTGCGGTGATGGCCTTCACCTCGTTCGCATCGGGTGCACTCGTCTCCACGCAGGGTTGGGCTGTGCTGAACTGGGGGTCGCTGATTCCCGTGGCGCTGACGGCCATTGCACTAACTTGGCTAGCCTTGCAGCAGCGCGCCAGAGCCTAAGCAACGAGTCAGAAACGTTCGTCCAGCCACTGCGTGAGTGCACCAAACACCGGCGCCGCATCCAACTCATTAAATATCTCGTGGTACATGTCCTTAAAACACACTGCGGTTACGACGTTTTGGGGCGCATGTGCCGCAAACGTTCGGCTACCCTGGGGGTTGAGCAGATGGTCGGCGCCGGCATACAGGAGCAGGGTCGGCACTGTCCACTGACTCGCCATGGCCAAGGTTTGCGCACTGGCTTCGACAATGAATCGGGCCAGCCGCGCTGATATGCGGTCGTGCACCAGCGGATCGGCACGGTAGGCGGCTACTACCGCCGGGTCATGCGAAATGAACTGCGGCTTAACCCCGTTCCCCACGCGCAGGTTGGGGGCAATTTTGGGCAGCACCGAGACCAAAAACTTCTGAAAGCGGCTCAGCCCCGGGTCCAGCGCCGGGGACGACATGATGAGCGCATCCACCGGTCGCATAGCCAGCGACACAAAACGGCTCACCACCAACCCACCCATGCTATGGCCCAACAAAATCAGGGGCGTCTTCTTGCTCATGCGCAAACGCGTGCTGTCCACGATGTCGGCCAAGTCATCGAGTAGACGGGTATCGGTGGGCAGGCTGCCGCGCGGGCCACCCGACTCGCCATGACCGCACTGGTCATAACCGCGCACCGCAAAACCCCATTCGTTGAGCTGGCGCGCAACATGATCGTAGCGTCCGGCATGCTCACCCAGACCGTGCACCACGATCACGACACCCCTCAGGGCGACGCCGGGCTCCAGCGGCCAATCCTGGATCATGACGTTGTCTCCGTCACTGGCGACAAAAGTGGAAAGTGTGGATTCAGCTGTCATGAGGCTCTACCGGTCGGTATCGAATCAGGGAAATTGCGAGATGACCTGCGCGACGGCGGCGGTCAGTTTCTTGGCATAGGCAATGTGCAAGAACTCATTGGGGCCGTGGGCATTGCTCTTGGGGCCGAGCACACCGCACACCATCATCTGCGCTTGCGGGAAGCCCTTGGACAGCATGTTCATCAGCGGAATGGTGCCGCCCTGGCCGATGTAGCCGCAGGGTGCGCCAAAATGCGCTTGCGATGCACGGTTCAATGCGTTCTCAAACCACGGGGCCGTATCGGGGGCGTTCCATCCGGTGGCGCTGGCTGCACCGTCAAAGGACACTCTCGCCTGATAAGGTGCGTTGTCTTCCAGCAGCTGCTTGAGCTCCTGCACCGCCACGTCGGCCCGCACCAGTGGCGGCAAGCGCAGGCTGAGCTTGAATGCGGTGTAGGGTCGCAGCACATTGCCTGCATTTTTCAACTCCGGGAATCCCTCGGCCCCGGTCACACTCAGGGTGGGCAGCCAGGTGCGGTTCAGCAGTGCCTGTAGTGGGTCTGTGGTGGTGGGCAGCGCGAACGAACTGGCACCGCCACAGTCGTAGTGTGCCCAGGGAAAGCGCTTGTAAATTTCGTCACCCAGAATAGCCGCAGTGGCCCGTGCCTGGTCGAGGCGGTCTGCTGGCACCTCGCAGTGGAAACTGGCGGGTAACAGGCGCCCGGTGGCACTGTCTTCCAGGCGGTCCAGAACCTGGCGCATGATGCGAAAACTCGATGGCACCAACCCACTGGCGTCACCCGAGTGAATGCCCTCGGTCAGAATTTCCACCTTGAGTACACCACTGGCCATGCCGCGCAGACTGTTGGTCAGCCACAACTGGTCGTAGTTGCCAGCGCCCGAATCCAGGCACACCACCAGAGCCACCTCGCCCAGACGGGTCTTGAGCACGTCGATGTAGGGCAGCAAATCGTAGGAACCGCTTTCCTCGCAGGTTTCAATCAACCCCACGATGCGAGGATGGGGCGCGTTCTGGCTCTTGAGCGCCTGAATGGCGGCAATGGCAGCGTAGGCAGCGTAGCCGTCGTCCGCACCGCCACGGCCATACAACTTGCCATCGTCAATTTTTGGGGACCAGGGCCCCAGGTCGCTTCGCCAGCCAGAAAACTCAGGCTGCTTGTCCAGGTGCCCATACATCAGCACTGTCTGGGTCGCTCCTACTTTAGTTGACTCGACTTCAAAAAACAGCACCGGCGTGCGCCCAGGCAAACGCACCACTTCCAGTGTGAGGCCGCTCACGTTTTGCGCTTCAATCCACGCGGCCGTGTTGCGCACAACGGTGTCGATGTAGCCATTGGATGCCCAATCGGCATCAAACATGGGGGACTTGGCAGGTACGCGAATGTAATCTTGCAACTGAGGCACGATTTGCCCATCCCACAAAGCGCTGACCTCACTCAAAGTTTGCGCGGTGTTCAACAGGGAATGGGGTACACGGTCGTTCATGTGAATCCTCAAGCATCAAGTTTTTGATTGAAGCGCGCATCATGCCACGCTGGCGCCATGAAAAATATTGATACAGTGGGGCAAGCAGCAGGTCACTATTTTTTGCGGAGTTTTGCATGAACCCATTTTTAGCCAGCCCATTCGCCCATACCGCGAGGCGCCGATTCATTCAAACCGCGGTCGCCAGTGCGTTGTGCCTTAGCGGCTTCGTGCAGGCGCAGACCGGCGGGATCAGGATCATGGTGGGTTTCCCGCCCGGCGGTGGCACGGACGCAATCGCAAGGGTTCTTGCCGACAAGCTCAAAGACCAGTTGGGCACGTCCGTTATCGTGGAAAACAAGGCAGGGGCGGGTGGACAAATCGCGGCTCAAGCGCTCAAGGCCGCACCGGCCGACGGCGCGACACTTTTTCTCTCGCACGACCACACCGTTTCAATCTTGCCGCTGGTGGTTAAAAACCCGGGCTTTGACCCGGCGCGCGACTTCGTCGCCGTTGGCGGTTTCGCCACCTTTGTGAATGCTTTGGCGCTCTCCGGAGGAACACCCGCCAAGTCAGTTGCAGAGTACGTAGCGTGGGTAAGCACCCAGGGTGCAGGCAAGGGAACAGTCGGAGTTCCGGCGCCCGCATCCGTGCCAGAATTTTTGGTCAAGATGATCGGGCGAAAGTACAAGCTGGACCTGCAATCTGCACCTTACCGGGGCAGCGCCCCCATGATGGGTGACATGCTGGGCAACCAGATTGCTGCCGGAACGGGCTCGATCCCCGACTTTATTGAAAACCACAAGGCGGGCAAAATACGAGTGGTGGCGGTCATGGGAACCACGCGTCAGGCCATCTTGCCAGATGTACCCACGTTTTCCGAACTGGGCCTGGCCGGGTTTGAAGATTTACCGTACTACGGCCTGTTTGCCCCGACTGGAACTCCCGCCGCGACAATTGACAAGATTTCAGCCGCGTTGGCCAAGGTGGTGGCGTTGCCAGAAGTGCACGAGCGTCTGACCGCCATGGGTTTGACCGTTGGCTACATGACGGCGCAGCAGTTGACTGCTCGTGAGCATGCGTACAGCCAGACCTGGGCACGCATTATCAAAGACAGCGGATTTGTGGCTCAATAACCAGCCTGCTACATAAAACGTAGCGCCCTACGCCCATTTTACGGGGGCTAGTGGCAATTTTCTCTTAAACTCGGGAAGAAGTAACCGCACCAGACTCGCTGCGTGGTACTGCTACTCGGCTAGTGCCGCTTCGATCTTGCTTTTCAGGTCGGCCAGGCGAGGGGGCTTCACGATGTAGGCAGACACACCCAGCGGGAGGGCTGCGCTGAGCGTCTCCCGACTGCTGTCAGCGCTCATAAAAATAACCCGGATGTGATGACTGGGTGAGCTGTTCAGACGCTTGACGAACTCCAGACCGTCCATGGGCTTCATGTGGATGTC
>JBAWYQ010000282.1:0-4376 GCA_037143475.1 Burkholderiales bacterium | reverse complement strand
AGTCGGGGTCAGAGCACATTGCTTCGCAAGTGGTCTGACCCACAAAATCATTAACGAAGTTTCGGGTCCAACGCATCGCGCAGCGCATCGGTCAGCAGGGCAAATGCGGTGACGAATGTCGCCATGAACAAAGTCGCGGTAGCCAGTTGCCACCACTTGCCCTGCACGAGTTCGGTTTGGGCTTCAGCCAGCATCGTTCCCCAGCTGACCATGTCGATCGGCACGCCCAAGCCAAGATACGACAGAATCACCTCGGCCTTAATAAAGCCCACTACATGCAGGCTCAGTTGAACCAGAACGACGTGACTGATGTTGGGCAAAATGTGGGTGAACATACGCGAGGTGTTTGAAGCGCCAATGGCCTCGGCAGCCATCACGTACTCGCGCGAGCGGTGCTTCATGTACTCGGCGCGCACCAAACGGTAAATGCCGGTCCACCCCACCAGGCTCAGAATGATAACCACCGTCCACACGCCACTACCCAGGGTACTGGCCAGCGGACCGGACTTGAGCACTGCCGCCAGCGCGAACACCAGCAGGATGTAGGGAATGGCGGTGAACACGTTGTAGACCCACTCCAGGAAATCACCGATGCGCCCTCCGAAGTAGCCGCCAATGGCGCCCAGAATGGTGCCAATCAGCGTTGCAAACAGAGCAGCGGTGAGGCCCACCGTGATGGACACCTGCGCGCCCTTGATCACCTTGCTGAACACGTCGCGGCCTTGCTGGTCGGCGCCAAAGGGCAACGTGTCTGCCTTCACCATCACTGTGGTCTTGAACTGGGCGGCGCGCTCGTCCCACTCCTTGTAGCGCAGGGCCAACGGGTCCACATCGCTGATGTCCACATTCGGCCCGACAACGGTTTCCACAATGGCGTTTTGGGTTCCATCGGCGATTTTTCCAACCCATGTCGGCGCGGCAAATGGCACACCCACTTCCTTCTGCCAGTCGCCGGCCACGAGGCCCAATTGGGCTGCCAGCACCAGCACGATGAAGAGCATCGTCACGACCAGCGACACCATGCCGACCCGGTCGGTCTTCAGGCGTAGCCAGGCTTGCATCCACACGCCGGGCGACTGGGGCAGGGTTTGAACAACAGTAGCGGTACTCATTTCAGCGTCACCCTTGGATCAACAAACTTGTACAGCACATCGGTGATGAGGTTGATCACCATCGTCAACGCTGCCAGATAAACCGTGGCCGCCTGGATGACCGGGTAGTCACTGCGGTTAACAGCCACCAAAATCTCACGGCCCAACCCAGGAATGGAGAAGAACACTTCGATCAAAAAGGAACCAATGAACACGCCCGGCAAGCCGGTCGCCACATTGGTCAGAATCGGAATCATGGCGTTGCGCAGCACATGCTTGAACAAAATGGCGTTCTCGGACACGCCCTTTGCCCTTGCGGTGCGCACGTAATCCTGGCCAATTTCGTCGAGGAAGAAACTGCGGTAAAGCCGCGTCTGCGGAGCCAGACTCACCAGCACTGCCAGGAACACGGGCAGGGGTGCGTACGTGGCAAGATTCTTCCAGACGCTGTTACTCCAGCCTTGCACCGGAAACCAGCCCAACACAAAGCCAAAAAGATACTGCCCCACAATGATGTAGACCAAAAAGCTGATCGACAACGCCACGGTACTGACGATCATGATGGCCCGGTCGGTCAGACTGCCACGTACATAAGCCACCGCCAAACCGGCGCCAATGGCCAACACCACTTCCAGCAACAGGATGGGGACCATGATCGTCAGTGTGGCAGGCAGGCGGGTCGCAAAAATGTCGGAGATGGCCTCATTCGTGGTCCAGCTCTTGCCCCAATTAAAGGTAAAGACCTGTTGCACAAAGACCCAGAGCTGCTCCGGCACCGATTTATCCAGTCCGAGTTGCGCACGCAGCGAGGCAAGACGCTCGGGCGACGCCTTCATTCCCGCCATGATTTCGACCGGATCGCCACCAAACAGTTTGAACAGGAAGAAGATCAGCAATATCACCCCCAGCAGGGTGGGAAGCATTTGCCAGATGCGTCGCAGAATGTAGGAAAGCATATTTTGTTCTTGACTTGGGGGAAACGCCCATGGGTTTATTGTCCGGCGCGATTATGCTTGCAGACGTTTGAATAAGCATTGGTGTTTCTTACTATGAATATCTCGTTTTCGCGTTGGTGGTGTGGCGTTGGTCTGGTTTTTCTGGGTGTTAGCAGCCTGCACGCACAAACTGGCGGACCCGAAAAAGTGCTGCGCTACGCGTTTGAAATTGCCGAGACCGGGTTCGACCCGGCGCAAATTTCTGACTACTACTCGCGCACCGCCACCGAGAACATGTTCGACGCGTTGTACCGCTACGACTACCTGGCGCGGCCCGCCAAGGTGGTCCCCAATGTGGCGCAGGGCATGCCCGTCATTGCGGATGATTTCAAAACCTTTACCGTCAAGGTCAAGCCCGGCATCTACTTTGCCGACGACCCCGCGTTTGGCGGCAAGAAGCGTGAGCTGACAGCACAGGATTTTGTCTACACCTACAAACGCATTTTTGACCCCAAAACCAAAAGCCCGACCTACTCCGACCTGGAAGAAGTCAGGCTGCTGGGCATGGATGTATTGCGCCGAAACGCCGAGAAACCCGGTGCCAGCTTCAGCTATGACACTGAGGTGGACGGCTTGCGCGCTCTGGACCGCTACACCCTGCAGTTCAAGATGCAAGACAGTCAGCCCCGCTTCATTTACAAGTTGGCGGACTCCAGCATTTTGGGTGCCGTGGCGCGCGAAGTAGTTGAAATGTATGGCGACAAGATCATGGAGCACCCGGTCGGCACGGGGCCGTTTAAGCTGGACCAGTGGACGCGCTCGTCCAAGATCACGTTTGTAAAGAATCCCAATTTCCGCGAAGCGTATTTCGAAGCCGAGCCACCGGCCAACGACGCCCTGTCGCAGGAAATCTACAGTCAGATGAAGGGCAGGCGCATTCCCATTCTGGACAAGGTGGAAATTTCCATCATTGACGAAGTGCAACCTCGGTGGCTCTCGTTCCTGGGCAATGAGCATGATTTCTTGATGTATCTGCCCAACCAATTTGCGAACCAGGTGATCCCCAACAACCAACTGGCCCCCCATCTGGTCAAGAAGGGCATACGCATCGAACGCTATGCCGCACCCGAACTGACCTTTTCGTACTTCAACATGGAAAACCCCACGGTGGGGGGCAACTCCACCGACAAGGTGGCACTGCGTCGTGCCATTGGTCTTGCCTACAACACGGAAGAGGAAATTCGCCTGCCCCGGCGCAACCAGGCCATAGCCGCCCAGGGTGCCATTCCACCCAATACCTGGGGCTACGACGCCAAATTCAAATCTGAGATGAGCGACTACAACCCGGCCCGCGCCAAGGCGCTCTTGGACATGTTTGGCTATGTAGACAAGGACGGCGACGGCTGGCGCGACATGCCCGACGGCAGCCCACTGCTGCTGGAATATTCAACCTCACCGTCTGCGGCCGACCGGGAACTCAACGAAGTGTGGAAGAAGAGCATGACGGCAGTGGGCATCAAAATCGTGTTCAAGACCGCCAAGTGGCCCGAAAATCTCAAGTCTGCCCGAGCCGGCAAGTTGATGATGTGGGGCCTGGCCAACTCCGCCTCAACCCCGGACGGTGGCGCCTTTTTGACCTTTGGCTATGCTCCGCAAAAGTACGAAGATAATTTTGCCGGCTTCCAGAACGAGGAATTCGACAAGCTGTTTCGCCAGCAGGTAGTGATGCCCGACGGCCCCGAGCGGCTGGCCTTGATGCAGAAAATGGTCAAGATCCTGGTGGCCTATATGCCCTACAAGTTCAACACCCACCGCATCCGCACCGACGTAGTACAGCCCTGGCTAATAGGCTACCGACGCCACCCCATATCACGCGCTTTCTGGCGCTACGTGGACATTGACACCAGCAAGCTGCCAAAGCAGTAAAGGGTTTACCCGTCCCGAACTCTGGCCGAGGAGAGCACCTACAATTCGGCACTTTCCTCCAGTGCTTATCTGCAACCCGGGAGGCCAGAAGGTGCTTCGCACAACGAACCCCGTTTGACCTCGAAAATGAACAGGAACACCATGCAATCGCGCATCCAACTGACCGCCCTCGCAGCCCTCACTTTTGCCTTGACGGGCCCCGCTATGGCAGCGGACCTGCCCGCCGGCCTGCAGCTCCACTCCACGCAGACCTTTGTCCGCTCCAACGGCTCCGAGCCCGAAAGCATGGACCCGGCAGTTGCCGAGACTGTTCCTGCCAACCAGATACTGCGCGACCTGTTTGAAGGCCTGACCGCCACCGACACGACTGGTAAAACGGTGCCCGGTGTTGCAGAGAGCTGGAAGCAGACCAACCCGACGACTT
>JBAWYQ010000281.1:0-4381 GCA_037143475.1 Burkholderiales bacterium | reverse complement strand
CGGTAAATGGCTCTGTAGGGGTCACTCTCATCAACCAGGGGCTTGCCCATCAGCATTTCGGCCAATACCACGCCGGCTGAAAAAACGTCCATGGACGCTGCCGGCGCTGCGCCATTGGCCGCCTCAGGCGACAAATACCCCGGCGTTCCTCCGCTAGGAACCACCGGTTCAGTGCTATTGGCTTCGCGCACTCGGGCTGCAATTCCAAAATCCATCACGCGCGCACGTCCCGCCGCATCAATCAACACGTTTGAAGGCTTCAAATCACGGTGAATGACGCCCGCACCATGGGCGACAGCAATGGCGTCGAGAACGTCCATCATTAGCGCAACCGCCTCGCGCGGTGCCATGGCACCGCGTTGCTTGAGCACCTGGTCCAGCGTGGTACCCACAATGTATTCAAAGACCAGGTAGGGTTGATCGCCCTGGATGTCGGCCTCGTAAACCGAAACAATATTGGGGTGTTTAACACGACCAACGCTGCGAGCTTCCTCCAACCACTGGGCCAGAGCTTTAGCGTCAGAGCCGCTGCCTGCACGCATGACCTTGATAGCCACCTCGCGTTCCATGCGCGGATCAAAAGCCAGCCACACTATAGACTGCGCTCCACGCCCTAATATCTTTCGCAGCTCAAACCGCCCCAAGTTATCGGACACACGCAGTGCCCCTGTGGACAGCATCGATAGTGCGTTGGAATTAGCTGTTTGGTCGGACATGCTCTGGCATCAAAGGTGAACGCGCGCAACGCGCGCAGCAATGCTCCAGTATGACACTGGAATCACCTGTATGGCGCAACCGTTGTACGCCTGCCAGCGCTATCTATCGCCCTTGTAATGCCTGCTTGCGCAATTGATCGCGCAATTGAACCCGCTCAGTCGGGCTCAAGCGGCGATCTGCCTCCTGCTCCTTTTGCGGCGTTCCCGTGACCTGGCGCGGCGCCCCGAGCGCAGCGCGAAGTGCTTTTCGGCGCTCAAACGCTTCCCCCTCAACCGCAGGAGTTTGTACCGCATGACGGTCGCGTACAACCTGTAAATCTTCAGGTGACGCCGCGGTGCAATTAACACTGGCGAACAAAATGCAATACGCTAGCAAAGTCTTAAACATGGGCAGCTAAGAAGCAAATTGTGGGAATTGGTTTGGCATTGTTGAGTGGAACCCATGCGAAAGTCGACGTAATTTGTAACATTGTGTCAATCTGCGTACTTTGACTCGATTTACTAGTCGCATGCCGCGCAAAATAAAGCTTGTTACAAATTTCACAAACCACCATGCAACCCTCAACACCCCGACCCAACAAAATTCTGGTGGTTGACGACGACACACGCATACGGGACCTGCTCAGGCGATATCTGACACAGGAGGGTTTTGACGTGTTGCTGGCCGAAGATGGAAAGGCCTTGAACCGCATCATGATGCGTGAAACGGCCGACCTGATCGTGCTGGACCTAATGATGCCAGGTGAGGATGGTCTTTCCATTTGTCGACGACTGCGTGCGGCGGGCGATCTAACGCCCATCATCATGTTGACCGCCAAGGGCGAGGACATTGATCGCATTGTGGGACTTGAAATTGGCGCCGACGACTATATTGGCAAACCCTTCAACCCCCGGGAGTTGCTGGCACGCGTAAACGCAGTACTGCGCCGCCGTCCCACCCCGGAAGTACCTGGAGCACCATCGACCGAAAACGAAGTCGCGCGTTTTGGCTCATTTGTTTTTGACTTGGCAGCTCGCACGCTGCACAAAAATGGCAATGAACTCGCACTAACCTCAGGAGAATTTGCCATGCTCAAGACCTTGGTGCGTCACCCACGCGTACCACTGTCACGCGAAAAACTGGCACAACTCTCGCGAGGACGGGAATTCGAACCATTTGACCGCAGCCTGGATGTTCAGGTGTCCCGACTGCGCAAGCTGATCGAGACCGACCCGGCCCAGCCGCGCCTCATTCAGACCGTATGGGGCGTAGGCTATGTCTTTGTGCCTGACGAAGTCGCCTAGTGTAGGTTTGATCACCCTCCTCCCAATTGTCCACAATTACCTCCACCCAATTTATCGACACACAAAGCAGTGAACCGGCGCCGCTGTCGGACCCGTCTAGCGACGGTACTGCATCTACCGGAATCGGCTTAAGTCTGTTCTGGCGCACCTTCTTCCTGCTCGCCCTGCTGCTGTTGGGCAGCATCATGGCCTGGCTACAAACGCTCCGCTCCCTTGAGTTTGAACCCCGTGCCATACAGACTGCGCAGCAACTGGCCTCTCAGGTAAACCTCAGCCGTGCGGCTCTCATCCATGCAGATGCCATCGCACGCACCTCGCTACTCAAAACCATGAGTGACCAGGAGGGAGTACACATCGTTCCACGCGAACCGACCGACGTATTCATTCCGTTCGGCACAGACTCCATTAGCAGTCAAATAGCACAGGAGTTGACAACCCGGTTGGGATCAGGCACCGTCATCGCAAGCAGCGTCAACCAAAAGGCTGGCCTGTGGATCGGTTTTGTCATCACTGGCGATGATTATTGGCTGCTGACGGACCAAGAGCGATTCAACCCAGCGGGCGGTAAAACCTGGATTATTTGGTTGGTGGTGGCAGCTGCCCTTTCGCTCACCGGTGCGGCCCTGATTGCACGCTTGATCAACCGGCCCCTCAAGTTGCTTTCTTTTGCAGCAAGCCGTGTGCGAGAGGGCGACTTTAATGCCAGCCGCCTGGACGAAAACGTGCACACTGGCGAGATCCGCGAGGTCAACATCGGCTTCAACCGCATGGCACAAAGACTGGCTAAAGTGGAGCAAGATCGAGCGGTAATGTTGGCTGGCATTTCGCACGACCTACGTACACCGCTGGCGCGCTTGCGCCTTGAAACTGAATTGAGCGTAGCGGACCTTGACGCCCGCGCGCATATGGCCGCCGACATAGCACAGCTGGACGCCATCATAGGCAAGTTTCTGGACTACGCCAGGCCGGAAAAAGACAAGCTCACACCTGTCGTGCTGGCCGATGTGATGCAGGCCTGCACTTATTCCTACAAGTATCAGAATGACGTCCAAATCAACATTCAACTCGAAGACAACCTGCTGGTGCTAGCCGACGAGGTGGAGCTCGGTCGCATCGTGTCTAACTTACTGGAAAACGCGCGCCGCTACGGAAAATCACCCGACACCGGCATTGCGCACATCCACATTGCAGCCATTTCCCGCGATAGGTGGGTGTTGATCAAAATTCGTGACCATGGCATTGGTGTTGCAACCGAACAGCTCACCAACCTGACCCAACCGTTTTACCGGGGTGAAACCGCCCGCACCGCAGCCAACGGTGCAGGCCTGGGTTTGGCCATTGTGGATAAGACTGTGCAACGCATGGGCGGCGCATTTTCCCTGACCAACGCCAGCGCGGGCGGACTGGCGGCCAATATTCGTTTACCCCGCGTCACTAGCGTTCAGAAATAAAAATCACCGCCCCTAGGGGTGGTGTATTCAGAAAACCCCCTGTTGCATATCCGAATGTAGTTGTTGATATTCGTTGCCTGATTCTCAACGTACTTGCAAATCTTGCCTTCATCTCCATGAGAGCTTGCCCCTGAGTTGAGCAGTTCTTAGCCTACGATGTATGCAGCCTTTTTGCGCTGTGCCGATAAAGCAACTTCTTTTCTGTAAATTCTGGGAACTGGTTTTGGGGTGTTGCGCATACGCGCCGAATCAGGGCTTCATGGTTAGATAGATTTTTGCGGTCATCCACTCCTCATCTTGTTCAGCCAGGATGGCGCTGACAAGTCGCAGGCAACTCGCCGAATTGGGAAACAATGTTGCCACCCGTGTTCTGCGTTTGATCTCCTTGTTTAGGCGCTCCACACCATTGGTCGTGCGCATGCGTACCCGATGCTCTGGCGGCAAGCCAAACACCGCAAATCCTTCAGGCAAATTCTCTTCAGCCCAGGCCGCCAGTTTGGGGTGCTCTTTGCGCCATCCTTCCAATGCCAAACCCAGAAGCCGGTTAGCTTCATTGGCATCAGGTGCGTTGAAGATGGATCGAATCGTGCGCGCCACGGGTAACAGCCTGCTACGCCAACAACTGCTCCACCACATCGGCACGATCACTGTCGTCCACCCAATAAATGAGCACGTTGGTGTCAATAAACGCCTTCACCGTGCGTTGGCCTCGTCACGGTCAAAATCAAAGTCTGCACCCCAAGGCGCGCGCAAGTGGCGCACCGCCTGCAAACGCCCCAACTTCCCTGGCAGGCGGGTCACGCTGACTCTGGCTGACTGGCCAGATTGCCGAGGTGCCGGTTGCAGCACCAACTCATCTCCATCGGCAATGCCAGGCTCTTGCACCAAAGACACAGGCAAGCGCACCGCCAGACTATTTCCCCATTTCGC
>JBAWYQ010000280.1:0-4416 GCA_037143475.1 Burkholderiales bacterium | reverse complement strand
ACATCTCGCTCCAGCAGTTCCTGCAGCATGGGCAGCATACCGCGCATGGCCTGCAGGTCACCAATTTGCTCCAAAGCGCGCGCCGGATCCAGGTACATCCAAGGCTGGCCACTTGCGGAAATCATTGACATCAACTACTCCTCGAACGGATTCAAAAACGCCGGGGCGGTCAAAACCCCGCGATCACAGTGTAGCAACTGCTCGGGGATAATGCATTCCCATGAATCCGAATTTGAACCTCCTGCAGGCCTATCCATTCGAACGCCTGCGGCAACTATTTGCCCCGATTACACCCAATCCGGCCTACGCCCCTATCGGTCTGGGTATTGGCGAGCCGAGGCACGCCACGCCCGAGTTGATCAAACAGGCGTATTGCAAGGCTATCAACGATCCGCAAGGCGGATTGTCGACCTACCCGGCAACGGCAGGCGTTGTGGGTTTGCGTCAATCCATCGGGCGTTGGCTGCAACGCCGTTACGGTCTGGAGTTGGATGTCAACACGCAAGTTTTGCCAGTCAACGGTACACGCGAGGCCCTGTTCGCATTCGCGCAAACCGTGGTAAATCCTGCGTCAAAGGTTGCAAGCAACCAACCACCGCTGGTCGTGTGCCCCAATCCCTTCTACCAAATCTACGAGGGCGCGGCCTTATTGTCAGGAGCGCAGCCATACTTTGTCCCCTCAGACCCGGCACGCAATTTTGCGCAGGACTGGGACCGCGTGCCAGACGACGTGTGGGCGCGAACGCAACTGCTGTTTGTCTGTTCGCCAGGCAACCCCACGGGCGCAGTCATGCCGCTGTCCGAATGGAAAAAGCTGTTTGATTTGAGCGACCGATTCGGTTTTGTCATCGCATCCGATGAGTGCTACAGCGAAATTTATTTCAGGGAAGAGCCCCCGCTGGGCGGTTTGGAAGCCGCAGCCAAGCTGGGCCGCACCGATTTCAAAAATCTTTTGATCATGACCAGCCTGTCCAAACGCAGCAATGTGCCGGGCATGCGCAGCGGCTTTTGTGCAGGGGACGCGGCATTGGTCAAACAATTTTTGCTGTATCGCACCTACCACGGCAGCGCCATGAGCACGGTGGTGCAGGCCGCCAGCATTGCCGCTTGGGATGACGAGCAGCATGTGCAAGATAACCGCGATCAATATCGGACCAAGTTCGCCCAGGTGACGCCGCTTCTTGCCAATGTGCTGGACGTGGCCCTGCCCGACGCTGGCTTCTACCTGTGGGCCGGGGTCCAAGGCAGTGACACCGACTTCGCACGGGATCTGTTCGCTCTTTACAATGTGACGGTTTTGCCGGGCAGTTTTTTGGCGCGTGAGGCACGCGGATTCAACCCCGGCGCTAACCGAATACGCATGGCACTGGTCGCCGAAACCGCCGAATGCGTTGAAGCAGCCGAGCGCATCGTTCAATTTGTGCAATCCCGTAAGTAAGACTTTGCGGGTCAGACCTTTAGTTCTGTCCTCAACCGAATAGAAAGAACCATATGACTCAACAACTCCAGAAAATCATTGACGCCGCGTGGGATGACCGCGCCAATATTTCGGTCCAGTCTTCCACCGCTGAAGTGCGCGATGCGGTCGAGCATGTGATCCGGGAACTCGACCACGGAAACCTCCGGGTCGCTACCCGCCAGGGCGTGGGTCAATGGACTACACACCAGTGGATCAAGAAGGCCGTATTGCTGAGCTTTCGACTGCGTGACAATGAAATGATTCAAGCCGGTCAACTCGGCTTCTATGACAAGGTACAAACCAAATTCTCCGACCTGACGCCTGAGGAAATGCGTGCCACCGGTGCGCGTGTCGTGCCTCCGGCCGTAGCCCGGCGAGGCAGCTTTGTCGGCAAGGGCGTTATTTTGATGCCCAGCTTTGTGAACATTGGTGCCTATGTGGATGAAGGCACCATGGTGGACACCTGGGCGGCGGTCGGTTCCTGCGCACAGATCGGCAAGAACGTGCACCTCTCCGGTGGAGTCGGCATTGGCGGCGTGCTCGAACCCATGCAGGCCAACCCAACCATCATCGAAGACAACTGCTTCATCGGCGCGCGCTCCGAAGTGGTCGAGGGCGTCATCGTGGAAGAAAACTCCGTCATATCCATGGGCGTCTATATCGGCCAGAGCACGCCGATATACGACCGCGCCACCGGAGAAGTGAGCTACGGCCGCATTCCTTCTGGCTCCGTGGTCATCAGCGGCAGTTTGCCCAAGGATGGCGGCAAGTACAGCCTGTATGCCGTCATCATCGTCAAGCGCGTCGACGCCCAAACCCGGGCCAAGACATCGCTCAACGACCTCCTGCGCGACTAAACACTTTTGACGTCCAACCGAGGCTGAACTATGGCTACGACAAGTGCACCTGGAACCATGGAACGCATTCTTCGCCTGATGGCGGAGAAGAAAGCGTCAGACGTATACCTGTCCGCCAACTCGCCCGCGCTCATCAAGATCAATGGGCAGTGTGTGCCCATCAACAACCAATCACTACCGTTTGACGCCCCCAAGAACCTGTTGGCTGAAATTTTGTCGCCCGAGCGGATGGCAGAACTGGATGCAGAGGGCGAGTTGAACATGGGTTTCCCGATCGCTGGCGTAGGGCGTTTTCGCGTCAGCGCCATGCGCCAGCGTGGCAGCATTGCCGCAGTGTTTCGCTATATCGCTGTTGATGTGCCGGCACTGGCTGACCTGTTTTTGCCGCCCATATTGGGCGACCTGATCATGGAAAAGCGCGGGTTGATGTTAATGGTCGGCGCAACCGGCGCGGGCAAGAGCACCACGCTGGCATCGATGATCGACCACCGCAATGCGACGGTATCAGGTCACATTCTGACGATCGAAGACCCAGTCGAGTTTTTGTTCAAGAACAAGAAGTCCGTCATCAACCAACGGGAAGTAGGAACCGACACAAAATCCCTGGCTATCGCCCTGAAGAACGCGTTGCGCCAGGCCCCCGATGTGATTCTGATCGGGGAAATCCGTGATCGTGAAACCATGTCTGCGGCGATTGCCTATGCGCAGTCGGGTCACCTTTGTCTGGCAACGATGCACGCCAACAATAGCTATCAGGCGCTTAACCGTATTTTGAGCTTCTACCCGGTGGAGGTGCGCCAGACCATGTTGGGCGACCTTGCCGCTGCCTTAAAAGCCATTGTGTCGCAGCGCCTGATGCGCAATACGGCGGGAACTCGGGTTCCCGCAGTCGAGGTGCTACTCAACACCAAGCTGATTTCTGAGCTGATCGAAAAAGGCGATTTCTCCGGGGTCAAGGAGGCGATGGAGAAGTCCATGGCAGAGGGCTCGCAGTCGTTCGAGCACGACATTGCCCGCCTCATCGTTGAAGGTGTGGTTGACCGCAAAGAAGGCCTGGCCAATGCTGACTCCCCAACCAATTTGATGTGGCGCTTGCAAAACGACTTCACAAAGGCCACACAACCAGTGGCCGCGCCAGAAGAACACGAAGAAGCGTCGTTCACCGAAATCACCTTGGACGTCAAGCACTGATGAACGAAACGCTACGTTTAGCCGAGCAACTCATTGCCCGCGTCTCGGTTACTCCCACGGACGCCGGATGCCAGGAACTGATTGCCCAACGGCTTCAAGCCGTCGGATTCCATTGCGAATCCATTGTTAGCGGTCCAGCCGACTTTTCCGTTACAAACCTTTGGGCGAAACGGGCTGCAGCCCCCGTAAAGCATGCGTCTAGCGCTATCAACTCAATAGCAAAAGAGCAACGGGCAAAAACCCTGGTATTTGCGGGCCACACCGATGTCGTGCCCTCAGGCCCCGTATGCGAATGGGATAGCGCGCCGTTCTCGCCCAACCAACGCGATGGCAAACTGTTCGGGCGCGGCAGCAGCGACATGAAAGTGTCACTGGCGGCATTTGTTGTCGCTATTGAAGAGTTTTTAGCCGCCAACCCCGAGCCCAACATCAACTTGGCCATGCTCCTGACGAGTGACGAAGAAGGCCCCGCCAATGATGGCACAGTCATCGTCTGCAACCTGCTGCAGGCGCGTGGTGAGACGCTGGACTACTGCATTGTTGGCGAGCCTACTTCGGTCGAGCGCACCGGAGACATGATTAAAAATGGCCGCCGAGGCACCATGAGCGGCAAACTCACCATCAAAGGTGTGCAGGGCCACATTGCCTACCCCCACCTCGCCAAGAATCCTATTCACCTGGCGGCGCCTGCGTTGGCCGAATTGGTCGCGGTCGAGTGGGACAAAGGCAATACATTCTTCCCGCCTACCACCTGGCAAATCAGCAACATCCATGGCGGAACGGGGGCCAGCAACGTCATTCCGGGCGCGGTCATCATTGACTTTAATTTTCGTTTTTCTACCGAGTCCACACCGGAATCATTGCAAATGCGACTGACGCGCGTTCTGGAAAAGTACGAACTGGAATACG
>JBAWYQ010000279.1:0-4431 GCA_037143475.1 Burkholderiales bacterium | reverse complement strand
CCGTTGATATAGCCGGCCTGCATGCTGCACAAAAAGGCGCAGATGGCGCCAAACTCATCCGGGGTACCGAAACGCCGTGCCGGTATGGTTTTGCGCCGTGCGTCGGCCAAAGCTTCGACCGACTGCCCGGTTTTCTTTGCATTGCCCTCCAGCACGGTTTTAATGCGGTCGGTATCGAACACACCGGGCAACAGGTTGTTGATGGTCACGCCCTGCGCCGCCAGACCGGTGCGTGCCACCCCCGCCACGAAGCCGGTCAAACCACTGCGCGCGCCGTTGGACAGGCCCAGCACATCGATAGGCGCTTTCACCGAACTGGAGGTAATGTTGACGATGCGCCCAAAGCCACGCTGTGCCATTGCATCCACAGTGGCCTTGATGAGGTCGATGGGGGTGAGCATGTTGGCGTCCACCGCCTTGATCCAGGCATCACGGTCCCAGTCGCGAAAATCTCCGGGCGGCGGTCCACCCGCGTTGGTAACCACAATATCAAAGTCTCCACGCATGGCAAACACAGCGGCCCGCCCTGCTTCAGTGGTAATGTCTTGTGCACAAAAGAGCACGCTAGCCCCCGTAGAACCTGCGTAGTCAGCTATCAATTTTGAAGCAGATAGTTGCAACTGTTCGACCCCGCGGGCTACCATCAGCACGTTAACCCCCTCCTGCACTAGTGCCTTGGCGCAGCCCAGTCCCAGTCCCTTGCTGGAACCACACACCAAAGCCCACTTTCCCGCAATTCCCAAGTCCATACGCATTCTCCAAAAAAGCCATTTTGCCGCCGCCCCATCGACGTGCAAAATGATCGATGATACGGAATCCATGGCAAGAAAATCCCCCCCCCTCCATCCAGCGCTGAAACCCTTTATTGAAAAGGTGTGTACAGCCGAATCGGCAGTCGCCGAAATTCTCAATGGCGACCACGTCTTTGTCGGTACCGGGTGCGCGGCCCCCGGGAGCCTGCTGCAGGCACTTGAATGCATGATCAGCCCGCCGGCTGACATTGAACTGTTGCATTTCTTCACCATCAAAGCTTTTAACCACGACGAAAGCGGGCGGTGCACTACGCGCTTTCGCCACCGCACCTTCTTTGTGGGAAGCGACATGCGCGCAGCCACCAAGCAAGGACTGGTGGACTACGTGCCCATGTCGATTGCGCGGGTGCCCGAGATGATGGCGCTGGGGCGTATTCCGGTTGATGTAGCGCTGATCCAGGTCTCGCTGCCGGATGCGTTTGGCTACGTGAGTTTGGGCATTTCAGTCGACATCATTCCCGCTGCCGTGTCCCGTGCCCGGCTTGTGATTGCCGAGGTCAACCCGGCCATGCCCCGATCCATGGGCGACTCGACTCTGCACATCAGCCGTATTCACCAACTGGTTCCGGTAAGTACCCCCATTACCGAGCTGGAACGTGTGCCGGTGCAAGAGGAGAGCGTGCAGCGCATCGCCCGCTACATTGCCGGCATCATTGAAGACGGCTCCACGTTGCAAATCGGTTTGGGACAAGTGGCCCATGAGGCGCTGCAGTACCTCACAGACCGCAAAGACCTGGGCGTGCACTCTGATGTCATTTCGGACGCCATCATTCCCCTGCTGCAAAACGGCAGCCTGACCGGTGCCTGCAAGACCAGTAAGCCGTTCAAAATCGTGGCCAGCATGGCCTTGGGTTCGCGCGCGCTGTACGACCTGATTGACAACAACCCGCTGTTTTCCATGGAGCCCATGGATGCTGTTTGCAACCCCATCACCATTGCGGCGCAGCACAAGATGGTGGCCATTGCGCACGCCTATTCCATCGACCTCACCGGCCAGGTCTGCATTGACCAGTTTGGTGGTGAGTTTTACGGTGGCATCGGCAGCCAGGGTGAGTTTTTGCGTGGTGCATCGCGCTCCCCCGGCGGCAAACCCATTGTGTGCATGACCTCTACCACCTGGGATGGCACCCAATCGCGCATCCGCGCTTCCCTGCTGACCGGTGAGGCCGCAACGGTGGCCCGCACCGATGTGCACTATGTCGTCACCGAATACGGCATTGCCTATCTCTTTGGAAAATCCATTCGGGAGCGTGCCACTGCGCTGATCGAACTGGCGCATCCGTTATTCCGGCCCGAGCTGTTTGCCAAGGCCCAGGAGCTGGGCTACTTGAGTCACGACCAGACCCTGCAAAACCTGCGCGCCTACCCGGTGGAAGACGAGCTGACCATTACCTTGAAGGACAACCGCACCATTCTGCTTCGCCCAGCGCTGTCCAGTGACGCCCAAGGCATTCGTGACCTGTTTCACCACTTGAGCGAGGCAGATGTTTACACGCGGTTTTTCCGTCATGTGCGGGGCTTATCCAACGCCGAAGTACAGCGCCTGTGCAACCTGAACTATGAGAATGAAGTGGCCTTTGTGGCAACCGCAGGCTCACGCGAAGAGTCGTTGATCGTGGCACAGTCGTGTTACTTCATCAATCCCACAACCAATCTGGCAGACACCGCATTCATGGTGCATCCGGAATGGCAGGGCTGCGGTCTGGGCACGGCGATGCAGAATTGCATGGTGGAGCACGCCAAAAAACGCGGGTTGCGTGGCTTTGTAGCGGACGTACTACCGGGCAACATGCGCATGCTGCGTCTGGCACGCAATGGCCCACCCACGATTCACGTTGAAAAATCCAGCGACTCGGTACACCTGACGCAGCTGTTTTAAGACAATCCGGTTACATCCACAAAGGTTTCCAGGTGCGGGAATCGGGCCACCATCCAGTGGCGGTCAAGTGCCAACGCGGTAATCACGGCCAAAGGCAAATCGGCGACGACGTCAGGATTGGGGTTGGGGCAATCTGCCAGCAGGGCTGCCAGGTGTACGACACCCGCCAATTTGTCAAAGGCCTCAACGGAAATCGGGTCGCCTGCGCTTTGGAGTCCGGTGACGATGGCCTCGGGAAAGTTCCAGTGTCGTGCCAGCACCGCCGTGACCTGTGCCTCGTCAAAACCCAGCAAGCGCTGTTCGCGCTCCCAGCGCGCCACAGCCTGGCTGGGCTGGGCTTCGATTTCGACCAGACTCTCCGGCGCGCGCTGTCCAATCAGCAGCTCGCCCAGGCGCAGCATCATGCCCGCCAGCCAGGCTTGCTGGGGGTCCACCCCGGCACCGCCGGCCAGCCACTGCGCATAACCGGCACACGCCATGCTGAACTTCCAGAACACGGAGCGATCCAGGCCGGGCACCTGCGGAAACGCAATGCTCATGCTGTTCGACAAAGCCAGGGAACGAACCCGGGACATTCCCATCAGCGTAATCGCATGGTCCAGCGACAGTACCTGGCGGCTCAGGCCAAACTGCGCGCTGTTGGCCAGGCGCAGCAGGGTCGCGGTCATCGCGGGGTCCTTGGACATGATGGCTTCTACCTGTGCCGCAGTGACCGATTCATCGTTCAGTGTGCGTATCAACGCATGGGCGACCTCGGACATCACAGGCAACTTGGCAGACTCAAAAAATGCGGTCAATGTCGGCATGGAAACTCCAAATTCAAAAACGGGTTGACCCGGCCTTCCAACAAGCCCTGACCCCGTGGCGGTGAGTATAGAAAATTACACGACAAAACCATCAGGCACGTGCCCGACTGCACACAAATACCCCTGCAATCACCAGCAATGTGCCGACCACCAGCCAAGCCGTAAACGGCTCGCCCAGCAGCAACACGCCCATGATCATGGTCGACATTGGCCCCACCATGCCCACCTGTGCAGCAAGACCGGAGCCGATACGCTCAATGGCCATCATCACCATCATCACAGGCAACACGGTGCACAGCATGGCGTTGAGAACCGACAGCCATACGACTTCCGACGCCACCTCAAATGCGGTTCCGAGCGGGCGCAACACCAGAAACTGAACGATGCACAGCACACACGCCACCGAGGTTGCCAGCCCAACCAGTCGCATGGAGCCTAGACGCTGCACCATCTCGCCACTGTAAAAAAGGTACAGCGCATAACTAACGGCACTGAGAAACACCAGCACAGCGCCCAAGGCAGCATCGGCACCCTGCAGCGTCACCTCATGCCCAAACACCAGCAGCACTCCGCCGTAACTGATCGCCATACCAAAGGCCTGACGTCGCCCGATGCGCCGCCCGAATAACGCCAAGCCCAGCAACAGAACGAGCGTGGGGTTGAGGTACAGAATCAGGCGCTCCAACGATGCAGTGATGTACTGCAGGCCAGCGAAATCCAGGAAACTCGCCAGGTAATAACCGGTAAAACCCAGCCACACAATGCCCAGTACGTCCTTGCGTGTCAGTGGCACGGGCTTGCGCGATGGAGTGTGCCGACTGGCCCACCAACTCATCGCCAGAAAAAACGGCAGTGCAAAAAGCATACGCAGCATGATCAACGTGACGGCGTCCACGCCATGGCGATAGGCCAGCTTGACAATGATGGCCTTACC
>JBAWYQ010000278.1:0-4433 GCA_037143475.1 Burkholderiales bacterium | reverse complement strand
CCCCATGATCGAAAGAACCCTTTTTGACGCCGACCACGAATCCTTCCGCGACAGCTTCCGCAAATTCATCGAGAAGGAAATCTCTCCTTTCCACGCCGAGTGGGAAGAGCAGGGCTACGTCGCCCGCGAGGTCTGGAACAAGGCTGGGGAAAACGGTTTTCTGTGCATGAGCATGCCCGAGCAGTATGGTGGATCGGACGCGGACAAACTGTTCTCTGTCATCCAGTTCGAAGAACTGGCGCGTGCCGGCACTAGCGGCATAGGCTACAGCCTGCACAGCGAAATCGTGGCACCCTACATCCTGCACTACGGCACCGACGAGCAAAAGGCCAAGTACCTGCCCAAGCTGGCAACCGGCGAAATGATTGGCGCCATCGCCATGAGTGAGCCCGCAGCCGGCTCCGATCTGCAGGGCATCAAGTCGACGTGTCTGGAGCAACCGGATGGCAGCTACCTGCTCAATGGCAGCAAGACCTTCATCACCAACGGCTGGCATGCGGACCTGGTCATCGTCGTGGCCAAGACCAACCCGGCCGCCGGTGGCAAAGGCACCAGCCTGGTGCTGGTAGAGCGCGGCATGAACGGCTTTAGCGTGGGCAAGCGCCTGAAGAAACTGGGCCTCAAAGCGCAGGACACCTCCGAGCTGTTTTTTGACAATGTCCGCATCCCCGCAGAAAACCTGCTGGGCGGCAAGGCGCATGAGAACCGCGGCTTCATCTGCCTGATGGAGCAGTTGCCGTGGGAGCGCCTGCAAATTGCTGTGAGCGCAGTGGCCGGTGCGCAGGCCGCCATCAACTGGACGGTGGACTATGTGAAAGAGCGCAAGGTGTTTGGCCAGCCGGTGGCCGCGTTCCAGAACACCCGCTTCACGCTGGCGGAGTTGCAGACTGAAGTGCAGGTGGCCCAGGTGTTTGTGGACAAGTGCTGCGAACTGATTTGCAAGGATCAGCTCGACACCGCCACTGCCAGCATGGCCAAGTACTGGACCACCGACCTGCAGTGCAAGGTGATGGACGAGTGCGTGCAACTGTTTGGCGGCTACGGCTATATGTGGGAATACCCCATCACCCGCGGCTTTGCCGATGCCCGCGTGGCCCGCATCTACGGCGGCACGAATGAAATCATGAAAGAAGTCATTACACGCAGCATGGGTTTGGGTGCAAAGTAGGCCGCTAGCCCCCGAATAAGTTGCCTGGCATGCTATGTTTAATGTAGCAAAATGGCGCATGCTGCAAGGGTGTCCCGGTTAGTTCACATGGGGCAGCTAAGATGGTTTGATGGAAACTTTCAACCATGTCGCAACAGACGCTCAACGCAACCCTAGCCGGTGAACGCTTCCAGACGCTGGCTCTGGATCTGGATCGTCTGTTCGACAGGCTCATTCAGCTGACCACCTGGAGTTGTGCCACTTACATCGCGATCATTCTGCTCATCGGTGGCGAGTGGTCCCGACTGCTCGCACCAGCCTTGATTGGTTGTGGTGGCCCCACGTGCAATTTTTTGCGCAAGCGGTTTTCCGACCGCACGGGTTTTTCGGTCTAAATCTGGTCGATCTGGATTGCAATCGCGGTGCAGTCTGCTTATCGCGGCGGCATTCTCAACCCCATCCTGCACGGTTGCGTTATTTTGGTGCTGATGGGCGGTTGGCTGCTCGGCATGCAACAGGCACTCCTGCTGTTGGTCGCCTCAGTCGCATGGATTTCAGTACTGTCCGTTCTTGTTGGCAATGGCGTGTGGACGCCTATTGCTACGACGACCGGAATTGGCTTTTGGCTCGCCATGACCAGTATCTGGGTGGTCGGTTACCTGGTTTTGCGACAGGTATTTGATGCACACCAACGCAGCATGGCCGAGATCCAGGCGCTCAATGTGCATTTGGAGCAAAAAGTTCGCGAGTTGGCCCAACAGGAGTCGGCGAACCGGACGAACGAGAAAAAGGTGCTGCAACTTCTCAATGCCAGCCCTTTGCCCATCACGGTCGGCAGTTTCACCAGCGGCGTGTACGTCGACGTCAATCCTGCGTGGGAGCGGTTTTTTCAATATCAAAAGCATGACGTGATTGGCAAAACGTCCGTGGACCTGGGGTTCTGGAAAGACTTGCGCCAACGCCAAGGCTGGATTGATACTTTTTCTGCCGAAGGTCGGGTCAGCGGTTATGAAGTGACCTTTCTGATGCGCGACGGCACACCGCATGTGTTCTTGTTGTCGTCCGAGCGGTTTTTCTATGGCGATGAAGACTGTGTGCTCACCATGTCGGTGGACGTCACCGATCGCAAGCAGATGGAATCCGAGTTGAAATTGCTCAACACCGACCTTGAAGCCCGCGTGACCGAGCGCACGTACGCACTCGATCCGGCCAACCACGAACTGCTGGACACCATGGAAACCCTGAGGCGCACACAGGACGAACTGATCAACTCGGAAAAGCTGGCATCGCTGGGTAGTCTGGTGGCGGGCGTGGCACATGAATTGAATACGCCGCTTGGCAACGCACTGGTGTCGGCCAGTACCATAACCCATGACATTGAGCTGATGGAGCAGCATCTGGGCGAGGGAAATTTGAAGAAGTCGGTGTTTGAGAACTTCATGCAACGCGTGAAGGAGGGCACCCAATTGACCTTGCGATCCCTTGAAAGATCGGTTTCGCTGATTGCCAGTTTCAAGCAAGTGGCGGTCGATCAGGATTCGGAGCGGCGGCGCACATTCGACCTGGCACAGACCCTCAATGAAGTGCTGGACACTCTGCGTCCAGGCATCAAACGAAGTCGACTGCAATTGGAAGTCGCGCTCTGCGATGGGGTGTCCATGGACAGCTTTCCGGGGCCGCTGGGGCAAGTGGTCATCAATCTGGTCACCAACGCGGTCAGTCACGGGTTTGACGGATTGGACGCCGGCACCATTCGCATCACAGCCGTCCTGCAATCCGTGGGAACGGTCTGCGTGTCGATTGAGGACGACGGCGTGGGGATACCGACCGAGCATCTCGGTCAGATATTTGACCCCTTTTTCACCACCAAGCTGGGTCGCGGCGGGTCCGGGTTGGGGTTATCGATTTCGCATCGGATAACCGGCAAGGTGCTGGGCGGAAACATCACCGTCCACTCGGTCGTGGGACGGGGGACCCGTTTTGACCTGGTGTTGCCTGTCAAGGCGCCATCCGTCGTCTATTGATGCTCAACTCTCCAAATACACCTGAATGCGCTCTTGCGCCTGCGTGAAAGCGGTAGCGAGCCCGGCAGCCTGGGCCGCGCAATGGGCAGGTTCATTGGCTCGGCCCGCGTTTTCAATCTGCTGGCACAACTCACCCAAAGCCAGGGCCCCAACCGAGCGTGCCGCTGACTTGAGCGTATGCGCGACATGAGACGCCTGGGTGGACTCACCGGCCAATGCTTGCGTCTCAATGCAGACGATCTGCTGGCTGGCATTGAGTAAAAACCGTTCCAGCAAGCGCCGATGCAGGCCCATGTTGTCGCCGACCAATTCGCTCAATGTGCTGCGGTTCCATATGTCAAATGTGGCTGTAGACCCCGCAGATAAAGCGTGAGCAGCTATTGATTCAGGAGCATCCTGCGCTACCGCCGGAGTCTCTTCGCTTCGTCCTTTCAGTGGCAGCCACTTCTCCAGCACGGGCGCCAGCTCCTGCAGGCGCAGCGGTTTGCTCAGGAAGTCGTCCATGCCCGCTTGCAGACAGCGTTGGGCTTCACCCTGCATGGCGTTGGCGGTAATGGCAATGATGGGCAGATGGGTGCCCGGCGCTTCGGCTTCACGGATGGCTTTGGTGAGTGCAAAGCCGTCCATGTTCGGCATGTGGCAATCGGTCAGCAGCAAGGCGTAGCGACCGCTGCGCCATTTTTCAAGCGCCACCCGGCCGTCTTCGGCCATGTCAGCGCAATAGCCGAGCAAGCGCAATTGCTCGCTCAGCACATCCTGGTTGGTTTCGTTGTCTTCGGCCACCAGGATCAGTTGTCCGCTGGCGCCAGCCTCGCCCATGCTGGGGGCGATGGTGCGCAGTAGCAGACGCCAATCAGGGTGTTCGATCCCTGCGGCTGTCATGGGAGCTTCGTGCAGGGGCAGCATCACGGTAAATTCAGAGCCTGCACCGGGGCTGCTTAGCACGGTGATCTGGCCGCCCATCAGCGCCACCAGGCGCTGGCTGATGGACAGGCCCAAGCCGGTGCCGCCAAACTGGCGCGCGGTGCTGGCATCGCCTTGGCAAAACGGGGTAAACAGTTTGGCGATCGCTTCTGGGGGCATGCCAATGCCACTATCGCGCACGCGCAGCAGCACGGCCGGCTGGCCATCCGCCAGCGCACCCTGCTCCAGCAAAAGACTGACGCGACCGGTCTGCGCTGCATCATCCGGCGTGAATTTGATGGCATTACCCAGCAGGTTCAACAGCACCTGGCGCAAGCGGGTGGGGTCGCAGTAGATGG
>JBAWYQ010000277.1:0-4467 GCA_037143475.1 Burkholderiales bacterium | reverse complement strand
AGCATCAATATGGTTCTCGCCAGAAATCTTGAATGCGCGCTCAAGTCCCTCTCGAAAACTTTGTTCTGCCAATCCAATTTTTCCAAGACTGAATTGCGCATCCCCCAAGTGCGCGATCAATAGAATGAGTTGGCGACGATCTGTGTCTGGGTTCGCTCGGGCAAGATCTTGGGCACGTTTAAACGTATTTTCCGCATTGATGATGTCATCTCGCGAGGTCTCAATTCTTCCCAACACTATGAGCGTCGCGATTAGCTCCGTCGGAGATCCAATAGACTCGGCAATTGCCAACGACTGGCGCGCATGATCAATTGCCACCGGATTTCTACTGTCATATTCAAGCACCGCCAGTTGACGCAACACATACAGACGCTTCATGGGTTCATGCCCGGGATGCAACTCAAGAATTCGAAGTGCTTCCAGCAAAAATGGGCCTCGTTCTTTGGCACGATTGGACGATTGAATAGTTGTGGACAGTTGGGCCAATTCATCTGCTACATCGAGATGATCAGGGCCGCGCAACGTGCGGAGCAGTTGGAGTCTTTGTTCACTTAACTGAGCTGCTTTCTCGTTTAGTCCGAGTTCGTAATAGATGTTTGATATGGTTCTTAGAACCTCAGCTCTTGCTTCCGGCGCATCTTTTAGCGAGGTGTCAATTTTGGAAGCACCGACGTCCAGCAACTCCCTAGCGGTGGTTTCGCGGGCCTTTTTGGGGTCCGTCTGGTTGCTCGAGTTGGCCTGGAATATATCGCTTAGAAATGTCTGTACTGATTGCGCAGTCCGAGCTTCATTTCGAGCGACCTGTGCCTGCCAAAGAGCGACGCCAAAACCGACCAACAGTGCCACGAATACGGATGTAGCCGCCCCCACAGCTAGCCAATTGCGAAACACGAACTTACGAGTCCGGTACCAGGTCGAGTCTGGTTGAGCTGAAACAGCCTTACCGCTCAAATGTCGACGCAAATCTTCGGCAAACATTTGCGCGCTCGCGTAGCGTTCAGCAGCATTCGTCTTGAGCGCTTTGAAAATGATCGTATCCAGATCACCCTTTAACGCAGTCGTCAACTTGCGCGCCGTACAGCCGCGCGCTGTGGCGTGCTCCAACCCAATGTCGGCCTGACTGGGTCGCGGAATAGCGGCGTTGAGTATGGCCTCCTCGAGAGAAACGCGCGACTCTCGCTTGAATTTGTAAGGTAATGTTCCAGTGAGCAATTCATAGAGCACGACACCAAGCGAATACACGTCGCTGGCAATTCCAATCGGCAGGCCGAGAATTTGCTCAGGGGATGCATATTGCGGTGTGAGTGCACGGCCACCGACACGAGTTAGTTCGGTCTCCTTGGCTTCACCGTCGCGGATCAACTTGGCAATGCCAAAGTCGAGCAGCTTCACTTCCCCATCAGAGGTTACCAATATGTTCGATGGCTTGAGATCGCGATGCACGACCAACTGTCCGTGGGCGTACTGCACTGCGGACAGCACTTGTAAGAATAAGTTGATCCGAGCTTTGACGTTCAATCGATACTTGTCACACCAGGCATTCAACGACTCACCATCCACGTACTCCAGCGAAAGAAAGGGCTGCCCCTTATCCGAAACACCTGCGTCATACAGACGCGCAATGTGTGGATGATTGAGCGGCGCTAGTATGTCCCGTTCGCGCTGAAACCGCTGAACGAGAATTGACCGCCTTAGGCTGAGCATGGGCAACTTCAATGCCACAGATCTCTTGAGCGCACCATCGGATCGCTCTGCCAACCAGACTTCACCCATGCCACCAACTCCGAGTTCGCGGATTAGTCGGTATGGGCCGACTGCGTCGTCCGGCTTGAAATCGGCGACGTGCGCACCTTGATTGGGAGTGGTAAATTGCGGCCCCAACTCCAGAAAGTCGTTGGTTTCAGCCGATGCCTGGTCCTTCAGTAAATCCCGAAGGATAGGCGCAAGCGCAGGGTTGTCTTTCTCCAGACGTACAAACCATTCTTCCCGCTGTGCGCCCTCCAGATCGAGCGCCTCATCAAGCAGCGGTGAGACTTTGCGCAGAGTTGTAACTTCAAGTTTCACCGGTGCAGTTCCTTCAAAGGAAATGGTTTATTTGCGGCTCAGCCCCATTTGAGTGCGGGTTTCTTGTGAGATATTTCTGTTGACTCATTGGTAGAAACATTATTGACGACACATTGGAGTGTTGGTTTCAGACCCCTGCTCGGGCCGTGGTGGACCTTCTCCAGGTCACGATGTCGGTGATGTGTCTCATGGCAGCACTCCACGGGTTGTGGGGGTTTGCCAAGCTTTGGCTCTTACCCGTCTGCCTGGATGTACGCACTCTCGGAGTAAATCCGGCCATCAGCTTTCCAATTAACTAAATTGTTAAAAGGCCTGTCCGGTTTTGAGCGGCCACTGCGTACATCCCGGTGTGAAGGATTTTTGTCACACATCCATCTACACAGGGAGATACACCATGTTTGCAATTCGATTCGCGAGAGCAGCATCTGTGCAGCGTGGCCGCATATCCGTTGTACTGGCAGCCGTGCTGGTGACGACAGCGGTCGGTTCTATGGGTTTGACTCTTTCGCCAGTCGCGAGTCAGCACAAGCCCTCGCCAAGCAGTCTGACGGCGATCAGTGGCTATGACTTCGCCATCGCTGGCTATTCATCCACGGGTGAGGTAGACGTCTCTGCGGCAGTCCCGGGCACACCAAAAGCGGCATTGGCGCAGCGCACGACCGCAGCCGACCTGAGTGCGTTTGTTGCGCAAGAGCCGCTGTCTCTGGACCACTCATCCTTGAATGACCCGAAACTTGTCCCTGCCGAGAACCCGGCTCCCATGGCGGTGGCTTCCTACGACTGAGGTTGGGGGGGTAGCGCATGATGATCAAAAAGATGCTTACGACCTTCATGTTGGCCTCAGCCATCGGGGCCGCGGGGCCGATGGCCAGTCCCGCGCATGCGCAAGACTCCCAGTCCGACGTGAAAGAGGCCTTCGCACAAGCGATGGATGCTTACCAGCAGGGGCAGTGGGCTGCGGCCTATCAGCGCCTGGCTGCACTGGCCGACCGCAATCACCACGCGGATGCAGCGCGCATTGCCCTTTTCATGCACCGATTCGGTCCTGATTTGTACGGTGGAGCACGTGCAGCAACGAAGGCGCAACGCGATCACTGGCTGCGCATTGCCAGTCAATAGGTCTCCAGCCATTCAAGGCGCGTGAAATAGCGCCGACACCTGCTGAGGTGTCGTTTGTGTTTTGGGTCAAGAAGCGGTCCGTGGTCTGACGGACAGGACAGGACACGACCGTCAGTGATTCCCGAAGGGTGAGTCGCGTGATTGCTATCGCGACTGATTGCGAAATGCGACTGGATCGGTTTGACAGGCGTGATAGGCCAGTTCAACTGCGTCGCGCGCTGCGTTGCCTTCCAGCATGGAGTGGGTGCGGCTGACCATGGTGCGGGCAAGGCTTGCGCATTGGGGGTCCTGCTTTTTGGGGGCGTCGACCTGGCGAAGAATGGACGCACCGGCCACCAGCGAGACCAGCGCGATAGCACCGGCAACAACCAATGTGATGTCAGTCATGCTATCTCGCTGGCTGTCGAAGGTTTGTGTGTTCATGCGATTTCCCCTGATTGAGCTTAGATACAGGGATGTACGCAAAGTACGGGAAAATCCGGTCAGACACGTTTTATAAATTCAACGATTCGAGGCGCTTGAAATTCCATCGGGAAATGCTGGGGTTGGACCAAGGCGTAGAGGCCTGCCCCAGTTACCGCCCCTGGCACGACAAAGCCAGCGGCAAGACCTACCACTGGAGCATTCGTCAAATCGAGTACTCCACTGACCTGATGTTCAAGAGCGCGGGAATCCTGTCGCCCTTGTATGACTGCCTGAGCCACCAGGCGGTGCTGGCGGCCGATGCGCCGCGCGTGGCCAGCTTTCTGGGCAAGAAGATTACGCCGGGGCTGGCGCAAGAGATTGGTTCGCGCCAGTCCACTCGCATCGAGGGACGCTGCCTCAAGCACTGCATGGGCGCCGCCAGCGTCAAGGTTTACGACAAATTCAGCCAAGTGCTGCGTATCGAGACGACGGTCAACGACGTTTCGTTTTTCAAGCACCACCGCAAGGTGGAACACCGAGAAGGGAGTAGCACACGCGAACCCGCTGGCATCAAGAAGTCGATTTACAGCTTGATCGATTTGCGCGAAATATTGCTGGGGTGCAACCAGCGATATCTGGCGTTTCTGGGCAGCTTGGAAGACACCAGCACTGGCCAGCGTGACTTGCAGCGCCTGAGCCAGCCTCGGGTCAGCGTCACCACGGAGCAAACCGTCAAAGGCCTGAACTTCTTCAACCCCGTGAAACAGCGCTTGTTGCAGACGCTGTAGCATGGCAAATTTAATGTCCGTGGCTGGCGCCGCTCTGACTTGATAGCCCAAAAAGTTCCGTTGTCCGCCTCGGCGCTGTCGCGCCAACTTG
>JBAWYQ010000276.1:0-4500 GCA_037143475.1 Burkholderiales bacterium | reverse complement strand
CAAGCTGAATTTAGCAATGGCTTGAAAAATCACAGTGGATTCAACGAAGCTCCTTAATTTTCATGTTTGTGCGGGGGATTAGGTACTTGAGGGCCGGTCCGATGATCATTGGAATACCCGTAAGCGGGTCTTGGTGGTGGGCGGCTTACAGCCCATGGCGGGTGCTCCGGTTGACGAAACAGTCAACATAAAGCTGCCCACCAAGTTCTGATGGCCAATGACTGCTGTGGAGCGAGTCAACCGCAAACCGCTGCACCTGCTTTGTGCCTGCAGGAGCCGGCCAGTTTTCTCCAGACCTGCCCTTCAAGTCGCTACTTCAGTGCTATTGATCCCGCATGGTGAAAAATCTTTCCAACCAGGTACCAGGATCGGCGTCTGAAATTTCCGCCGGTTTGGGCTTAGAACCCCTACTCGGTGGCCGTGGAAGAAGCCATGTTCGGCGAGATCGGCATCTCGGCGCCAGTGGTCAACATGGCCGGGCGCCCGGTAGCTGCAGTCCAGAGTTCGGTATCAACCACTAACTGGACCGAGAAAAGAGTCCGATCAGAACTCGCACCTTTGATTCTACAGACGGCACGCTTGATATCAACCCCATTGGCGCAGATACAGGTGGCCTGGCCGCCCGATGATCTATTGAAAATCTCGCGGTGACATAGCCTGTGGGTCTCAGCGCCACCGTGGCCACGCTGTCGGCGCTTCGCGTGGTGTGGGGACTGGCGACTAGACACCGGTTGACGCGAGTCAGCGTAGGGCGACATACATTGACTCGCAGCCGACTTGGGTGAAGTTGGCGACGATGCGGCAGGTTGCCATGTAACCATGGCATCGGTAGGTTGGGGTTGGTGGTTGCGAATATTTCGGATAATTTGGCTTTGAAATATCATTTGAATGGAATTAAACTTCTAACATTTTTAGAATACAAGGTCTTTCATGCCTTTACCAACTGTCAAATTAGATGCGGTAGACCGGAAGTTGCTCGTTGCTCGTTGCTCTGCAAAAGGATGGCCGCGCTACGGTGGGTGACTTGGCGGAGCTGGTTTCGCTGTCGCAATCACCTTGCTGGCGTCGGGTCCGCCAACTCGAAGATGTCGGCCTGATTGAGGGCTACAACGCTCGGTTGAGTCGACGTCTCTTGGGCTATGGCGTCACCGGCTTTGTGCACCTGCAAATGGACCAGCACACACCCGAGGTCATGGCCGCCTTTGAGCGTGAGGTGGTGGCCCTGCCCGAGGTGCTGTCGTGCCACAACCTGTCAGGCCGTTACGACTATCTGATCGAAGCCATTGCGCCCGATCTGGAGACCTTTTCGCTGCTGGTGCGCGCCAAGATCCGCAGCCTGCCCGGTGTGAAAGAAATCTCGACCAGTTTTTCGCTGAAAGAAGTCAAGCGGGCGGGCGCGTTGCCGATCGCATAAAGAAGTCTAACGCCGGTAGGCCCCGGGTGTGCTTCCGGTCCAGGACCGAAATGCGCGGTGAAAGGCCGGTGTGTTGTCAAAACCAACGAGGCTCGCAATTTGATCAATCGATTCATGGGTCTTGACCAAACGCTCAATAGCATGGTCGCGTCGAATCTCGTCCTTGATCTTCTGAAACGTCACGCCCTCCAAGGCCAGCTTTCTGGAGAGCGACCTGTCGGACATGAACAGCGCTGTAGCGGTGGCCGCCAGGGTGGGTGATGCCGTGGCTTTGTCGGATAGAAATTCCCGGACTTGCCTGCCCGTCGAGCCGTGATCAAAAGTGACAAATATCCAGTCATCTGGAGCGCGCTTGACGAACCGGATGAGTTCGGCCTTAGTGCGGTGGAAGCGCTGGCGCAGCAAGGGCTCGGCAAAGGAGACCGACGAGTGGCCCTGATCAAAACGCACCGGGCCGGGAAACAGATGCGCATATTCCGCAAAATTTGCTGGCCGTGCAAAACCGAAGCCCACACTCTCTAGCGGCAATTCCCGACCAACCAACCAAGATGCCATGCCATGACTGAGTTTGATCATCAGTTCATGCCCAAAAATGGTGGGGGCTGTGGTGCCCGCCAAGGGCGTGAGTGCGAGGGTCACAAGCTGGTCTTTACGTGACAATTGCAAGACATAGTCGTCAAGCAACAGATTCCAGAAGCGGGTAAAGCGGTACAAGGCGACAAGCACGGATGGCGCGTCGAGAAGACAAAGGCCAAGGTACTTCAGCGTGCCTGCGCGAATCGGCCGGGACCAAAGCCCCAGCATTTCGTCGCCAATGGTCAGTGAAATCACCTCGTAGAGCCGGACAAACTGCTCACGCGTCACCCGGGCACCACGTTGCTCAAGCAGGGTCGGCGCAATACCAGCCGTCAAAACCAGTGCATCAACGTTCTGCGGCGCAAGCGAGCGCCTGGCACCCATCAGCATGTTTTGCACAAAAGACATCGGGATCGTGGGTTTCAGGGGGCGCATGTTTTTAGACGCTACTGCGTTTGCCAGTGAGGTTTGATGAAATTGGCGTGATGTGCAATAAATGGGGCGCAAGTTGCAACTGCAATAGGCACTCTGCTAATTATGATAGCTGGAGAAGTTGATGCTTCGCTGCGGCTGCGCTGGCGCAAACAGCAAGTCGTTCAGTTCGAGCGTTACGACTATTGTGATGAAAGGTAGGTGACTCCCATGAACGCCCCGGCATGGTTGCAACGCAACGTCTTCAAACTGCTGCCCACTGAAAGATCTGCGTCTAATGTGGTCGCAGCCCCCGTGGAAAATGCGCAAGCCGCTATCGAAATAGAAGCAGATGCCAACACCTCCAGGACGACCGTCAACCTGGTGTCAGGCAACTTTGTCGCGCCATCACAGCGCTTGCGCTCCACCCGCGAACGTCTGGCTGGCACCTTGCGCCGCAATGAGGAGGCCTTGTCGCCGCGCGTGTTGCGTCGCACCTTGGGCGCCTTGCAGGCGATCGTGGACAACCAGATCAGCGAGGTAGAGGGCGGGCGGCGCGCTGGTGACCTTGCGCTCTGGTACGACACCGCCACGCTGGCTCAGCGACGCGATTGCTGGTTGCTGATGAGTGAACAATTTGCCCCCGACCCCAAGAAGGTTCAGGCTGCGCGCGGGCAATATGACGATGCCCAAAACACGCCAGATGAGGGCGCTGCAGAGATCAGATTGCGCCGGGCCTTGGTGTCGCCACGCACCCGCTTGCTGCAGCGCTTCGCGGTGTCTTCGGGGGGCATGCAGTTTCTGGTACAGATGCGCTGCGACTTGCTGCCTCACCTGAAGACGGACAAGCGTTTGCTCGCGCTGGATGCCGAATTGGAGAACTTGTTTTCCACCTGGTTTGACATTGCCTTTTTGGAGCTGCGCCGCATCAGTTGGGACTCTCCTGCTTCGTTGATTGAAAAGCTGATCAAATACGAGGCGGTGCACGATATTCGCGACTGGAATGATGTCAAGAACCGACTCGATTCCGACCGCCGTTGCTATGGATTCTTTCACCCGCAACTACTCAATGAGCCACTGATTTTTGTCGAGGTGGCACTGCTGCACACATTGCCTCAAGCGATTTTGCCGCTGCTCGACGAATCCACCGCAGCAGAAGATATCTCCAAAGCCACCACCGCTATTTTCTATTCCATCAGCAACACGCAGCCGGGGCTGCGGGGCGTGAGTTTTGGTGATTCCCTGATCAAACGTGTGGTAGAAACCCTAAAGGCTGAGTTTCCCAGTCTCAAGACCTTTGCCACGCTCTCACCCATACCCGGCCTGCGCACCTGGCTCAGCAAGAGTGCGGGCGCCATGCTAGACAAGCTCGATGCCAAGGCGCGTACTGCGTTGGCGCAATCTGTAGGCATTGAGGCCATCATGGCACCCCAATTGCTGGCCGCATTCGATAAGCCGCTTGCGCTGGACGCCAAATCGCCGTTGGTCCATATGCTGATGCAATGTGCTGCCCACTACCTGACGTGTGAAATGGCGGATGGAAAACCGGTGGACCCTGTGGCGCGATTTCATCTGGGAAACGGTGCCCGCATTGAGCGACTAAACTGGGGCGGCGACCCCTCCGCCAAAGGCGTCAAGCAATCATTTGCGATGATGGTCAATTACGTTTATGACCTCCAAAGGCTGGACAAATACCGCATCGGGTTCGGCAAGGGAAAAATCGCCGCTTCCAGCGCTGTGTTGGCACTCAAGTTCTGATGGATGTATCTTGAGTTTGCGACCCAGCATCAGGTGAAGTTTGATGCGCACAGTCATGTGTCGAGCTTTTGCGATTGATTTTTTACAATGTCGTGCGTCAACCGCACATGTGCTTCCAGGGCCAGGGCGGCACGGGCTTCTTGGCGACCGATGGCGGCGCGAAATATGTCCTCGTGCTCACGGTGCACGTCGCGCCCGCTAGCGTGGGCCGCGGTGAGCCGCCAGTTGATGTTGCGGTATCGTTCGGCGTGGCGATACAAAATATTCAGAAAATACTTGCTCCACGGTGAGTTGAACCCTGCGTTCAGCGCCTCGTGGAACGCCTTGTTGCGTCGCTCCCA
>JBAWYQ010000275.1:0-4504 GCA_037143475.1 Burkholderiales bacterium | reverse complement strand
TACAAAATCGCGTTCGGGTTCTCGCCACGCTCGTACACCACGTGGGCGCGCCCCACGATCAGCGGGTCGAGCTTGCCCACCTGGACAATGTCCTTGTTGGTATAGGGCAGCTTGTGCAGCACGTAGCGCATGGCGTTCAGTCGGGCGCGTTTTTTACAGTCGCTCTTGATCACGGTCCAGGGTGAGTCTGCCGTGTCAGTATCAAAAAACATACCCTCCTTGGCGCGGGTGTAGTCTTCCCATTTATCCAGAGAGGCCAAATCCACCGGGCTCAGCTTCCACTGTTTGAGTGGATGGTTCTCGCGCTCCTTGAACCGGCGGCGCTGCTCCTTGCGGCTCACGCTGAACCAGAACTTGATCAGGTGCACGCCGCTGCGCACCAGGTGGCGCTCAAACTCGGGCGTCTGGCGCATGAACTCGGCGTACTCTTCGTCAGAGCAAAAGCCCATCACCCGCTCTACACCGGCGCGGTTGTACCAGCTGCGGTCCAGCAGCACGATCTCGCCGCGAGTGGGCAGGTGCTGCACATAACGCTGAAAGTACCATTGGCCACGCTCCATCTCGCTGGGCTTTTCCAGCGCCACCACGCGTGCGCCGCGCGGGTTGAGGTGCTCCATGAACCGCTTGATGGCGCCGCCCTTTCCGGCCGCATCGCGCCCCTCAAACAAGATCACGACACGCTGACCCGTCTCTTTGACCCAGGCCTGCAGTTTGAGCAACTCCACCTGCAGATGAAACTTGGTTTCCTCATAAGAGCTGCGGCGCATCAAGTGGCGGTAGGGGTAGCCGCCGTCACGCCAATCATCTGCAAGTAAGTCGTCCGGGTTGATGCCCTTCTTGGCCGACTCGCCCTTGAGCCGTCCCGTCAACGCCTCGCGCAGTACGCGCGCGTCGTCGGGTGACGCGCCTTCGAGCATGGCACGCAGGCCCTTGGCCCGCTCCTGAACCGTGCCCTTGGCATCCGGGCGAGTCAGGTCCAGCGCAGCGGCTACGGCCTTACCTTGCGCGGCGTCAACCGCTTCGCTGGCAATGAATTTGCCCAATGCCCGCGCCCTGGTCGATGGCGCAATGTCACCCTGGGCAACCTTGCGCGCCACCGACCGTGTGGTCTTTTTGGCGGCAGCCGGTTTGACGGTCTTGATCGGTGCGTCTGGCATGTTGCAATTCCTGTATCGGTTCAGTGAATGGTCGGTCCCACGGGTCGGTGAACTGCCATGCTACACCGGCCACACCACTCCATGGTTGTTGAGGATGGCGTCCAGCGGCAGGTCATGCGGCTCGGGCTCAAAGTCTTCGACAAAGCCCACCCCAAAACCCAGCCCTACGGTGAACGGCCGGGGGTGCAACGCAGCCATCATGCGGTCGTAAAAGCCACCGCCATATCCCAAGCGGTAGCCACCCGGTCCATAGCCCACACAGGGCGCGAACAGCAGCGTGGGAACGATGACCTCGGTGTCCTTCGGCTTGGGGATGCCATAGGCATCGTCTTCCATCGGGCAGCCGGGGTACCAGGCGTGGAATGTCATGGTCTTGTGCTCTTTATTGACCACCGGCAAACCAATGCGCCGACGCTGCGGCTGATCCAGCAACTCGCCGTCTTCCTTCCAGCGGTGCAGGGCCGGCAAGGGGTCAAACTCGCCCTTGATGGGCCAGTAGGCGCCGATGATGGTGTCAGGCCGCCCCACCAGCCAGATGCGCATGACCTGCTGCAAAAGATCGGCCTGCTGTAGCCGATCCGGCAGGTTCAGGCGTTGTTCAAGGAGTTGTCGGCGCAAGGCTTTCTTGGCCGCCGTTTTTGATGCGTCTGAGTTGTCCATAATCTCCACATGCAGTTTTCAGCCATTTTGACATTGATAGCGCTCACCGGCGCTACGCTGTGGGTCACACCCACCCCGACTTATGCCCAAACCCGGGACACCGCACGCGGCGACGCCGCTGTGCTGGAGATGGCGCAAGCCTACAAACAGCGCGATCGCAAGCGCTTGAGCTCCCTGCTCGGCCAGGTTCGCGGCCACCCGCTGGAGGCGTGGGCAGCCTATTGGGACCTGTCGGCCCGGCTGGATGAAGCCAGCAACACCGAAATTCAGGAGTTTTTGACCCGCTACAGCGGTACCTACCAGGAAGACCGTCTGCGCACCGAGTGGCTGCTGCAACTCGGCCGCAATCGCGATTGGGTTGCCTTCAGCCGCGAGTTTCCGCTCTACCGCATGAACGACGACCGCTCGGTACGCTGCTATGCCTTGCTGGCCGAGCACTTGAGCAGCGGCGTGGACAACACCGCGCAGGTGAAGGACCTCTGGCTGGGCTTGAAGGAAGCCGACGAAGGTTGCTCTGCCGCCGCAGAGCAACTGCGCCAAGACCACACCACATCGACTGCCATGGTGTGGCAGCGAGCCCGCCTGGGCATGGAAAACGACCGCCTGCGGGTGGTCACGCAAGCGGTGGGCATCGTCAGCCCCAGCTCGGTCCAGACCGTCAACGGCATCTACCTCAACCCCAAGAAGTACCTGAACGACAAGCTCACCGCGCTGCAGCCCAAAACGCGCGAGTTGGTGTCGCTCGCGTTGATTCGCCAGGCTTATCTGGACCCGACCGAGGCAGCGGTTGAAATCGACAAATTGCGCTGGAAAGCCCAATTGACCGCCGAAGAGCGCAGCTGGATCTGGGGCGTAATCGGCAAGCGCGCCGCCATGAAGCTATCGAGCGACGCCAACGACTACTTTGCCCGTGGCCAGGCCAACGCCATGCACGACGACCACTTGGCTTGGGCAGCGCGCGCCGCTTTGCGCATGGGACAGTGGCCACAGGTACTGACCGCCATCGGCGCCATGAGCGACACCCAGCGCAATGAACCGGTCTGGGTCTACTGGCGCGCCCGCGGGCTGCTACAGGTGGCTACGGAAGGCGCTCGCGCGCAGTCACTCCTGTTACTGGAGAGCATTGCCAGCGTACGCGGGTTTTACGAGCAACTGGCGCTGGAAGAACTGGGCCAACGCATCACGGTAGCGGCTAAACCTGCACCGCTGACGGCAGAAGAAAAGGAAGCCGCCCGCTTGAACCCCGGCCTGAACCGTGCGCTGTACGCCATCAACATCGGCTTGCGTGCCGAGGGGGTGCGCGAGTGGAACTACAGCACCAACCTGCATGTGCGCGGCGGTATGGACGATCGCGCGCTGCTGGCGGCGGCCGACATGGCCTGCCACCATGAAGTGTGGGACCGTTGCATCAACACCAGCGACCGCACCAAATCCGTCATCGATTTCGAACAGCGCTTTCCGATGCCGTTCAAGGCGGCTGTCATTGCACGCACGGGGCAGATCGGGCTGGACCCGGCCTATGTGTATGGCCTGATCCGGCAAGAAAGTCGCTTCATCATGGACGCCAAATCCGGCGTGGGCGCCTCTGGCCTGATGCAGGTCATGCCAGCCACCGCGCGCTGGACAGCCAAAAAAATCGGGTTGTACGGCTTTCAACCGCACCACATTACCGACCGTGACACCAACATCGCCATCGGCACCGGCTACCTGAAACTGGTGCTCGACAGCTTTGACGGGTCCATGCCCATGGCGGCTGCGGCCTACAACGCGGGCCCAAGTCGCCCCCGCAACTGGCGTGGTCAGAGTGGTGGCCCGGTGATGGAGGCTGCTATCTGGGCAGAAAACGTGCCTTTCAATGAGACCCGCGACTACGTCAAAAAGGTGCTCTCCAACACCGCCAACTACGCAGCGCTGATCACTGGCCAACCCCAATCGCTCAAGGCACGCCTTGGCAGCGTGGGGCCCAAGGACGCCGCAACCCCCGATATCGGTGCCGATCTACCATGACAAAGAGGAAACCCTATGCTGAAACTCTATATTGGCAACAAAAATTATTCCTCTTGGTCCATGCGGCCGTGGGTGCTGCTCAAGCAGGCGGGCATTGCTTTTGATGAGGTCATGGTGCGCTTCGATTCGTTCGAGGCCGACTCGACTTTCAAAAACACGCTGGCGGGCATCAGCCCTACCGGCAAGGTGCCCCTGCTGGTCGATGGTGATCTGGCCATCTGGGATACGCTGGCCATTGCCGAGTATGTGGCCGAGCAGTTTCCTGACAAGCAGCTGTGGCCCGCAGACAAGGCTGCGCGTGCGAGGGCGCGCAGCATCTGCGCCGAGATGCACAGTGGCTTTACCGGACTGCGCAGCAATTGCCCCATGAACATCGAAGCCAACCTGGCGGACATTGGCGCACTGATCTGGCGCGACAAACCTGGTGTGCGTGCCGATGTGCAGCGCCTTTGCGATATGTGGGGCGCCCTGTTACAGCAGCACGGTGGCCCATTGTTGTTTGGCCACTTTACCGTGGCCGACGCCTACTTTGTGCCCATCTGCACCCGCATCAAAACCTACGCGCTACCCGTGCCCCCGGCCATTGCGGCCTACGTGGAGCGCGTATGCGCCCTGCCGGGTGTGCAGGCATGGATCACGCAGGCCAAGGCAGAAAAAGACTTTCTGGACTTTGAAGAGCC
>JBAWYQ010000274.1:0-4621 GCA_037143475.1 Burkholderiales bacterium | reverse complement strand
GAGATTGCCGACGAGCGCGGCGAGATAAACCGCCGTCGCCTGGGTAAATGGATTTCCCGCAAGCAAGGTGTGATTGTTGACGGGCTGCGATTCGAGCGCGCCAGTGGCACCACATCGGCAGAACGGTGGCAGGTCAAGTCCGTGGCATCGGTTACATCGGTAATGTCGGTTCCAGAACCTGAGCTTGCAAAAAGTGTCAATGACATTTGCGAGGTGGAACTGTGATCGCGGGCGACTTGATTCGCCAGGCGCAGGCATCGGGGATTGAACTGCGCTTGGTGGACGGCAAGGTCAGGGCCATTGGCCCACGGGAGGCGGTGGCGGCACTGATCGAACCATTACGCCAGCACCGGGCTGCGCTAACCCATGCCCTGCAATTCGAGTTGCAGGACGCATCGCCAGCCACCCCGCCAGCAGACCCGGTTGACTGGCACGCGCTGGACGCGGCCTATCTGGCCCACCACTTCAATTGCCCCACTTGCATCGCCGCCGGGCGTGGCTCGCGCTACGGACAACGCTGCGGAGTTGGCATGACGTTGTGGCGGGCGTATTGCGCATGAGGTGACCGCTGCTTGCGGTAAGCTTCCCCCTTGTGCAAAAAGCACCAGGGAAATCCACAAGAATTCAATGGCTACCAACAATCCGACCTCTATCGCTCCCCGTGGGCCTGCTGCAACGCGCTGCAGGACCGCATGAGCCTCGTTAAGTCCAAACAACGCGTCGCCGACCACGGCGAAGTCTTCACGCCCGCGTGGATGGTCGAGGCCATGCTTGACCTGGTTAAGGAAGAGACCGAGCGCATTGACTCCCGCTTTCTGGAGCCAGCGTGCGGCAGTGGCAACTTCATCGTGCAAATACTCAAACGCAAGCTTGCAGCGGTAGAACTCAAATTCGGCAAGTCTGACTTCGAGCGCCAGCATTACGCGCTATATGGACTGATGTGCATCTACGGCATTGAGCTGCTGGTCGACAACATTGCCGAATGCCGCGCCAACGTGTTGGAAGTATTTGCCGAGTACCTCAACCTGAATGAGTCTGATGACCTATACCTGGCTGCAACGCATGTACTGTCAACAAACTTGGTGCACGGCGACGCGTTGACCATGCGCGCCATAAGTGACATGGGCGACCAGCCCGTCAAAGATGGCCCGCCCATCACCTTTGCCGAATGGGGCTACCTTGGCAAGGGCAAGTTTCAACGGCGTGACTTTCGGTTTGACGTGCTCACCGGCTCATCAAAATATAGCGAGGAAGGTTCACTGTTTGCCGATCTGGGTAAGCATGAAATTTTTACGCCCATCAAAACCTACCCGCCCATGACGGTGCGCGAGTTGGCAGCTTTGTAGGATAGGAATGAACATGGCCAAGATTGAAGTTAAGGGCACGAGCATCACGGTCTACACCGTGGGCGATAAGGATTTCATCTCGCTCACGGACATGATCCGGGCCAAGGACGGCGACTTTTTTATCTCCGATTGGCTGCGCAACCGCAACACGGTGGAATTTCTGGGCATTTGGGAACAGGTACACAACCCGAATTTCAACTATGGCGGATTCGCCATAATTAAAAGTCAGGCGGGGCTTAACAACTACAAGCTCAGCGTCAAAGAATGGGTGGCTCAGACCAATGCCATTGGGCTCGTCGCCAAGGCTGGGCGCTACGGCGGCACCTACGCCCATCAGGACATCGCTTTCGAGTTCGGCATGTGGATCAGTGCCGAGTTCAAAATTTACCTCATCAAAGAGTTCCAGCGCCTGAAAGAGACCGAGCGCGAGCAACTGGGCTGGGACATTCGCCGCAACCTGACCAAAATCAATTACCGCATCCATACCGACGCCATCAAGACCCAATTGATTCCGCCGCAACTCACCGCCCAGCAAACTTGTCTGATCTACGCCAGCGAGGCCGATCTTCTGAACATGGCGCTGTTTGGCAAGACCGCTGCACAGTGGCGTGATGAAAACCCAGGCAACAAGGGCAACATCCGCGACGAGGCCAATGCCGCACAACTGGTGTGCCTGGCCAACCTGGAAACGCTGAACGCCCATTTCATCCACCAAGGTCTGGCCCAGACGGAGCGGCTCGCTCTACTGAATCAGACCGCCATAGTGCAAATGAAGCTGCTGTTGGCCGATGTGGGCGTGCAGCGGCTCCAAGGCAAGCAGCCATGAACGAACAAGTTTCTTTCACCCTGCGCGGGCGCAACCCCGATGTGCTGACCTGCATTGCCAACCTGTCGAACGACGAAGTTTTCACACCGCCCGAGCTGGCGGGCCGCATGTTGGACATGCTGGCCGAGGCCTGGGCCGCAGACCACGGCGGAGCCAACTTGTGGGCGGACAAGACTGTGCGGTTTCTCGACCCGTTCACCAAGTCAGGCGTTTTTCTGCGCGAGATCACCAGCCGCTTGACCGAGGGCCTGGCGCAGCAGATGCCAGACCTGCAAGAGCGTGTGAACCACATATTGACGCAGCAGGTGTTTGGGATTGGCATCACGAAACTCACCAGCTTGCTGGCGCGGCGCAGCGTGTATTGCTCCAAGTACGCCAATGGCGCGCACTCCATTGCCACGAGTTTTGACAGTGATGCGGGCAATATCTGGTTTGAGCGCACGGAGCACACCTGGGCCGATGGCAAATGCACGTTTTGTGGTGCCAGTCAGGCTGCCATGGACCGTGGCGCGGATTTAGAAACCCACGCTTACGCATTCATTCACACAGACAACATCAAGACTCGGATGCCCGAGTTATTTGGAGACGATATGCAGTTCGATGTCATCGTTGGCAATCCGCCGTACCAATTGAGTGATGGTGGCTTCGGCACCAGCGCTGCGGCAATTTATCAGTTGTTCGTGGAGCAGGCCAAAGCGTTGGAGCCACGTTACCTGTCGATGGTTATTCCCGCGCGCTGGTATGCGGGTGGAAAAGGTCTAGATGAATTCCGTGAGAGCATGCTGGGTGACAACAAGCTACGCGCAATTCATGACTATTGGCTGGTGGGTGATGTGTTTCCCGGCGTCGCAATTCAAGGTGGCATCCTTTACTTTCTTTGGGGCCGCGATCACCCGGGAAATTGCGAAGTTGTTACGCACTATGGCGGAGCCGACCTTTCAAGAGCCAATCGTCCGCTACTTGAGCAAGGTGCCGATGTATTCATTCGCTACAACGAGGCCGTGCCCATACTTAAGAAGATTGTCGAGGCTGAGGGCGGCAAAGCGGGTTCTGTCCTACTTCCCGTAGCAAAGAGGTTCGCCAATCTTGTGAGTTCTCGCAAACCCTTCGGTTTAGACACAAAGTTCAAGGTCAGGTCGGACAAGCGGCAAGGGGATGTAATCGCATACTGGAACGGAGGCCCTGGTTTCAAGCAGGGCGGCAAAGGCTGGGTTGCGCTATCTGACGTAAGAGCGGGTCACGACTTCATCGAAAAGTGGAAAGTGTTTATCGGTCGTGCCTACGGTGACCGAGGCGGCGGCGGTGCGAGTCGCGATGCGCCCCCAAAAGCAGTTCTCGGTCGTCCATTCGTCGGAGAGCCTGGTTCTATTTCCACTGAGACCTATATCTGCGTCGGCCCTTTCAGTTCCCAGAGCGAATCCAATAATGCCATTTCTTACATTTCGTGCAAGTTGACGCGCTTTTTGGTGATGCTGCACAAGCCCTCCCAAGATGCGACGAAGAAGGTCTACACATTCGTTCCCACTCAAGACTTTTCAGAAACATGGACCGATCAGAAGCTCTACGCGAAGTATGGCCTTACTGAGAAAGAGATTGAGTTCGTGGAGTGGATGATTCGCCCAATGGATTTGAACAGTGCAGCAAGTGAAGATGCTGCCGAGATCGATGCCGATGAGTAAACCCATCGAGGACATCCTCACCCCCAAACCCGAAGCCCGCCCACGCATCTACGCCTACGCGATTGCCGATGCCGCCCACCACGGCCAGCTCAAGGTGGGCCAGACCACCCGCGATGTCAAGCGGCGTGTGGCCGAGCAGCTCAAAACAGCCGCCATCCAGAACTTCACCATCGAACTGGATGAAGCTGCCGAGCGTGACGATGGCAGCATCTTCACCGACCACGAAGTGCGGGCCGCGCTGGTCAAAAAGGGATTCAACAACAACACGCTGGAATGGGTGCACTGCACGGTGGCGGATGTGGCTACCGCGTTGGCCGAGTTGCGTACCGGCCAGCGCCTGGGTGGCACACACCACGAGACCTTTGGCCTGCGCGACGAACAGCTGGACGCGGTCAACAAAACGCAGGACTACTTCCAATCCATCTGGGCTGAAGATGCCAACGCCGCTCCGCGCTTTTTGTGGAACGCCAAGATGCGCTTTGGCAAGACCTTTACCACCTACCAGTTGGCCAAAAAACTCCAGACCAAACGTGTGCTGGTGCTGACCTTCAAACCGGCGGTGGAGGACGCATGGCAAACCGACCTGGAAAACCATGTGGACTTTGACGGCTGGCAATACCTGTCGCGATCAACGGGGGGCGACCCGACGCAGATTGACCGTGCCAAACCGGTGGTGTATTTCGGCTCGTTTCAAGACCTGCTGGGCCGCGACGCGGCGGGCAACATCAAGCCGCGCAACGAGTGGCTGCACGCGGTGAATTGGGATTTGG
>JBAWYQ010000273.1:0-4644 GCA_037143475.1 Burkholderiales bacterium | reverse complement strand
AGTCCTGGATCAGCAGCGCCTCACCTGCACGGCGGGCCGGTGCGGTGTAAGCCACTTTGGTACGGAGGTAGACATCTTTACCACCCGAGACCGCGGTGCGCTTGTCATCGTAATAAGGGTAATCCACGGTGATCTCACCGGTGGTTGCCAGCACCGCGCTTCCGGAAGCATTGACGTTGATAGAGTCGTATTTGGCGGTGTAGGTCTGTCCGGCGTAACGCAGCAGGTGGTTCCACATGGCTTCGTTGCCCGTCTTGGGAATGGGGAAGGGGATACCGGCGAAGGTGCCCTCCACGGCTAACCCATCGCTGGTGGTCTTGACCGACGTGGCGTTCTTCATCGTGCTGTCCAGCACGTACTTCGGAAACGCCGCCGTACGGTGCGTGGTGAAAACGTCCACGCGCATAGTGGGGTGGCGCTTGAGCAGCTCACGGGTTCCGGCGCTGAGTTTGCCTTCGTGTTGCGCCGCATTGGCACCGGTGATTGAGTACAAGGGTTTTTCGCTGGCAAAGGGGTCGGGACGAATGCCTGCTCCCTTTTGGAAACCCGCGGGCAAGGTGGTCAGGCCACCGGTGTAAGCGGGAATGCTCTTGTCCGCATTGCCGGCCATTTCTGCACCCACCGGGGTGAGCGATGTGCCGAGCTTTTTGGCTTCGTCTGCAGATACGGCTGCCATTGCCGAGGCAGCTGCCAGGGCCAGGGCCGAGAAAGCCCAGATGTTTTTTTGATTGAACATAAATGTGTCTCTTCGGTTATGTGTTGTTAGAACGTAGTTTTGAATGTAAAGACCAGCATGTCGCGGTCAGATAGCGGGGCATAGCCGGGAGCCACGGCTGCTGCACCCACAGGCGGGTAGAACGGCGCGGGCTGAAGCTTTGTGGTCGTGTAGGGGCCAAAGGCCGCGATGTAGCGCAGGGCAAAGTTGTACTTGGCCTTGTAGTCCGCCACCAGACCGATAGACCAGGTACCGGAATTCTGCGCACCACCGCTGACCACACCTGACTGGCCATTGAGTCCAACGCTGTAGCTCACAGGCATCGAAATGTCCGTCTCTGGCAGGGCTTGCAACCAGCTCGGATTGAACGACATGCCAAAGGTCGTTGCATCGCGGGTAACCGCATCGATGTTCGCAGCCCCCAGAGTGGATCCGGCGGTGTAAGCATCGGTGCCTTTGTACAAATTGAACGGATCAGAGTTCACGGCCAGCACCCGGTTCCAGGTGAACTCACCCACCAGAGAGGCAATATCAAACAGGGGGTTGTTCGGGATGATGCCTGTGAAGTTCAGCACGGCATGGGCCGTATCCCCTCGGGCTCCAGGCACATCTCCATTGTTGGCGAGTGCCCAAAGTGCATTCGCACCAACAACCGGACTACCTGGGATGGTGGAGCCGGCTGCACCGGTTGACGTAGCGGGCTGGCTCACCAGTGGCATGTTTTTACGAACGCTGGTTTCGGCACCTAAGCTGATGCCGTTGACCACCTTATTGAGTGACAGACCCAACACATCGATATTGCTGGCGAAGCTGAAGTGGTACTTCAGATTGGTCGCGACCGGTGCTGCGCCAGGATCGAGTGCAAGCCACCCCTGATTGGCAAGCTCTGATGTGCGACGCGCGTAAAAGCCCATGGTGCCGTCGAGCCATTCAGGGGTCCAGCGAGCAGAAAGTCCCCAGTCGCCCGTCTTGTTAGGCGCAATCATCTGTCCTTGTGCAGGACCCGCCAACGCTGTCGTCTTGAAGGTCTGTCCGCCAAACAAGGATGCATCGATGGAACCCAGGTAAGAGCCAGTCTCCGCCACGCCTGCAGGTTCCCAGTCAAAGAATGCCTGGGCTGCGATAGACAACTCGTTGCTGGGCTGAATCTGTACGGTCAATCCGTTGCGCGGGCGGTAGAGCTCCTTGGACTCCGTGCCAGGGTTGGCCGAAGACTTCCAGATATCGAGCGCGCTCTGTCCGTACGACACCCCATGGATCGCACCAAATAACAGCATGCCTTCACCCCAGAAGCTCGTGTGACGACCCAAGCGCGCACTCACTGGTACATCACCCAGATCGAAGCTCCCAAAAAGGAAGGCATCCAGAATTTCGCCGGAAGGCCCCTTGGCAAAGCGGTTGGTGTAGTCCGATAAAGCGTTAGGGCTGGCACCGTTGTAATAGGCGGGATTGTTGGCATCGGTGGCCAAGTTGTTATAGGCTGCATCGGCCCAACCGGCACCGCTCACGCGAAAGCCGTATTTTTTGTCCACCACCAAGTCCATCTCGCTGAGCCAATCGATGCGGTTTGTCACCGCCTGGCCCTTGGCAAAGTTACGGTCTCCGTCATCGCTGGCGGGGTTGTTGATGATGGCGGTGTCGCGTTCTTTCATGCGCACACCGTAGTTGTAGCGCACGGTGTTATCCCACCGAAGGATGGCATTGGGATTGCCGGTGTCTATTTCAACAGCAAAGGCGGGCGCGGCGCTGATGGCGCAAAGCGCCAGTGTGGCACCCGCGATTGCGGTGAGCGATGCGCCGCCGGTCAAGCCGGAGGGGCGCTGTGCACGGAATGGGGCGCGTTGTGGTGCGCGGGGTTGGGTGGTCATGGATAGTCTCCTGTTGTAGGTTGGATGCGGGATAAATAAATGGGGATGCGGAATTGCTCAATCGACAAAGGCCACGACACGGGCCGGTGCCGCGCTGCACTGGGCCAACTTGAGCGGAAAAAAGCCGACCATGAAACCCGAAAGCGGCAGCGCACCCAGGTTGGTCATCTGTTGCACGATGAAGGCCTCCTTCTCGACGATGGCTTTGTGGCCGTCCCACAGCACGCGCTTGTCGCCGGTTTGTTTGAACCTAGCAGCCATCACGCCGAAAGGCAGGTCCCAGCCCACAGCATCGGTACCCAGAATGGTGGCGCCTTGCTGGGTCAGGTGCAGGGTGCTGGCGCGGCTCATGCCGGGCTGCTGGTAGAACTCGGACTGGGTCATCTCATAGCGTTCCTGCCCGGTACGGATCAGCACGGCATCGCCCTGCTTGATCGTCGTGCCGGTGGTAGCCAGTGCGGCGTCCAGCATCTCGATCGTGATCTCTTCCATGGGCTTGACCCAGGGACGCACGTCCAGCACGATGCCGGGGCGGTACAGTTCCTCGAGCGGAATGTCGGTGATGGTGCGCGCCAGCAGACCCATGATTTTGGAGCCGCTGTGCAGAGGAGCATCCACATGCGTACCGCAGTGGGAGGACATATCTGTCAGCGTTTCTTCGCCCCAGCCTTCGCCATCAGGCAAGTCCTCATGGGTGCAACCCAGGTATTTGCAAAACTCTTCCGCGCCCTTTTTGGCGGGGTGGGCGTATTCGATGGCAGGAGATACCACCTTGGCGGCACCGGCCAGCGGCGGCGGCAGTTTGGCCCGGTTAGCAGGGTCCAGCGTGAGGGTAAGGTCAATCAAGCGCGTCATGCGAGGTCTCCGTTATGGTGTGTTTCATCAAACGGAGCGCAGTGTCGGATCAGCGCAAAATTTGCGATATCAGAATTCCGCAAAAGACCAACCATCCAAAAAAAAGTTTTGAAATTTGCGATCGCAACCACACCCAACCACACAATTCGGAATTCCGATAGCCACCCATTTACTGCCACTCCAGAATCCCTTTCTTTTGTACTGAAGGAATCTGTATGCGGCTTATTCAACGTGTGGCCACTACACCCTGGATCTTGTGCTCTTCGATGCTGTTGGCGTGCCTCGGAGCGGCATCGGCACAAACCGTCGCCGAAATGCCTGCTATGCAAGCGGCTTCTTCAACCCGACTGGTTTTACTGGGAACGGGCGCAGGCCCTATCCCTCGCAAAGACCGTTCGCAACCCGCAAATCTGCTGGTCGTTGGCGGGCGACCCTACTTGGTGGATGCAGGCAACGGTGTGGCTCGGCAACTAGCCCATGCGGGCTATGTTCCTTCGGATGTACGCACGGTTTTCATCACGCACCACCACGTGGACCACAACGCCGACATGGGTGCACTCATGTCATTCGCATGGATTGAAGACAACAAGCGCAACGACAAAAGCGTGGCTCCCATGAGCTTTTACGGCCCCTCCTCCACATCGGCGTTGGTACAGGCCGCACAGGGGTTTCTTGCGGTGTCAGAACGCATCTTCCGTGCAGGCGTTCCCATGTCGCCGGTAGCGGGACGCTTTGAAGGGCATGACATTGCGGGGCCGGGAGAAGTGTTCCGTGATGACCGCATTGTGGTAACCGCCGTCGAAAACTCCCATTACACGGGTACCAATGCCAATGCGGCATCCACTACCGACAAGTCCTATTCCTATCGCTTCGATACGCCGGGGCGCTCCATTGTGTTTTGTGGTGATACAGGCCCGAGTGAGGCCCTCACTACACTGGCAAAAAATGCGGATGTACTGGTGTGTGAAGTCAATGATTTGGACGCATCCATGAAAGAAATTGCTTCCACCATGCGTCTGCCACCCCTGGTGCTGAAAGCGGTGCGCATGCACATGGAAAGGCAGCACATTACCCCGGAGCAAATTGGCCAGTTGGCACAGAAGGCCAACGTGAAGTCGGTCGTTCTCACGCACTACGCGCCGGGGCTGGACGGAGAAACTGACTTGAGCAAATACACAGATGGGGTCCGAAAATATTTTTCTGGGA
>JBAWYQ010000272.1:0-4647 GCA_037143475.1 Burkholderiales bacterium | reverse complement strand
TCCCAGAAAAATATTTTCGGACCCCATCTGTGTATTTGCTCAAGTCAGTTTCTCCATCCAGCCCTGGTGCGTAGTGCGTCAGAACGACCGACTTCACGTTGGCCTTCTGTGCCAACTGGCCAATCTGCTCAGGGGTAATGTGCTGCTTTTCCATGTGCATGCGCACTGCCTTGAGCACCAATGGTGGCAGACGCGTGGTGGAGGCGATTTCCTTCATGGATGCCTCCAGGTCATTGACTTCACACACCAGTACATCCGCACTTTTTGCCAGTGTAGTGAGGGCCTCACTCGGACCTGTATCACCGCAAAACACAATGGAGCGACCCGGTGTATCGAAGCGATAAGAATAGGATTTGTCGGCAGTCGCTACCGCGTTGGCATTGGCTCCCATGTAATGAGAGTTCTCGACGGCAGTCACCACAATCCGGTCATCACGGAACACTTCTCCAGGCCCCGCAATGTCATGCCCTTCAAAGCGCCCTGCCACCGGCGCCATTGGAACACCTGCACGGAATATGCGTTCTGAAACGGCCAAAAATCCTTGTGCAGCCTGAACCAGTGTCGATGTGGAGGAGGGACCGTAGAAGCGCATGGGAGCCACGCTTTTGTCGTTGCGCTTGTTGTCTTCAATCCATGCGAAAGACATGAGCGCACCCATGTCGGCGTTGTGGTCCACGTGGTGGTGCGTGATGAAAACCGTGCGTACATCCGAAGGAACAAAACCCACATGGGCCAGTTGCCGTGCCACACCGTTGCCCGCATCCACCAGGTAGGGCCGACCACCGACGACCAACAAATTCGCGGGCTGCGAACGCTCTTTGCGCGGTATGGGGCCTGCACCGGTTCCCAACAATACCAGGCGGGTTGAAGACGCCGTTTGCACAGCAGGCACATCGACGACCGCCTGTGCCGATGCCACGCCTAAGCATGACAACAACAACGAAGCGCACAAGACCCAGGGTGTCAAGACCACGCGTTGAATAGGCCGCATACAGATTCCTTCAAAGCAAAAGAATCGGATTCTGTTGTTGCGAGAAAGCTGTGGCTATCGGAATTCCGAATTGTGCGAACGGCTCTGCATGCGAAGCAAAAATTCCCCAACATTTTTTGCAATGCGCGGTCTTTTGCGGAATTCTGATATCGCAAACTTTCTGCCGATCCGACACTGCGCTCCGTTTGATGAACAACACCAACACGGAGACCTTGCATGACGCGCTTGATTGACCTGACAAACACGCTGGACCCCGCTAACCGGGCCAAACTGCCGCCGCCGCTGGCCGCTGCCGCCAAGGTGGTATCGCCCGCCATCGAATACGCACACCCCGCCAAAAAGGGGGCGGAAGAGTTTTGCAGATACCTGGGTTGCACCCACGACGACCTGCCTGATGGCGAAGGCTGGGGCGAAGAAACGCTGACAGATATGTCCTCCCACTGCGGTACGCATGTGGATGCCCCTTTGCACAGTGGCTCCAAAATTATGGGACTGCTGGCGCGCACCATCACCGACATTCCGCTGGAAGAGCTTTATCGGCCCGGCGTCGTGCTGGACGTGCGCCCCTGGGTCCAGCCCATGCAAGAGATCACGATCGAAATGCTGGACGCCGCACTGGCCGCCACCGGCACTACGATCAAGCAGGGCGACGCCGTGCTGATCCGAACTGGTCAAGAACGCTACGAGATGACCCAGCCCGAGTTCTACCAGCAGCCCGGCATGAGCCGCGCCAGCACCCTGCACCTGACCCATCAAGGCGCCACCATTTTGGGCACCGATGCCGTGGGCTGGGACCTGCCTTTCGGCGTGATGGCTGCCAAGTTCAAACAGACCGGTGACAAGCGCGTGCTGTGGGACGGCCACAAAGCCATCGTCGAGAAAGAAGCATTCATCGTGCAACAGATGACCAACCTGGGTGCCCTGCCGCTTTCGGGCTTCATGGTCGGCTTTTTTCCCCTCAAATTGGCCCAGTGCAGCGCGGCACCTGCCCGTGTCGTGGCGTTTGTGGACTAAGCACAAAAACACCACGCACACCATTTCTTCCCCATCCAAACACAACAGGAGACTATCCATGACCACCCAACCCCGCGCACCACAACGCGCCCCATTCCGCGCACAGCGCCCCTTCGGCCTGACCGGTCGCGCTTCGCTCACCGCCATCGCGGGTGCCACACTGGCACTCTGCGCCATCAGCGCCGCGCCCGCGTTCGCTATTGAAATAGACACCGGTAACCCCAATGCAGTCCTGCGCTGGGACAACACCGTGCGCTACAACTACGGTGTTCGCATGAAAGAGCGCGACACCGCGATCATCAACAACCCGGCATCGGACGACGGAGACCGTAACTTTGCCAAGGGCCAGGCGGTGACAAATCGTATCGATTTGCTCAGCGAGCTGGACTTGGTGGTGGACAAAAAATACGGCTTTCGTGTGAGTGGTGCCGCCTGGGCTGATGCGGCTTACAACAGCCTGGCTACGGATGCCAATTACCCTGCCTACTACAACGGTACCAGTCCCAATGCCTTGTCGGACTACACCAACCGATTTGCCAAGGGACCCTCTGGTGAAATTCTGGATGCCTTCCTTTTCACCAGCTTCGATCTCGGTGATGTACCGGTGAGTGCACGCTTGGGTCGTCACACGAGCTTCTGGGGTGAAGGCATGCTGTTGTTTGGTGCGATCCATGGTGTGTCGTACGGACAGAGCGCGCTGGATATCTGGAAGTCTTCGGCCAACCCTGGCACGGAGTCCAAGGAGCTTTACCGCCCCCGCAATGGTTTGACCGTGCAGATCCAGCCTACCAACGAGCTGGCCATCTCGGCGCAGGCTTTCTTTGACTGGGAACCTGCACGCGTGGCGGAGACCGGTTCTTACCTGGGCTCCATCGATGCCTCCTTGTTTGGCGGGCAGTCTTTCAAGACGACAGCATTGGCCGGCCCCGTTCAAGGACAGATGATCACGCCCAACAAGACGGGCGATTGGGGGCTTTCTGCCCGTTGGTCGCCCGAGTGGATGGACGGCACCATGGGCTTTTACGCGCGTCGCACGTCAGAGCTTGCCAATCAGGGGTGGCTTGCACTCGATCCCGGCACAGCGCCAGTTGCGAGCAACCTGAAGTACCACTTCAGTTTCGCCAGCAATATCGATGTGTTGGGGCTGTCACTCAATAAGGTGGTCAACGGCATCAGCTTAGGTGCTGAAACCAGTGTCCGCAAAAACATGCCCCTGGTGAGCCAGCCCGCCACGTCAACCGGCGTTGCCGGTGCCACCGTCCCAGGTAACCCGATTGCTGGTGCGAATGCACTGTGGGCACTCGCGAATAATGGAGAGGTGCCTGGAGCCCGAGGGGATACGGCCCATGCGGTTCTGAACTTCACAGGCATCATCCCGCAAAACCCGCTGTTCGACATCGCTTCATTGGTGGGTGAATTCACATGGAACCGGGTGCTGGCCGTGAACTCTGATCCGTTCAATTTGTACAAAGGCACCGATGCTTACACCGCCGGATCCACTCTGGGGGCTGCGAACATCGATGCGGTTACCCGCGATGCAACGACCTTTGGCATGTCGTTCAATCCGAGCTGGTTGCAAGCCCTGCCAGAAACGGACATCTCCCTGCCCGTCAGCTACAGCGTAGGGCTCAATGGCCAGTCGGGCGTGGTCAGTGGCGGTGCGCAGAACTCCGGCACCTGGTCTATCGGCTTGGTCGCGGACTACAAGGCCAAGTACAACTTTGCCCTGCGCTACATCGCAGCCTTTGGCCCCTACACGACCACAAAGCTTCAGCCCGCGCCGTTCTACCCGCCTGTGGGTGCAGCAGCCGTGGCTCCCGGCTACGCCCCGCTATCTGACCGCGACATGCTGGTCTTTACGTTCAAAACCACGTTCTAACAACACATCACCCAAAGAGACACATCCATGTTCAAACAAAAAAATATCTGGGCCTTCTCGGCCCTGGCACTGGCAGCCGCCTCGGCAATGGCAGGCGTTTCTGCAGACGAAGCCAAGAAACTTGGCACTACCCTGACACCCGTGGGTGCAGAGTTGGCAGGCAATGCGGACAAGAGCATTCCTGCTTACACCGGTGGCCTGACCAGCGCCCCTGCGGGTTTCCAAAAGGGTTCGGGCATTCGCCCTGACCCCTTTGCCAGCGAGAAGCCCCTGTATTCCATCACCGGTGCCAATGCGGCGCAACATGAAAGCAAACTCAGTGCCGGAACCCGTGAGCTGCTCAAGCGCCACTCCACCATGCGCGTGGACGTGTTCCCCACCCATCGCACGGCAGCGTTTCCAAAGTACGTGCTCGACAACACTTTGAAGAACGCCACGTCGGTCAAGACGACCAATGACGGTTTAGCCGTGGAAGGCACCTTCGCCGGTATCCCCTTCCCCATCCCCAAGACGGGCAATGAAGCCATGTGGAACCACTTGCTGCGTTACGCCGGCCAGACCTACACCGCCAAATACGACTCCGTCAACGTCAATGCCGGCGGTAGTGCAGTGCTCGCCACGACCGGTGAAATCACCGTGGACTACCCTTACTACGATGAAAAGCGTACGGCGGTCTCTGGTGGCAAGGATGTCTACCTTCGTACGAAGGTGGCTTACACCGCACCGGCCCGCCGTGCAGGTGAGGCGCTGCTGATCCAGGACT
>JBAWYQ010000271.1:0-4677 GCA_037143475.1 Burkholderiales bacterium | reverse complement strand
ATGCCCATGCGCTGACTGGCTTGCTCGGCCAGTTCGGCGGTGAAGAACTGGAATGCATTTTTGCCCTGGTCTTTGGCGCGGTACATGGCGGCATCGGCATTGCGCATCAAACCACTGGGGTCCGTGGCATCGTCGGGGTACATGCTGATGCCAATGCTGGCACTCACAAAGCATTCATGCCCGTTCACCAGATAACTCTGGCACAGCGACTTGATCAGCCGCTGTGCGGTCATGGCTGCTTCGTGCCGCTCGGATCCCTCCAGCAGTACCACAAACTCATCACCACCCAAGCGTGCCACTGTGTCTTCGGTACGCACGCACTCCAGCAACCGACCCGAAGCCTCTTTGAGCAAATTGTCGCCCGCATCGTGACCGAGTGTATCGTTGACAACCTTGAAGTTATCCAGGTCAAGAAACAGCACCGCCAAGTTTTCCTTGGACCGTGTCGCCCGGGCCAGCGCCAGCGATAGCCGGTCATTGAACAAAGTGCGGTTAGGCAAGCCTGTCAGGTCGTCATGCGTGGCCAAAAACTCGACCCGGTGCTGCGATTCGCGCAGCAATGTGATGTCGCTGAACATGGCCACGTAGTTCACGACCGTGCCATCGTGGTCTTTGACCGTGTTGATAGACAACCACTCCAGATACAGGTTGCCGTTTTTGCGGCGGTTCCATATTTCGCCTTGCCACCAGCCACGCTCTCGGATTTTTTCCCACATCTCGATGTAAAACTCAGGCGAGTGCTTGCCCGACGACAGGATGTGCGGGGTCTTGTCCACCACTTCTTCACGCGAATAGCCAGTGACGTTGGTGAAGGAGTCGTTCACCGTCAAGATCCGCTGCGTGATGTCGGTCACCATCACGCCTTCAGCTGCCCGGTCAAACACCCGCGCCGCCAGGCGAAGCTGCTCTTCGGCGTGCTTGCGCTCAGTGATGTCCGTGGCCTGAAAGCACACCCCGGTAATGGCCCCATCGTCGTCAAACAGCGGGAATCGGACCACCAAAAAACAACGATCTTCGCCGCCCAAGTGCAGCGTTTCCTCACGCTCGATGTCTTTGCGCAGGCGCATGGCCTCGAGCTCACTCTCGCGAAACAGGTCAGACACTGCGGGCGGAAAAATTTGAAAATCAGTCTTGCCCACCACCTGCCCGGCTTGAAAACCAAAACTGCGCTCAAATTTCGGGTTGGCAAACTGGTAGCGCCCCGTTGCGTCTTTCACCGCCATGAGGGAAACCGAATTGTTCATTACTGCCAGCAAACGATCCTGGTTTTCGCGCGCGCCGCGCTCCGTCTCGTGCAGTGTGGTGTTGTCGGTAAACAGCAATATGGCACCCGCCACGCGGTTCATCTCACGCAACAAGGGCGTTATGTGCAAGGCGTAGTGGCGCTTGCCAGCTCCCACAATTTGCCGGTCCAGCGGGATCTGGGTGTCGATGACCTTTTGAATGTCATCGGCCAAATCAGGCATGTTGGCGGGCATGGCCAGGTTGCGAATACTGCGCCCCACCTGCGGCGCCCCTAGTTTGAACAGCTGCGCCGCCGCGCGGTTGTAGCGCAGCAGGCCCTGGTTTTGGTCCAGCGCCAGCATTGGGTAGTCCACGCTGTTTTGCACTGTTTCCAAGTCAATATTGAGTTCCTGGGTCTCGGCGGTTTTGATTTGTAGCTCTTCATTGACCGTGGCCAGTTCTTCGTTGGTGGACTGCAGTTCTTCGTTGGAAGCCTCCAGCTCCTCATTGGAGGCCTGCATTTCTTCATTGGAGGCCTGAATTTCCTCGTTCAGTGCCTGCATTTCCTCGTTGGAGGTCTCCAATTCTTCCACCAGCGTCTGCAAGTGCTCGCGGGTGGCGGCCAGTTCATCTTCCAGTTCGCGGTCTGTGATGGTGCCGCCATCATCCGCGATGCTCTTGGTACTGGGCGGTGAGATCCATTCGATACACACCATGAGCAAGGCATCGTTGCCGGTATCGGGCAACGGGTGCACCGACAAGCGCACACCCCGGCTGGGATCCAGCGCCTTGACGTGGCGCGGGCGGCCATGTGCCACCAGATGCTTGACCTGGGCCTGGCGCATCAGCACCTGTATTTCGGTTTTGAATTCGCGCCGGATCAGCGAGATCAGGTCAAATGCGGGCTTGCCTGGGGAGATATTCAAAAAGCGGCTGGCATCACCGTGGATGTGGCGAATTTCAAACTTGCTGTTGATCAGTATCGTCAGCGGAATAAAGTGCCGCCCTGCGGCCTCTAACAAGATGTGCTCGTAGCCAGTGTTGGTGGTCTTGCTGGGAACTTGGTGCTGATTGAGTCCAGCCGCTGGGTACTGCACATCCGGACGAAACAGCGGCATGCGAGCCACCACTCCGCTGCGGCTGTACAGGCGCGACTCCTTGTCCACCACATCAAACAGCCCCTCTTGCTGAAACACGCTTTCAGACTTGCCCAAAAACATGAAGCCACCAGGGTTAAGCGCGTAGTGAAACACCGACAGCAGGCGCGACTGTAACTCGCTCTGAAAGTAGATCAGCACATTGCGACAGGTGACCAGATCCAGCCGCAAAAAGGGCGGATCTTGCACCAAATCCTGCCGCGCAAAAATCACTACATCCCGCAGATTCTTGTTGATTTCGTAACGGTCTCCGTGGCCCGTGAAATGGGCCTTGACCCGGTTGCGATCCATATGCGCCAGACTCGGTGCTGGAAAGATGCCGCGCCGTGCGCGGGCCATGGCTTCCAGGTCAATATCGGTCGCAAAAATCTGGATACGATACTGGTCAAACGCGGCACCGAGCTGCTCGGCAAACAAAATAGCCAGCGAATAGGCCTCTTCCCCAGTGGCGCAGCCCGCCACCCAGATACGAATGTCGTCCCCTGGGCGCTTGCCACTGAGTATGCGCGCCACCACCTTCTCCAGGCCTGTAAACGCTTCGGTGTCCCGGAAAAACGAGGTTACGGAGATCAGAATGTCTTTGCACAGCTTGTCCAGCTCGCCCGGGCGCTCATCAACCAGGGCCAGGTAATCCGGCAATGTGCCCACATGGTTGGCCGCCATCCGCCGCTCGATACGTCGCCACAGCGTGGGCTCTTTGTATTGCGAAAAATCCACCTTGGTGCGCCCCCGCACCTTGGCCAGCAATGTTTTCAGCGTGGCAGGGGCATTGGCGGCCTGCGTGGCCATTGGGATGCGTCCCCGGTTTTGCACGATGAGACCGATCTCGGCCCCCATGTTCTCAGGCGGCAAAATCCAGTCGACGCTGCCGGTGTCGATGGCCGACTGTGGCATGCCGTTGTATTTGGCCGTGGTCGGGTCTTGCGAGAACGTAAATCCACCGGCCGCTTTAATGGCGTGAATGCCAGAGGCACCGTCCGAACCAGTACCGGACAAAATAATGCCGATGCACGACTCGGCCGCCTCATCGGCCAGAGAAGTAAAAAACAAGTTCACCGAAGGCTTGGGCAGCGACTCTTTGGCCGGGACCACCAGCCGAAAGCACCCCAGGTGCAGCGTTACGTTGCGATTCGGTGGCGTGATGTAGACAGTGTTGGGTTCGGGTCGGGAGCCGTCTTCAATGTCCCTCACCGGCATGGTGGTCTCTCGACCCAGCAACTGAGCCATCATGCTGCGGTAGGTGGGTGAAAGGTGCTGTACCACCACATAGCTCAATCCCAGATTTTTCGGCAAATTGGGGAATAGCTGGCTCAATGCCTCCAACCCGCCCGCCGAAGCACCGATGCCGACAATAAAAGGTCGTTCGTCCGATACCGGAAGTGCAGTGGGCGCGACCGTCTTTTTTGGGCTTGCGCGCTTCTTTTTAATAGGTTCCACTCAATCTCCCACGGATGCTTACGAATTGGGCGACACTAAAAAATACGCAATTTGATTTTAGTCCGCTTAATGTTTTTTTGGCGAATAATTGGAACACTCACCATCTGAATATGGCCAAGCCAATAGTTTAATGCACGACACCGAGATCTCACTTTTACTGGCTATCAGCGCTTTGGAGCGCGAAACCGGCCTGACCAAGGACACGCTGCGTAAGTGGGAGGCACGTTACGGCTTTCCAGTGCCTTACCGTGATGTCAATGGGCAACGCTTCTATTCCAGAAGTGACTTGGATCGATTGCAGAAAATAAAGCGCCTTCTTGACAACGGTGCACGCCCCGCAAAGACAGTCCCGCTCTCCATCGATGCACTAACAGCGTTGGCTGCTGAGCAATGCCTGGAAAATGCTGCGGGGGAGCATACAGAACTGTTGAATCAGGTTTGGGGTGCGCTCCAGGCACCCGATGCAGTGGCACTTAAACAGGCCCTGAGCCAATCTCTTGCATCCTATGGACTGAGAACATTTGTCCTAGCCATAATGCCACTGTTGAATCAAATGGTCAGCAATGGCTGGGTCACAGAACGCATAGCGGTACACCAAGAGCATCTGTATTCTGAAATACTCCGCAACCTGCTACAGGACGCCCTGGGTCGCCTGCAACCCATACAAACCCAACCCAAAGTGATACTCGCCACCCCACCGGATGAGCGGCACGACCTGGGCATACTGGCATTGCAATCGGTACTGGCCCTGACCGGAGCACAGTGCATTTCACTCGGCACCGAACTGCCGGTATCTGAATTGATAGCCGCAGCGAGGAGTCACCAGGTTCAGATCGTTGCTGTTTCTTTCAGCATCGCG
>JBAWYQ010000270.1:0-4705 GCA_037143475.1 Burkholderiales bacterium | reverse complement strand
CCATCCAGCCGCTTGGCATACATCGCGGTAAATTTCTCTGGCATGTGCTGGGTGATGGCAATACCTGGGGCATCGGCTGGCAGGCTCGTAAGCACCAGTTCCAGCGCCTGGGTGCCACCGGTTGAACTGCCAATGACCACAGGCTTGTTCATGGCAAACGCATGAACCGAACTGAGAACCGGCGCCCTCGGTGCCCCGGCGGGCCGCGCGGCAACCGGTTCAGAGCCCGCAGCACGCAGTCGTGGCTTGGATTTGGCTGCCGTCTTGAGCGTTTGAATCATCTCGCGGCGCGAGTCTTCCAGGTGCTGCTTCAGCCCGAGCTTGGGCTTGGCCAGCACGGCCACCGCACCCGCGCTCAGAGCCTCCAGCGCGACCCGGCTGCCCTCTGTAGACAGCGTAGAGCAAATGACGGTTGGAATGGGTGTGCCTGACATGATCTGGCGCAAAAACGTGAGGCCATCCATGCCGGGCATTTCAATGTCCAGCAACAGCACATCAGGTGGATTTTTGCGAATCATTTCCATCGCTAGAAGCGGATTGGGCGCACTGCCAATCAGCTCAACTTCCGGGTTACCCGAGAGCATGTGTGCCAGCGCCTGACGCACCACTGCAGAATCATCCACCACAAAAACTTTAACGACCATTGCAACTACCTTGTTCTAGAAATACGGTTCAACCAACAGCCCGCTTGGCCGTGATTGCGGGCCCGTAGCGGGCGCGTGTTTTTTCCATCACGCCGTTTTTCGGAATGCGCCTGGAATGACGGTTGTTATCGGTGTACTGCACGGGACACGCCCCTCTGCCGTACCCAAAAAGAACAACCCTCCCGGCTTGAGTGCGGCCAACACACGGTCGACCACTTCGCTCTTGGTTGGGGGATCAAAATAGATCAACACATTGCGCAAAAAAATCACATCAAATGGCCCCATGCCACTGAACGACTTGCACAAGTTGAGTTGGCCGAACTGCACCCGGGAACGAATTTTGTCTTGCAACTGCACTTGCCCCTGCGAGGGACCGTCGCCGCGCAGGCAATAGCGGCGCAGCCGCTCAGGGCTAACCGCCCGCAGACGGTCCTCGGGGTACACCGCTTCCTTGGCACTGAGCAAAACCCGGTGGCTGATGTCGGTTGCCAAAATGGACCAGTCGGGCCCTATCTTGCCCATCACCTGCATATCAGACATCAGCATGGCGGTGCTGTAAGCCTCATCACCGAAGGAGGAGGCGGCACTCCACACCGCTATCGAATTTCTGCTGCCGAGTCGGGCCAGCTCTTCTTGCAATAAGTCGTAGTGCTTGGGTTCACGGAAAAAATAGGTTTCGTTTGTGGTCAGCAGGTCCACCGCCATTTGAAACTCGGCAGCCTCGGACTCGTCTTCCAGAATGGCGATGTAGTCCGGAAAACCGCCCAGACCCAATTTTTGAATACGCGGTGCCAGGCGGGAATGAATCAGCGACTTTTTTGAGTCGTTGTACGAAAGCCCGGCGGCCTCGTACATGATGCTGCTGATTTTTTTGAATTCCTGGTCACTGAATGGAAGCGTAGCCATGGTCAGTGCGGCAAAACGCCGCGAATAGTGGCCGCCAGCTCGCGTGGTGCAAATTTGGCCACATAAGCGTTGGCCCCTACGCTCTTCACATGATTTTCGTTGGTAGTTCCGGTAAGCGATGAATGAATAACCACCGGTATGGTCTTGAAACGAGGGTCCTGTTTGATCAGTCGGGTCAGGGTAAAGCCGTCCATCTCCGGCATTTCCAGGTCGGTCAGTACCACCGCGACCCGGTCTGCGGCGCACTGCCCGGCGGCGATGGCATCATCAGATATCGACTGCAATCGCTCCCAGGCTTCCTTGCCGGTCTTGGTCATGATGTAATGCACGCCCATGGCTTTCAGGCCCAGCTCAATCACCGAGCGCGCAACCGCTGAATCGTCGACCGCCAAAATCACGGAACCCGGAGGCAAAACCAGCTCGGGGCCAACCACCTCACGGTTAATCTCTTCGGTGGTAACCGGCATCACCGTCTTCAATATTTGCTCGACGTCGAGCACCTGGGCCAGGCGGGTGTCGGCGGTGGCACCGTCGAGGCGGGCAATTCCAGAGATGGCTGCACCGGCGTGGCTGCTCTCGGCGGGAAGCACTTGGTCCCAATCCAGACGCACAATCTCGCGAACATCCTCCACAGCAAAGGCTTGAACCGTACGCCCAAACTCGGTCACCATCAGAATGTTCAAGCCCTTCTTGGGGGCACAACCCGCCACTGCTGGCAGATTGATGACCGGAATAATCTGCCCCCGAATATTGGCCACCCCCATCAGATGTTCGTGGGCATTCGCCAGCTCGGTGACGGCAGGCATCACCAGCACCTCGCGAACCTTGAACACGTTGATTCCAAACAGCTCCCGCTGGCCACTGCCAGGAGATTCGCCCAGGTTAAACAGCAACAACTCAAATTTGTTGTTGCCGGCCAGCCGGGTTCGTTCTTCAATTTCTTGTTGCGCGGTTCTCATGGGGAAAATCTCTGGCTACTTCATTAATAAGGTTTGAAATTGGCACTGCCGCCACGCGCCGGAGTTGCCCTGTGCGGCGCTCCCAACCGCGGCGCAGGGCGGGCAAGGCCGCCAAGCCGACTATTGCTGCCGGTCTCGTGCCGACTGGCTGGAGTGGGGGCGACGCCGCCAATGTTGAAGAACGCAATGCTCTGCTGGAGTTGCTCGGCCTGGCCGGAGAGCTCTTCGCTGGTAGCAGCCAGTTGCTCCGAAGCTGAGGCATTTTGCTGTGTGGCTTTGCTGAGCTGACCCATAGCACCACCAATTTGCACTACCGATTCGCTTTGTTCAGCACTCGCAGCGGCAATCTCTTGCACCAACTCGGAAGTCTTTTGAATGCTGGGAACAATCGAATCGAGCAACCTGCCGGCGCGCTCCGCCGTCGACACGCTACTGCCAGCCAAGTCACCAATTTCCTTGGCCGCCAACTGGCTGCGTTCCGCGAGTTTTCGTACTTCGGCTGCCACCACGGCAAACCCCTTGCCGTGTTCACCCGCACGCGCAGCTTCAATGGCGGCGTTCAGGGCCAGCAAATTGGTCTGGTACGCAATGTCGTCCACGATGCCGATCTTGGCTGCAATTTGCTTCATGGCCACGACAGTTTGACTCACTGCACCGCCGCCGTCCACCGCTTCTTTGGAGGTCTTGGTCGCCATTCCATCGGTCACCCTGGCGTTGTCGCTGTTCTGATTGATGGACGCCGACATGACATTGACGGATTCCGTCGTCTCTTCCACGCTCGCCGCCTGCTCGCTGGCGGCCTGGGACAAGGATTGAGCGGTTGCGCTGACCTGATTGGCGGCACCCGTCAAGGCGTCAGCTGCGGCCCGAACCTCTCCCATCACCCGTGACAGGTTCTCCGCTGTGGAGTTGGCACTGTCCTTAACCTTGCCAAACAAGCCTGAGTAATCATGCTCAATGCGTTTGGTGAGATCGCCCTCGGCAAACGCAGCCAGTACATCGGACACATCGGTCAACCCCCGTTCGCTGGTATCGAGCAACTGATTCATGCCAGTGCCCAAGCTTGCAAAGAAACCGGTTTTACCTTCGGTACTCAAGCGCCCGCTGAAGTCGCCCCTGGTAGCTGCCTGTACTAAATCAGCTACTTCCTTTTCAACAGCTACTTCCTGCGTTCGGTCGGCCCACTCCACAACGGTGCCCATGCGGATTCCGCTGGCGTCGTGAATCGGACTTGCGTTCAAACTGAAATGCAGGCTTCCAACAGGAATCTGGGTCCGGTAGGTCCCTTTCAAGCCTGCCAGCAAGCCTTGTTGGTGAGCCGGATTTTTATGGAATACGTCGATGTTCTGGCCCATCAGCTTATGCGCGTCAAACTGCGGCAGCGTTTTGCGCAGTTCGGACGCATTGCGCTGCATCATTGCCGTCACGGTCTCATTCATGTAAATGATTTCGTTGGCGTCATTGGCAATCATGACATTGGTGCTGCACTTGTCCAGCGCGTTGCGGATGCGCAGGTTTTCGTTGGCAATGCGCTGCTCCCGTTCTTGGGTTGCCAACTTTTCTGCGGCCGCTTTTTCCTCTTCCAGAGTTTTTTGCTCGATCGCTTTGAGTGACACATTGGTCCGGTTCAGCGACTCGTGAAAACTGCCGCGCAGACCACCGGCCTGAGCCAACCGGTAATATTCGCCGCTGCTGGCGCATTGCAACGAAGTGGCCTGTTCGCGAAAGCAGGCTTCAAGCTGGTCCAGCATGTCATTCATGTCCCAGCACAGGGCATGAAATCGTCCGTCGGATGGGATGTTTTTAATGCGACGGTCAAACTTGCCATGCGACACGTCTTGCGCCATGGCTTGAATATCCTGCAAATACCGCTGACTGCCTGCGTCACTGCGCATCCACAATGCCAAGCACCCCAGTGAGGGAACAAGCCACAGCAAAGGCAACAACCCAAAGCCATCGTGCCACCAATGCGCCGTGGCGCCGCCCACCAGCAGCACCCCCAGGGTCCAGGCAAATTTCGCCGACTCAGATCGAAAGGATGAATTGGTCATAGCTAACTCCTTTCTGTTTCAACACGCTGGTCAGCAGACCAATGGAGGCGGCACAGGCATCTCGGGGGCCGGCGCGGCGCTCTTCGTCGAGCATCAGCTTGTACACATCCGACAGGGCAGAAACCGCACCCCGACCGGGCTTGCG
>JBAWYQ010000269.1:0-4780 GCA_037143475.1 Burkholderiales bacterium | reverse complement strand
GCACGAAGAACCCAGTGTTGAGGTGCGCTTCTTCTTTGACCACGGCCACGGCGTCGGCGAAGACCCGGTCACCGGCAGCTTCAACGCCAGCCTGGCCCAATGGCTCATCGCCGAAGGGCACGCACCACGCGACTACACGGCGGCGCAGGGCACCTGCATCGGCGTGCAGGGACGCATACACATTCATCAGGACGCTACGGGCCAGGTTTGGGTGGGCGGCGACACCACAACCTGCATTGACGGAATGGTCACGCTATGAACCTGCCCAACCTGCAAAACATCGAAGACGGCGCCCGCGTGGTGTACCGCGAATTTGCCGCCACCCCGCAATACGCCTGGGGCCTGCTCGGCCAAAAGCTGGGCGCCACCTGCTGGGTCAAGCACGAGAACCACACCCCGGTGGGCGCCTTCAAGATCCGCGGTGGCCTGACCTACTTTGACCAACTGGCGCAATCCGGCACGATGCCCAAAGAGGTGATCAGTGCGACGCGCGGCAACCACGGCCAGAGCATTGGCTGGGCGGCGCGCGCCCACGGCGTGGCCTGCACCATCGTCGTGCCGCTGGGTAATTCGCTGGAGAAAAATGCCGCCATGCGCGCTCTGGGCGTGACCTTGATAGAACATGGCACCGACTTTCAGGAAAGCCGGGAATACGCCATGTCCCTGGCAAAACAGCGCGGTGCCCACATGGTGCCAAGCTTCCACGTCAACCTGCTGCGCGGTGTGGCCACCTACTGGTGGGAACTGTTCAAGGCCGTGCCTCAGCTTGACGTGGTTTATGTGCCCATCGGCCAAGGCTCAGGCGCCTGCTCGGCCATCATTGCAAAACGGGCTCTGGGTCACAAGGCGCGCATCGTCGGCGTGATCAGTGCCCATGCAACCACATACGCAGAATCACTGGCCGCCGGGCGCGTGGTGGAAGCGCCGGTGACCACGCTGCTGGCCGACGGCATGGCCTGCCGCGTGGCCGACGCGGAGGCACTGGCCATCATGCAAGGCGAGATTGATCACATCGTGCAGGTGGCGGACACCGAAGTCGCCCAGGCCATGCGCGACATCTTTGCCTGCACCCACAATGTGGCCGAAGGCGCGGGTGCCGCAGCCTTTGCGGCGGCCATGCAGGAGCGCACCCAATTGATCGGCCAGACAGTCGGAGTGGCGCTTAGCGGTGGCAATGTTGATAGCGCCATGTTTGCCAAGACACTACAAAATCAATAGCTGCCTGCGCAGTATTGACGAGGGCTAGCGCCTTATTTGTCACTCACTCTACGGCCGGCAAAGTCGGCGGGGCACGCAACCTGTCCGCTGCGGCATGGCCCGGCGCACCAACCAGTTGCACAGCGACGCTGGCCGCCCATTGCCCCAGCGGTTGCTTGGACGCCTCGCCCAATGCGGCGGCTGACTCTGCGGCAGCCTCCACTACCCCCAACCAGCCATTGCGGCCATTGTGTTTGACGGCATACAAGGCCTGGTCGGCCAGGTCCACCACGGCGGGCCACTCCAGCGCGGTCGGCCAGGCCGGTGCTAGCGGGAACGCCGCAAAACCCACCGAGCAGGTCTTGAACAGCCGCGTGCCATCGTCCAACACAAAGGGGGTGTTGGCCACCGCTGCGCATGCGCGCTCGGCAAGCTCCGGCGCTTGCACTCGCGTCGTGGCCCGTGCGACGATCAGGAACTCCTCGCCACCCCAGCGCACCAGGTAATCCGCCTGGCGAAAAGCCTGCTGAAGACGTTGGCGCATCTGCACCAGCACAGCGTCTCCGGCGGCGTGACCGTACTGGTCGTTGACTTGTTTGAAGTGGTCGATATCGAGGATAAAGAATACGACGTCGGCGCCGTCGGCCAGCGGCGTTCCATGCTGGTGGTGCTCTTCGTGGCTTCTCAAAGCCTGTGTGATCTCAGCGTCAAGATACTGGGTCAGAAAGCGCCTGTTGTGCAGACCGGTCAGCGGGTCAATCAAGCTGCTCGCCTCCAACGCCTCCGACTTGATTTGCAGCTCACGCGACAGATTTTCCAGTTCTGCGGTGCGCTCCTGCACCTTGGCTTCCAGTTCGACCTGGCGACGGCGCAACACAGCCGTACGTGAACGCACCACCCCCAACACTGCCATCGTGCCCGCCAGTGCGGCCAGCGCCTGCGCCCACCAGGTCTGCCACCATGCGGGCTGCACTTTGACCAAAAGCCTCAGTGTCTGCGGGCTCCACTGGCCTGTGCGGTTGCTGCCCTGGACGTCCAGCACGTAGTCGCCTGGTGGCAAGTTGCTGTAGCTGGCAACACGAAAGTCAGCGCGTGTGTCGATCCAGTCGGCATCAAAGCCCTGCAACCGGTAGCGATAGCGCAGGCGTTCCGGGCTACTGAAGTCCAGCGCCGAAAACTCAACGCTGAAGTTACGCTGTTTGGGCGTCAACGTCAGTGGGGTACCGGGCGGCACACGCTCGTCGGCCAGACGCAACTCTGACACGACCAACGGTGGCGCGTACACCCAGGGTTTGAATCGATCGGGTTGCACCACCAGGATACCGGTGCTGCCACCAAACAACATGCGGCCGTCGGTCAACCGTGCGTAGCTTCGGAACCAGCCTGTGCCGATGTCCACGCCGTCGGCTGGGCTCAGTTCGTAGCGGCTGCTGTCGCGCGGGTCAAACACGTTTTGGTGCGTCCAGATACGACCCTGCGCATCCTCCAGCAGGTTGGCCCCCGCGCTGCCACCGCCGGACTCTGGAACCAGTTCAAAACCCACCTGGCCGCCCGCCTGAACCCCCATACGATACAGACCCGCGTTGGTATCCACCCACAGCGTTTGCTGGTGGTCCACCAGCAACCCCAGAACCACCTTTTGCGACAGACCCAGGCCCGGCGGTGAAGTTACCTGCTGCAAGCCCGCGCCACCCGGCGGCACTACGTACAGGCCATTGTTTCCGCCCACCCAGACGCGCCCATCAGCGGCTTCGGCCAAGGCATTGACGTTGCCGTTAAGCACACCGCCTTCTTGCAGGGTCAATCGATCAAAGCGCTCGCCCCCCGCCGGGCGCCGGTACGCGCCGTCTTGTGTACCAACCCACACACTGCCGTCGGCCGTGGCCAACATACGCCGGGCGCGGCCCTGACCGGCGTTGTAGCTGCGCAGCAACTGGCGCTGCGGATTGAACTGGTATACGCCACCGTCGGTTCCGACCCACACCGAGCCGTCGATAGACTGGGTGATGGCACCGACCACTCCACCCTTGAAAAGCGCCTTGCCAGGGGGCCGACCTGGGCCGGTGTCGTTAGTCAGGATTTGGCCAATCTGGCGTAACTGCGGGTCCAGAACGGCCACGCCGCGTTCACTCATTCCGGCCCATATCTCGCCGTTGCGCAATTGGTGCAGGCTGCGCACGTCGCCACTGGACAGGATGCTCTCGTCGTCAACTTCTCCACGGCGCACCCACAGGCCGCTGTTGGGGCTGTGCCTTTGCAAGCCGCCGCCGTAGCTCCCCAGCCACAGGCCACCCGAGCGCTCACGCAGGAGCGCCACCACGTTGTTAGCGGCCAGCCCCCAGGGCTTTCTGGCATCGCGCACCAGGCGCATCACGATATGGCCGTCCCTGCTGTCGCGCAATTCCACGCCATTGGCGCCACTGACCCAGATCTCGTCGGGCCCGGCCACGACCATGGCGGTGTAGGAGTGCGTGACACCAGACAAACGGGTGCCCGGAGAATCGGCCGCCTTTTCAGCCTGCACGCCCTCACCGCTCGCCGGATCAATCAAAACCAGTTCACCCTGGCGCGTGCCGGCCCAAATGCGGCCGTCGGGTGCCTCCCCCAGCATGGCCACGATGCGCCCGGCCAGACTGCCGGACCGGGAAGGATCAGACCACACGGGCTCAAAGTGTTGACTGCCCCGGCGCAGTCGAACCAGGCCGTTCCAGGTGCCCACCCACAAGTCGCCTCGGCTATCCACCAGCAGGGCTTGCACGCGATCGTCGGGCAAGGCGCCGCTGGCGCGCGTGTGGGGCTCGAAGGTGGAGGCCTGTGGCGCAAGACGGTGCAGTCCTCCACCGGTGGTACCCACCCACAGCTCGCCATCTTGACCCAGCGCAAGGGCACGCACCGTGCCATTGGTCAACGCACCGGCTTTCTTCGGGTCGGGGTTGTAGCGGGTCCAGACCTGCCGTTCGGTGTCGAGCCGCGCCAGGCCTTCACCGTCCAGCCCCACCCATAACACACCGCCAGGGGCCTGCAATAAGGCGCGCACAAAACTGGATCCAGCCGGTGCAGGAGCAGATGCAGCCCCGGCCAAGGGTTTGCCACCCACGGGCACACGGCGAAGCTGGTAGCCGTCGTAGCGCACCAATCCTACCGTGGTGCCGACCCATATCAGCCCGCGCTGGTCTTGCGCCAGCGCAGTGACCACCCCATCGTTGATGGAACGTGTGTCGCCCACTGCGGTGAATGCGGGCTCGTTCAGCGGGTCGCGTTCGGCCATGGCCGTGTTGACCACGCACGCCAACCAAACCAGAGCAAGAAGGCGCCGCATCATCCGCGCATTGACAATGAACGCGCTTTTTAATCGGTTAGGAAATTCAACCATATCGAACCAAGTATGGCATGGGTTTGCACGGTCAACAGCCCCGGCGCCAACGACACGCGCACGGCAGACGTGACAATCATCGGACAACTGTCGCTGCAACCTATGCGACTCAATTACGTGCAAAAGCCGCACGACTGTCGCACCCATGACAAGTCACAGACGACGCTTCCCTTAGATTTGATGCATGGGAAATCTCTATCTGGTACGACA
>JBAWYQ010000268.1:0-4796 GCA_037143475.1 Burkholderiales bacterium | reverse complement strand
CCGCCACGCGCCGCTCAGCCCCCCAAACCAGCCGTTCTCGGCACGCCACCTGCGCCGACAAAAGTGCCGTCAGTTGTCCAACCCGGTGAGTCCAACCGTGTGACGGTCAAATCGGGCGATACCGCCAGCAAGATTGCGGCCAACACCAAAGCTTCGGGCGTATCGTTGGATCAAATGTTGGTCGCGCTGATCCGCGCCAATCCTGATGCGTTTGTCCACAACAATATCAATCGCATTCGCGCTGGCGCTGTGATGGATGTACCCACGGCGGAGCAGGCGCAGGCCCTGTCTGCAGCTGAAGCAACGCAAACTGTGATCGCACAAAGCAAGGATTTCAATGAATTCCGGCGCAATCTGGCGTCCAACGCACCCGTTGCCGCGGTGGGTGCTGCCAGTCGTAAAGTAGCTGGTTCGATTGACACCAAGGTAGAAGACAAAAAGTCCGCATCAGTGACTCCTGATAAGCTGACTCTTTCAAAAGGTTCGATCCAGTCCAAATCGGCAGATGCCAAGATTACCAAAGACCGGGCTGACAAGGATGCAGCCACACGAACAGCTGAACTAACCAAGAACATCAGCGATCTGACAAAACTTGGAAGTTCTACGGTTGCTACGCCACCGCCCGCGCCCGCCGCTGTGGCTTCCCAACCGAAACCGATTCCCGCGTCACTGCCAGCAGTACCCGTTGCCGCCGCACCTGCTGTTGCCGTCTCGACTCCAGCTTCGAAACCTGCAGCGCCGCAGCCTGTCATACCGGCATCGGCGTCCTCTGCTCCGGCAGTGCCGGCGTCTACAGTGGCTTCAGCCCCTGTCAAACCCAAAGTTGCAGTACTGCCCGTGCCAGAGCCGGTAGAACCTGAACTTATTGATGAATTGCTTGAAAACCCGATGCTGCCACTTGGCGCCGGGGGTTTAATTGCACTTTTGGCAGGATTTGCCTTCTGGCGCAATCGACAACGCAAAAAGAGCCAGTCCCACATGGACAGTTCTTTCCTCGAAAGTCGCCTGCAACCCGACTCCTTCTTCGGTGCAAGCGGTGGCCAACGGGTAGACACCAATAACGAGAGTTCAGCCACTGGGTCTTCCATGGTCTATTCCGCGAGCCAGCTTGACGCGGCAGACGACGTAGACCCGGTTGCCGAAGCAGATGTCTACCTCGCCTATGGACGTGACCTTCAGGCTGAGGAGATTTTGCGTGAAGCCGTTCAAACGAATCCCGGGCGCTTGGCCATTCACACCAAGTTGTTGGAAATTTTCGCAAAACGCCGCGATGCCAAGAATTTTGAAGCCACAGCGACACAAGCCTATCAATTGACTGGAAGCGATAGCCCTGACTGGACCCGGATTTGTGAAATGGGCATGGGTTTTGACCCCAGCAACCCGCTTTACCAGGCAGGAGGCGCACCGGCAAGTACCTCAACCCAGCCGGTTGCAGCAGGACCCGCGTCTGACTTTGGCAGCACCATAGCGCAATCAGCTAGTGCGGAATTGGGTGAATCCATCTCTGGCGTTGATCTCGATCTCGATCTGGACTTCTCACTCGATGAAGAACCTTCCAGCGCAATCAGCGATGTGACCACCACGTCCTTCAGTGCACCGACGGCTGAGCAAGCGGCCGAATTGTCGCCAGCCGATATTGGCGCTCCATTGGACATGGACATGGACATGGATATGGACTTCGACCTGTCCGAGCCGGAGCGGGAGCCTGAGCCAGCACCAGAGACAATGCCACAACCAGACGTTGCCCTCTCCATGGATGGTCTGAACCTGGATGACGACGATCTGCACGCATTGCCTGACTTCAACGCAACGGCACCCATGCCTGTGACCGCTGCAGAACCACCAGCATCTGCGCACGACGCGGGGATGCTTGAATTTGACATGGGGTCGTTGTCGCTGGATTTGGAACCTGTTGCTGAAAAACCAACCGAAGCGCCCGACAGTGTCAGCGAAGACCCACTGGAAACCAAGCTGGCGCTCGCTGAAGAATTCGTCTCCATTGGTGACGAAGATGGCGCCCGCGCACTGATTGAAGAAGTGGTGGCCGAATCTTCGGGTGAAATGCGTGCCAAGGCACAACGCGCGCTGGCCAACTTGAGCTGAACGCTCTGCGGTGCGTTTGGCGTTGATGCGGGCTTGACAGCGAAGTGAGGATTGCACTCGGCCTGAGCTACAACGGGCAAGCCTACCAGGGCTGGCAAAGCCAGACTTCGGGTTTGACCGTTCAGGACAAACTCGAAAAGGCGCTGACTCAATTCACTGCCCAGCGCGTTTCTACCGTGTGTGCTGGTCGAACCGATTCAGGGGTGCACGCCCTGATGCAAGTGGTCCACTTTGACACCGATCGCGAGCGCGACACGCACTCCTGGGTTCGCGGCACTAACGCCTGTCTGCCACGAGACATCGCGGTCCAGTGGGCCATCAATACTCCCGACGCCTTTCACTGCCGTGCCTGCGCCACATCACGGCGCTACGCCTATGTGCTGCTGGAGGCTGCCGTGCGGCCCAGCATCGAGACAGGGCGGGTGGGCTGGTCGTTTCGACCGCTCGATGAAGCAGCCATGCGGCAAGCCGCCAATTACCTAATGGGCGAACACGACTTCACCTCATTCCGCGCCTCGCAGTGCCAGGCCCTGAGCCCCATCAAAACCATAATCGCAATTAACCTCCACAAGCGCGGCGCCTACTGGCGCATTGAATTCGAGGCTAACGCGTTCCTGCACCACATGATCCGCAACATCATGGGCTGCCTGATTCAAATCGGCCAGGGCAAGAAACCGCCCCACTGGATGCTCGAAGTGCTTGCCGCGCGCGATCGCAAGGCCGCCGCCCCAACCTTCTCACCCGATGGTCTGTATTTTCTGGGGCCCCGCTACGACGCCCGCTGGGGCATGCCAGAGCGCACGCCTGCGTATGATGCGCTTCCATGACCGCTACCAGAACCCGAATCAAAATCTGCGGACTGACCCGCGAACAGGACGTTGACGCCGCCGTCGCGGCTGGAGCGGATGCTATCGGTTTCGTGCTGTACGCAAAAAGTCCAAGGGCTGTCAGCGCCCGCCGCGCTGCCGAATTGGCCAGGCGCCTTCCGCCCTTTATCACCCCGGTGCTGCTGTTTGTCAACGCACATGCTACAGAAATCATAGCTGCTTGCGCAATGACAGCGGGGGCTACCGTGCAATTTCATGGTGATGAGTCGGCGCAGGATTGCGCAGTGGCGACCCTGAACAATAACCGAGCCTGGCTGCGCGCGGCCCGTATTCCCCTGGGCGAAGGCGCTCGGGACTTTGACCTCGTACAATTTGCCCAAGATTATTCAAACGCCCAGGCCATCCTGCTCGACGCCCATGTCGACGGGTTTGGCGGTGGTGGGAAAACATTCAATTGGTCACTGCTTCCTCCAAACGTCAACGCTCACCTCGTCTTGAGTGGTGGACTCACACCTGCAAACGTGGGCGACGGAATTGCCCAGGTACGGCCGCGCTGTAAGACGCTGGCCGTGGATGTGAGCTCTGGCGTAGAAGCCGTAGACGCTCAGGGAAGGTCCCTCAAAGGCATCAAAGATCCCGAGAAAATTTTCCAGTTCGTCGCCGCCGTGCGCGCAGCGGATCAAATCGCCACCTGAACCCTTGCGGGATAGGCCGCCGCACGCAGTGCAAGCTCTGTCCTCAACAATTTAAATAGCCATGTACGACTACCAACAACCGGACCCGACCGGCCACTTCGGAAAATATGGCGGCAGCTTTGTATCCGAGACCTTGACCCATGCCATTAACGAGCTGAAAGACGCTTACGCCAGGTACCAGCATGATCCGGCGTTCATCGCCGAATTCAAGTCAGAGCTGGCGCACTTTGTCGGGCGCCCCTCTCCGGTCTACCACGCGGCCCGCATGAGCCGGGAGATGGGGGGGGCACAGATTTTTCTGAAGCGCGAAGACCTGAACCATACCGGCGCCCACAAGATTAACAACACCATTGGCCAGGCCATGCTCGCCAAGCGCATGGGCAAGCCGCGTGTGATTGCCGAAACCGGTGCCGGTCAGCACGGCGTCGCCACCGCCACCATCTGCGCCCGCTACGGGCTGGAATGCGTGGTCTACATGGGCAGCGAAGACGTCAAGCGCCAAAGCCCCAACGTCTACCGCATGAAACTGCTGGGTGCCACCGTGGTGCCAGTGACCAGTGGCAGCAAAACGCTGAAAGACGCGCTGAACGAGGCTATGCGCGACTGGGTTGCCAATGTGGACAACACCTTCTACATCATCGGCACCGTGGCCGGTCCGCACCCCTACCCGATGATGGTGCGCGACTTCCAGAGCGTGATCGGTGAAGAATGTCTGGTGCAGATGCCCGAGATGCTTCAGGCCGCCGGTTGCAAGAGTGACCAACCCGATGTGGTGATTGCCTGCGTCGGTGGCGGCTCGAACGCGATGGGCATCTTTCACCCTTACATCCAACACGAGAAAACCCGCCTGATCGGCGTGGAAGCCGCTGGCGAAGGTGCAGACAGCGGCAAGCATTCGATGTCTATCCAGCGCGGCAGCCCCGGCGTGCTGCACGGCAACCGTACCTATGTGCTGCAGGATGACAACGGCCAGGTGACAGAAACCCACAGCATCAGCGCCGGGCTGGACTACCCCGGTGTCGGCCCCGAGCACGCGTTTCTGCACGACATCGGCCGCGCCGAGTACGTGGGCATCACCGACAAGGAGGCGCTGGAAGCCTTCCACTACCTGTGCCGCACCGAGGGCATCATCCCGGCGCTGGAATCCAGCCACGCCGTGGCCTACGCCATG
>JBAWYQ010000267.1:0-4827 GCA_037143475.1 Burkholderiales bacterium | reverse complement strand
CCCAGCGTTTGCAGGTCCGCTGTGCACAGGCTGGCGGTGGCGGTGGGTTCGAGCGCGTCCAGCACAGCGCTGCGTCGGGTCATGCTGCCGGTGTGCCAATGCTCCAGTTGGCGCCCGGTGATCAGCACAAAGGGGTAGTCGGCGTCGGGCCGCTCGTTGGCGGGAATGATGCCGGCAGGCACCAGGTGGATGCGACCGTCTGGCGTGTCCACGTGGTCCTTGAACACGGTGCGCTCGCCGGGGTCGCTCTCGCTGTGGCAAGGGTAGGTGACGCTGGATTCGCGCTGCAACCGCTCCCAGGTGATGCCGCCAATGGCGCTGTACATGGCCTGTCGCATTTCCTCAAATACAAGCTCAACACCGTGGTAGCCCCCGTCGGTATTGCGTAAGGCGCTATCAGTTTCGTAGCTCCAGTTCAGGCCCATTCCAGCCGCCAGTTGCTGGATGATCCACAGGTCGGCCCGTGCCTGGCCCGGCGGATCAATCGCCTGCTTGCCCAGTTGCACCATGCGGTCGGTGTTGCTCACGGTGCCGGTCTTCTCGGGCCAGGCAGTAGCGGGCAGCACCACGTCGGCGAGCCAGGCGGTTTCGGTCATGAAGATGTCTTGCACCACCAGATGCTCCAGACTGGCCAGCGCGTGGCGGGTGTGGTTCAGGTCGGGGTCGCTCATGGCCGGGTTTTCGCCCATGATGACCATGCCACGCACCTTGTGCGGGTCGCTGTCGGGTGCCAGGATCTTGCCCATGATCTCGACCACGGTGTAGCCCGGCTGGTGGTCAAGTTTGGTGTCCCAGAATTTTTCGAACCAGTCGTGGGCGGCCGGGTTGGTGACGCGCTGGTAGTTGGGGTACATCATGGGGATCAGCCCCGCATCGCTGGCGCCTTGCACATTGTTCTGGCCGCGCAGCGGGTGCAGGCCCGAGCCGGGCTTGCCGAGTTGCCCTGCCACGGTGGCCAGCGCGATAAGGCAGCGCACGTTGTCGGTGCCGTGCACATGCTGGCTCACGCCCATGCCCCACAGGATCATCGCGCTCTTGGCGGTGGCATAAGCCCGCGCTACTTCACGCAGCGTGGGTGCGGGAATGCCGCAGATAGGCGCCATGGCCTCGGGGCTATAGGCTTTGACGTTTTCCCTCAACGCTTCAAAATTGATAGCGCGTTGCGCAATGAATTCGGGGGCTACAAGCCCTTCTTCTATGATGGAGTGGATCAGCGCGTTGAGCATGGCCACATCGGTATCGGGGCGGAACTGCAGCGTGCGCCAGGCGTGTTTTCCCAGATCGGTGATGCGCGGGTCGGCCAGCACTATTTTTGCGCCTTTCTTGGCGGCATTCTTCATCCAGGTGGCCGCCACCGGATGGTTGGCGCTGGGGTTGGAGCCGATCACAAAAATCAGTTCCGAGTGCTCCACGTCGTTGACCTGGTTGGTGACCGACCCCGAGCCCACGCCTTCGAGCAAGGCTGCCACGCTGCTGGCGTGGCACAGTCGCGTGCAGTGGTCCACATTGTTCGAACCAAAACCGGTGCGTACCAGCTTCTGGAACAGGTAGGCCTCTTCGTTGCTGCCTTTGGCCGAGCCAAAACCGGCCAGGGATTTGGGGCCGTGCGTGTCGCGCAGGGTCTTGAGCGGACCGGTTGCCAGTGCCAGCGCTTCGTCCCAGGTCGCTTCGCGGAATACGTCGGACCATTCGGCGGAGTTGCGGTTGAGGTGCTGTAGCGCGGACGGGTCCTTGGTTACACCCACCTTGCGGATGAGCGGAACGGTCAGCCGCTGGGGACTGTGTACGTAGTCAAAGCCAAAGCGGCCTTTGACGCACAAGCGGCCGTGGTTGGCCGGCCCGTCGCGCCCGTCAACGCTGACGATGGTGTTGTCCTTCACGTTGTAAGTGATCAGGCAACCGACGCCGCAAAACGGGCAGACCGAGTCGACGGATTTGTCCACCGCCTGCGAGCCGATCTGCGTCTTGGGCATCAATGCACCAGTCGGGCAGGCCTGCACGCATTCGCCGCAGGCCACGCAACTGCTGGTGCCCATGGCATCGTCCAGGTCAAACACGATGCTACTGTGCGCGCCGCGATGGGCGTAGCCAATGACGCCGTTGACCTGTTCCTCGCGGCAGGCCCGCACGCAGCGGTTGCACTGAATGCAGGCGCCCAGATTGACGGCCATGGCCGGATGCGAAATATCCGCAGCAGGCTGCGACCGGCGCAGCGCCTGCAGTGCCGGACGTACCGACACACCCATGCGGCTAGCCCATTCACTCAATTCCCCATGTTGTCCTACCTCGCAGGAGTGACCAGGACCCGCATCATTCCACTTGTAGCCAACATTGGGCATATCCGACAGCAACATCTCCACCACCATTGCCTGGCTCTTCAGAGCACGCGGGCTTTTGGCCTTTACATCCATTCCCGCAGTGACCGTGCGACAGCAACTCGGCGCCAAACTGCGATCGCCATCAATTTCCACCACACAGGCACGGCAATTGCCATCGGCACGCAGACCTTCTTTAAAACACAGGTGGGGAATCTCCACGCCATGGCGCTGTGCGGCATTGAGAATGCTCTCGCCCGCCTCGGCCGTAGCGGGCTTGCCATCCAGCGTGAATGGAATGGGCGCGTTCACGCTGCACCGCCTATTTCATGCGCAAAGTACTTTTGAACCGAGCGAACCACGTTGGGCGCTGCCTGGCCCAATCCGCAGATTGAGGCGTCCACCATCACCTGGCTCAGATCCTCCAGTGTGGGGTTGTCCCACATTGCAGCCTGCATCAGCGTGGCGGCCTTGACCGTGCCCACGCGACAGGGTGTGCACTGGCCGCAGCTTTCGGCGGCGAAGAAACGCATGGCATTCAGCGCAGCCTCGCGTGCGCTGTCATACTGGCTAAGCACGATCACGGCGGCCGAGCCGATGAAGCAGCCATAGGGCTGCAGCGTGTCAAAGTCCAGCGGAACCTGGTTCAGGCTGGCGGGCAAAATGCCGCCCGAGGCGCCACCCGGCAGGTAGGCATACAGCACGTGGCCGCCCTGCATGCCGCCGCAGTACTCGTCAATCAACTCCTGCACCGTAATGCCCGCCGGCGCCAGTTTGACACCGGGCTGTTTTACACGGCCACTGACGCTGAAGCTGCGTAGACCCTTGCGGCCGTGGCGGCCAAAGCTGCCAAACCACTTTGGGCCTCTTTCGACGATGTCGCGCACCCAGTAAAGCGTCTCAAAGTTATGTTCGAGGGTAGGGCGGCCAAACAAGCCTGCTTCGGCAATGTAGGGTGGACGCATGCGGGGCTCGCCGTGTTTGCCTTCGATGCTCTCGATCATGGCCGACTCTTCGCCGCAGACATAGGCGCCAGCACCCCTGCGCAGCTCGATCAGGGGCAACGGGCAGGGCGGATCGGCCTGCAGCTTGGTAATCTCGGCCTGCAGAATGGCACGACAGCCGTGGTATTCATCGCGCAGGTAGATAGTGCAAGCCTCGGTGCCCACCACCTGTGCGGCTATCAGCAGGCCTTCCAGAAAGCGGTGCGGGTCGCGCTCCAGATAGGTGCGGTCCTTGAAAGTGCCGGGCTCGCCTTCGTCGATGTTGACGGCCATCAGTCGTGGGGCTGGTTGCTCCCGCACGATGCGCCATTTGCGCCCTGCGGGGAAGCCCGCGCCACCCAAACCGCGCAGGCCAGAGTCTTCCATGGCCGCAATCACCTCCAGCGGGTCGTGTTCGCCTTGCACCAGGGCAGCAGCCAGACCATAGCCGCCATGGGCACGATAGGTGGCGTAGTCGGTATAGGCGGGGGCCATTGGATGCCTGTCAGAGTCGGGCGTGACACTTGCTTCCGCGTAGTCGCTCGCTATAAAGTTTATAGCTGCCTGCGCAGTTAATTCGGGGGCTAGAGGCCGATTAAGCACATAATTCTTGGCCAGGTCGGCGATGTTGTGCTCTGTCGCGTGAATCACAGGAGATTGGTGCACCGAGGCCACCGGCGCCTGCTCGCAGCGGCCAAGGCAGGGCGCAGCCACCACACGGATGTCGGGGGTTCCCAGCAGTCCGGGCAGGCGCGCCAGAATGTTCCGGGCGCCTGCCATCTCGCAGGCCGGACCGTCACAGATGCGAATGGTCAGCACCGGTGCGGTGTCGCCGTCTTGCAGGATCTCGAAGTGATGGTAGAAACTTGCCACCTCAAAGACCTCGGCCATGGGAATATTCATCTCATGGGCCAGTGCCACCAGGTGGCGATGGAACAGTGCACGGTAACGGTCGTTCAGGGCGTGCAGGTGCTCAATCAGCAGATCGCGCCGGTGGCCATCTGCTGGGCGCTGGCCGATCAAGGCTCGTACCTCTTCCAGCGCGGCGTGCTCGGGCTGTCGGCCTTTCAACTGATGGCGGCTTTTGCGCAGACTCTTGCGCAGGTCGTCCGGCGTGCCCAATGCCTGCTGAGGGGTGTGAGAATCAGAGTCGTTCATGCGCAGAGCATACCCATCGCGCAAGGGCTAGCCCAGCCCTTTCTAGCGCATTTTTAGACTTGGTTCACCATCACCAGCTTGCCCATCACCCCGCGCGAGCCCATGTGGGCGTAGGCGGCCTTGAGTTCAGACATGGGCATGGTGCGATCAATCACGGGCTTGATCTTGCCCTGACCGTACCACTGGGCCAGTTCCATCATCATGGCGGCGTTGGCTTTGGGTTCGCGCTTGGCAAAGTCGCCCCAGAATACGCCAACGATGGACGCCCCCTTGAGCAATGCCAGGTTGAAGGGCAGGGCGGGGATCGGTCCGGATGCAAAGCCCACCACCAGATAGCGCCCGCGCCAGGCGATGGAGCGAAAGGCCGGTTC
>JBAWYQ010000266.1:0-4872 GCA_037143475.1 Burkholderiales bacterium | reverse complement strand
AGGCCGCCAAGCGTTTGAACAGTTGCAGCCGCGAGGGCGACACGGTGGCTCGCCTAGCCCATCTTTGTCACTTGGCACAACAAACCCTTTTTAAATCAATTGCTTACGAGTTTTCAGAAGGCGTTATGGCACAACAAATGTGAGACGCCGACCGATTGCGAAGAAGGGATTGTTGCGCTGTCAGATGACGGCGCGATGGGTGCCACCGGGGTTGGCGGACAGACCCAGGATCTCGTTGATGCGCTGCTGATGGGGTTCAGGGCGCGTGGCTTTCCTGACATGCACCGCACGCCCATCGCGGCGAGTCAGTGTGGTGGTGATGCGCTGCTGGCTATTGAGAGTTTCGCGCAGCGTCTGCCAACTCTCACTAATTCCTTGGGCCTTGAGCTGAAGACGTATGGTGTGCACAAAGTGGTAGGCCAGCACGCTGATGAACAAATGCCCCTCAATGCGGCGTTCAATCTGATGGTAGACCGGCCGCAAACCCAAATCGGTTTTTAGACTGCGAAACACCGACTCCAGTTGGGTCAGCATCGAGTAGGTGCGCCATAGCGTTGCATCGTCCAGATCGATCAACGTGGTGCGCAGGCAATACACACCCGGCAACATTGCAGCACTGCCCTCTTTGGTGTGTTTCTCCCAAGTGATGGCGGTGACATTGACCCCGTCCTCATCGGCCACGGCATTGACCAGGTAATGCTGCGCAGCTCTGGAATAACGTTGTTTGGCGCGTCCGATTCTCTCCATCACTTTGGCCACGGATTTGCCAATGCCAGGCTTGGCCAAGGCGTCAATGATTTTTTGTAGTGCTGCAATGAAGGCGCGGCTCTTGGCATCATCCATGGCGCGCTCTTTGAGCTCCCTGTCTGGGGAGTGACAGTACAGGTGGGCCTCTGCCTTGTTGGCATCCATCACGCGTTGAATTTTGATGGTCACGTCGCCTGCGGTTTTAACTTCAACGCTTTGCGCCTCGTCAAACTGTCGGCTGCGCTGTCTTGATACCACCACGTAGTGGTACCCCTCTTGCCTGAGCCAGCTCAGATTGGCATCGGTGGCAATGCCCGCGTCCATCACCACGGCGGCCCCAATAGGCGCCGACAGCTGGGTCAGCATGTCCTTTAAGGTCTTGGGTTCACTGACGTTGCCGGCAAAGACCTGGCTTTTGCGCACAAAGCCGCTGCCGTCGAGCACCATGGCCAGCGTCACCAGCGGGCAGTCACTGCGCTTTTCCTTGCTGCGCCCGCGGGCCGCCTTGGGCGCGCCGGCGGCAACGCCCTCGAAGTAGGTATTGGTCAGGTCGTATAGGGTGACGCTCTCACAGAAGCCGAATGCAGATTGGGCCGCACCAAATAGATGCTCCTGCACGGCATCACGGTGTTTATACAGAGCGTCCGAGGATCGGTACAGCCGGTTCAAGTCCATCGACTCAAAGTCAAAGTCAATCAGTTCGCCCAAACCTGAGCGCCTTTGCAGCCAGGCGTGCGTGGACAATTCGCTGCCCGGATGCGCCATCCTGCCAATGATGTTACCCAGCGCAGCGGCGATCTGGGGGCGGTTCAGGCCCAACTCGGTGAGTTTGTCCTGCAGGCCGCTGGCTTGTATTGCAGACAGGGCCGCATGCTCGACGCCCACACTGCGTGGGCGAACCATTTCGATGGAGTCAACGTCGACTTCCTGGAATCGATCAGGCTCTTGGGTGCCTGTAGCCTTGCTCTGCTGGGTATTTGGCGTGGGCAAACGCGCAATGAGTTGTGCGGCACAGCGCTGCGCCATAACCTCCACCGCTTCAGGCACGGACTGCAGTTGCAAGTCAGCCTGACCCCGCAGCAAGGCATCAATGCGCGAGGCCAGCAGCGCCCAGTCGGTTTGGACAATGTCAAAGTGGCTGCCCAGATTGAGCAGGGTGGTTTGCTTTACCACGCTGCCAAGACGCACGCCCTCAACCAGTCGATAGGTGTAATAGACCTGTTCGGACTTCTTGCTGTTGGTGATGGTGCGTCTGATGAACACACCGCAATGATAGATGGGAAAACTACGGTAAAACCGTATCTGTGAATATATTATGGCATAACAAAACGTCTTTTAGGCACATTCCAGTATCCATGCGGGTTCCCAGGGTGGGTAGGTCGAAAAATCGCTGGAAAGTGACAAAGATGGGCTAGGAACAACGTAATGGCATCTCGGTAGCAAGCCACCGTGCGCGGACTGAGCGCTCGTTGAGCGACCAGGTACTCGGTAAAAAACTGCTGGATCAGTGCGGGGAATGACGGGGGCATCGAAGTGGGTGGCTTATTCATCATCCGTCTCCGCTTGTGACATGAACGCTTCGAACCGTCCTGCGGCCAGTGCCATCAATTCAGGCACCGCCGAGAGATACCAATAGGTATTTGTCACCATCGCATGCCCGATGTAGGTCGATAACGCCAACATCGCTTGATCAATGTCCACCCCCTTGGCTTGCCATTGCACGATGCGTCTAACGACGAATGTGTGCCTCAGATCATGGATGCGCGGGGCATGGTGCGAGCCGCGGTTTTGCCAACCCAACTGTTGGCGTAACTCCTTGAAGACGCGATGCACCTGGCGATCTCCCAGCGGCAGCCCGCGCAATCGACCTCGACTGCCAACGAAGAACGCGGCGCTTTCGTCATAAGACTCGCCCGCCAGATCGCTCCTTTGGCGATATTGGCGCAGCGCTTGGAGGGTGCTGGGATGCACAGGCACCTGGCGCGATTTGCCAAACTTGGTTAAATGGATTCTCAACAGGCCAGTCTTGAGATCGACATCTGCGTTCGTCAGCGACAGGGCTTCGTTGATGCGCAGACCGGTCGATGCAATCAATCCAAACAGAGTCTCGAAGATGAGGCCACGAAGGCTGGAAGCGGGGCCGAGCCGTCTTGCGCTGGCCAACAGGTCAATGATCTCTTGCTCACTGTAGATATGGGGTGCCTTGCGCTCAGACATGCGGCCAAAGATCGTGTCATCGAGAACTTCAGTGTGGGGCTCGAACTGCTGCAGCCAGCGTACAAACGTACGCAGCTTCTTCAGACGCCGGGCCCACGTGAGCGGATCAGTGCTGCCGTGGCTGTCGCGTCGGGCCCAGTCGGCCATCACCTCGACCGTCAACGCTCCGCAATGTCCAATCTCATGGAGATGGCAGGCAAAGCTGCGCAAAGCGTAAGCCTCGCTGCGCGCAGAGAACCCTAGAGCGTGGCGCTCGACTAAAAAGCGCTCAACATGCGACTTGAAGAGTATGGCGGCGGCACTCATGACACGCTCCCAGGCCATGCCAACGCCACCTCGGTAAGGTTGCGGCTGTCCAGCTTGGCGTAAATCATCGTCGTGTTCAGCGATCGATGCCGAAGCACGTCTGCAACTTCCTTCAATGAAGATCCGCTGGCAAGCAGACGGTTTGCCATCGTGTGACGCAACAGATGCGAACGCGTGTACGGTAAACCAGCCCGCGCGTACGCCTGGCGGATGGTGATACGAATAACGTCTGCGCCCACTGGCGTATCGCGCGGGGCCACATTGCGTACGAAGATTGCGCGGTTGGATGTCTTGGGGCGTTCGAGTTCCAGGTACCTCGCGATGGCCTCTCCTGTGACTACTGGCAGCGGCAGGACGTCGACACGGCGGCCCTTGGTGTGGCGCAGCGCGATCGTGCCTGCGTGCCAGTCGATGTCATCTAGGGTGAGTTGGGCGACTTCGATGCTGCGAAGCCCAAGGTCAAGGGCGCAGCGCACGATGGCACAAGCTCGTCGCATGGCTCGGCAGGGATTGTCGAGTGATGCAACCAACTCGGCGACTTCTCCATTGGTCAACATCTGGGGCAGTGAAGATAGCGCCCAGTTGGCAGGGTAGGCCAGCGCGCCGATCAGCCCGTGGACCAAATCTCCTAGCGATGCGCGGTAGCGGAAGTAGCTGCGCAGCGATGACACGACAGAACCAGCACTGGCGGGCTTGCTGTACAGCGCTGCCTGCTCAGCAAAGAAGCGTCGAACGTGATCGGGCGTAATCGATGCGATAACGATGGCGTTGCCCTCGAAGCGCTGCGTCAGAAGGCGTCCCACGATTCTCAGCGCCATGGTTCGGGTCTTCGGCGCGAGCCCACGCACTTGCTCCATGTGGTTGTCGTAGCAACGCAACTCCTTATCCACCGGCACCATGCTGACTGGCGGCTGCGAAATGGCACCTTGATTGCGAAGCACGACGAGCAAATGTCCAAGTGCCGAGCTGTGAGCGCTGCGACAGTGCCTCATGTGTCCAACGCAGGCGCAACTTGGCAGGTGGTCATCTAGAAACATAGCGACTGAGAATTCGTCAACACTGGCGAGCGGGAACCGTCGGGCGTATACCCAACGAGCAAAGTGTTTGATGTCGGCGAGATAGCCGGCGATGGTACTAGCGGCATACCTGAGCTTTGTCAGATGATCCTCGAACGCGACGACATAAGGCCCGATGGGACTGGTGGCGAGCCAATCTACTTCGATGGCATGCGAAAGTGGTGTGGTATCCATGGTGATCTCCAAAAGTGGATCACCAGTACGCGCCTACGCGGAAACTATGTCCAGTTCACGAAATGACCATAGGCTGCGACTCCACGCCAATGCAGCCTCTACGCCGCATGTAATACGCGAGCTGTGCATAGTTGAGACCTGTGCATAGGGGGCGCTATGGAGAGATGTACATAGCACCCCAGTGCCGAAGTAGATCCGACTCCGAAGCTGTCATTGATTTTGTCAACCCTGGATATTGTTGCAATTCAAAGAACTCGTTGACCACACTCAACTCACTACCTGCCTTGACCCCGCAGCTATTGGGGTCAGAGTCCTGGACTTGGGGTTTTGCCTGGACTTGGGGTTTTGCCAA
>JBAWYQ010000265.1:0-4913 GCA_037143475.1 Burkholderiales bacterium | reverse complement strand
TGGCCGCAGGGCTGGCGGTGGAGTTTTCCGCCGCTGCTGCCGCAATCAATGGTCATTTAGGGCTCTAGCCCCCGTATTACTTGCGTAAGCAGCTACTAAAACAATAGCAACTACCAACGCCAGACCCCGCAATATATGCCATGAAATTTAGTTTACTGAAGCCCACCTCGCTCAAAGCCAGTCTGACCCTGACGACCTTGGCGGTGTTTTTGTGCGCCCTCTGGGGGCTGGCTTTGTACGCCAGTCAGATGCTGCGCCAGGACCTGCAAGCGCGACTGAGCGAGCAGCAGTCTTCCTCCACGGCGATATTGGCCAGTGAAATCAACCGCAATGTGCTGACCCGGATGCGGGCGCTGGAGCTGGTGGCGGCAAAAATCACGCCCGCGCTGATGGCCAACCACCGGGCGTTGCAGGCGTCGCTGCTCGACCGCCCGGCATTGGAGGTTCACTTCAATGCCGGCATCTTCATTACCGGCACCGATGGGGTGGTGGTGGCCGATGCCCCCCTATCAGCCAACCGGCTGGGTCGCAATGTCAGTGAGCGCGATTACATGGTGGCAGCACTCCATCAAGGACAATCCATCATCGGGCAGCCCGTGCTGGGCCAAAGCCTGAAAACGCCGGTGTTTTCGATTGCTGCGCCGATTCGCGATGAGAAGGGGCTGCCAATTGGCGCCCTGGTGGGGGTGACAGACCTGAGCAAATCCAATTTTCTGGACGCGATCACCAATAGCGATTACGGCAAAACCGGCTTTTGGCTGGTGGTGGCTAAACGGTCGCGCCGCATCGTCACCGCCTCGGTCCCCGGGCGGGTGATGGAGGTGCTGCAACCCGGCGTCAGCCCGCTGATCGAGCGCTACCTGCAAGGCTACGAGGGCTCCGACATCACCGTCACCCCGCAGGGGCTCGAAGTGCTTACCACCGCCAAGGGCGTGCCGGCGGCCAACTGGTATGTGGTGCAGGCGCTGCCCACGGCAGAGGCCTTTGCCCCGATTGAGGCGCAGCAGCAGCGCATGAAATGGGCCGTGTTGCTGGTGTCGCTGTTCGCGTGCGGCCTGGTTTGGTGGCAAACGGGGCGTCTGCTGCGCCAGCGTATTGCGCCCATCCAGGCTGCCACCCAGACGCTGGCCATGCAATCACAGTCCGAAGCGCCGCCACAGCCTTTGCAGGTGATCCGCGAGGACGAGTTTGGCGACCTGATTCGCAGCTTCAACACCCTGCTGCGGTCGTTTGGGCAACGCCAGATGCAACTGACCCAAAACGAGAGCGATCTCACCGAGGAACTTGCCAACGTGCGCCAGGCGCTGGACCTGCATGCCATTGTGGCCACCACCGATGTGCAGGGCCGCATCACCTCGGTCAACGACCAGTTTTGCAGGATCAGTGGCTACAGCCGGGCCGAACTCCTGGGGCGAGACCACAACATGATCAACTCGGGCACGCACCCCCACGGTTTTTTCAAGGAGATGTACCGCACCGTGGCCAGTGGGCAAGCCTGGCATGGCGAGGTCTGCAACGAGGCCAAAGACGGCCACCTGTACTGGGTGCAAACCACCATTGCGCCGTTTATGGGGGGCGACGGCAAGCCCACCATGTATGTCGCGATTCGTACCGATATCACGCCGCGCAAGGCCCTGGAACACGCGCTGCGTGAGCACCAGGAACACCTGATGGAGCTGGTGGCTGAAAAAACCGGGCACTTGCGTGTCAGCGAGGCGCGCTTTCGGAGTATGTTCAACACGCTCAGCGATCTGGTCTGGCTCAAGGACGCGCAAGGGGTTTATATGGCCTGCAACCCGGTGTGTGAGCGATTCTTTGGCGCGCCCGAGGCCGTGATTGTGGGCAAGACCGACCATGACTTTGTCGGGCCTGAACTGGCCGACACGTTCCGCGCCAACGACCGGCTCGCCATGCAGTCGCCCACACCCCATGTCCACGAAGAATGGGTCACCTTTGCTGATGACGGACGCCGCGCCCTACTGGAAATCACCAAGACCAGCGTGCATGATTCAGCCGGCCAGCTGATAGGGATACTGGGCATCGCCCGCGACGTGACCGAGCGACACCAGCGCGAAAAGTTGCTCCGGCAGGCCGAAGAAGAAGCCCAGGCCTCTAACCGCGCCAAGTCCGAATTTTTGGCCAATATGAGTCACGAAATCCGCACCCCGATGAACGGCGTTATCGGCATGGTCGATGTGTTGCAACGCAGCGCGCTGCAGCCCGAGCAGCACCGCATGCTCGACACCATTCACAACTCGTCGCAGGCGCTGTTGCACATCCTCAACGACATTCTTGATTTTTCCAAGATCGAGGCCGGCAAGCTCAGCATCGAAAGCATCCCGACCCAGTTACAGCCGTTGGTGCAGGGCGTGGTGCAGTTGATGCGCATCAACGCCGCCAACCATGCGCTTGAGCTCTCGTCGTTTGTGTCGCCCGACTTGCCCCCCTGGATACTGGGTGACCCCAGCCGGCTGCGCCAGGTGCTGCTGAACCTGTTGGGCAATGCGATCAAGTTCACCACCAGCCAGCCGGAGCGCCCCGGTCAGGTGATGCTGCGCGTGGAGCCCTGCACGCTGGCCGGCGGGGCGCCCGGTGTGCGCCTGTGCATCAGCGACAACGGCATCGGCATGAGCGAAGCGGTGGTCAACCTGCTGTTCCAGCCTTTCGTGCAGGCTGACGCGAGCACCTCGCGCAAGTTTGGCGGCACCGGGCTGGGCCTGTCGATCACGCAGCGGCTGGTGGAGTTGATGCACGGTCGCATCACGGTGCGCAGCACACCGGGTGTCGGTTCCGAGTTTGTGGTCGAACTGTTGCTGCAGGCCTGCGATGCGGGCGACGCCTTGGCCGACGCGCAGCCTGATCGCCGAATCCAACCGCGCCAGAACGCTCCCAGCCGCGAGGTCGCCGCGGCCAGTGACCGCCTGATCCTGCTGGCCGAAGACAACGAGACCAACCGCGAGGTGATGCAGGAGCAACTGCGCCTGCTGGGCTACGCCTGCGAAATGGCGCAAGACGGTGCCATTGCTTTGGCGATGTGGCACGCCAACCCAAAACGCTACGCACTGCTGCTGACCGACTGCCACATGCCCCACCTGGACGGTTTTGGCCTGACCGCCGCCATTCGCGCCGCCGAGCCACCAGGCACGCGCCTGCCCATCATCGCCATCACCGCCAACGCCATGCAGGGCGAGGCCCAGCGCTGCCGCGAGGGCGGCATGGACGACTATTTGAGCAAGCCGCTGCGCATGAACGAGCTGGCACCGATGCTGGAGCAGTGGCTACCGAGATTAATGATCATTTAGGCCTGTAGCCCCCGTATTACTTGCGTAAGCAGCTACCAAAACAATAGCAACCACAATGCAACCCAATCACACCCAAGTCAACCCAAGCACGCGCACCGGGCTTTCGGCGCTGCCCCCGCCAACGGTCTGGGCGCTCGCCCTGACCACTTTGCTGCTTTTGGGATACGCCCTACCGGGATTCCGGTTTTTTTCAACGCCCGCAAGCTACCTGCCACTGCACACGGCGCTGGAGTTTGCCGCCATGGCGGTATCGGTGATGGTGTTTACGCTGGCCTGGAACCTGCGCAACCTGCCCCAGAGCAGCAACATCATGCTCATTGGGGCCGGGTTTTTGGCCGTTGGTCTGCTGGATTTTTCGCACACGATGTCTTACGCTGGCATGCCCGACCTGGTGACCGCCAGCGGAACAGAGAAGGCCATTAACTTCTGGCTGGCAGGGCGCTATGTGGCAGCGGCCGTGTTTTTGGGTGCGGCCCTGCTGCCGCCGGTGCGTTGGTCCGCGCGTGCTTTTCAGGGGGCCGCGGCAATCAGCATCGCGATTGCCGCATCTGTTTGGTGGCTGGAACTAGGACACCCCGACTGGCTGCCCCGAACCTTCATTGCAGGCCAGGGTCTGACGGCCTTCAAGATCGGCGCCGAGTACCTCCTCGGGTTTTTGTACGGCACGGCGGCCTTTCTGTTGTATTTGAAAAGCCGACGCGCCAATGACAGCGATCTGCTGTGGCTGGCCGCCGCCGCCTGGGTGCAGGGGTTGGCAGAAATGTTTTTCACGCTCTATGCCGATGTGACCGATCTGCACAATCTGCTGGGCCATGTCTACAAGACCATCGCCTACTTCATGGTCTACCGGGCACTTTTTGTCACCGGGGTGCAGCGACCGTATCAGGAACTCGATTTTGAGCATGGGCGCATGCAGACGCTGATGGCTACCCTGCCCGATCCGGTCTGGCTCAAGGATGCCGATGGCGTGTATCTATCTTGCAACTTTGCATTCGAGCAGTTGTATGGCATCACGCAGGCAGACATTGCTGGCAAAACTGACTACGACCTCGTCAGCCGTGAAAAAGCCGACTTTTTGCGCAAACATGATCTCGCAGCCATCGCGGCGGGCGGCCCAAGCGTAAACGAGGAACCGCTGACCTTTTCCATCGGTGGCCGCAGGGGTTTGTTTGAGACCACCAAGACGCCGATGCTGGCACCCGACGGTACCCTCATCGGCGTGCTGGGCATTGCGCATGACATCACCGAGCGCAAGCAAGCTGAAATGACCGATGCCTTGCGCGCCAGTGAGGAAAAATTCCGCGTGCTGCTGGATCAGTCGAGCGACTCGATTTTCAGTTTCTACCCGGATGGGCGCTACAGCTATGTCAACGCGGCCTTTGCCAAGGCGTTTGGCAAAACGCCAGACGACATCATTGAAAAAACGGTGTGGGATGTATTCCCCAAGGACGAGGCCGACAAGCGATTCTCCGGCGTTCAGACAATTTTTCAGCAAGGCATTGAGCGGGTGTTTGAGGTGCGGGTGCCCACGACTGCGGGCGTGCGCTTCATGATCACCACGGCCAAGCCCATTTTTAATGATGCGCAGCAGGTGACCCGGGTGATATGCAG
>JBAWYQ010000264.1:0-4979 GCA_037143475.1 Burkholderiales bacterium | reverse complement strand
GCTTAAACCGCACATTCCACGGGGGCTGGTGCCATAAACGATGAATAGACTCAATCTTCCCCAAAGCGCGTCTGAAGTGCTGCGCCCGTTGGGCGTGGCCGTGCTGTACGGGCTGACCGCGCTACTGGTTAATCATTATTTCTCAATGAATGGACGCGCCAGCGTTTTTTACCTGGCTAGCGGTGTGGCGCTGGCGGCCGTGCTGATAGGCGGGCCGCAATATTTTTGGGCGGTGTTTTTCGGTGCGCTGATCACAAGCCTGGTGGGCGGCGTCGAGTGGTGGGGCGCAGCTGGTGCGGCGTTGGGCAGTGCCCTGGCGGCACTGGCAGGGGCACGGTTGATCCGCCGCAACGACAAGTTCAGGGCCGATCTACCGTCTTTGCGCAATGTATGGGCTGTGGTCAATTGGGGTGGGGCAGTGGCGTGCACCATCAGCGCCACCATCGGAAGCATCACCTTGCTGCTGCGCGGTGTGGTGGGTGCGGATGATTTTGTTCAAAACCTCGTTTATTGGTGGATGGGTGATGTATTTGGCGTGGTGATGGTGACACCGCTGCTGCTGGTGTGGTGGTCGGTGGCGAGCCAGAAACACCCCTGGCCATCCGTATGGCAGGTGGCCGAGGCGGCGCTGATTTTTGCAGTGACCGCCCTGGCGGGTTCTGTGGTTTTTCTGGAGTGGGGTCACCAGGCGCTGCCCATGGTGATCCATCTCGCGGTGGACGAAGTTGCGCAGGGCTACTGGATGTTTTTATTCGTCGCCTGGATGGCACTTCGCCTGGGCCAGCGGGGCACATCACTGGCGCTGTTGCTGATTGCCGGCATGGGCGCTGCGGGAGTCGTGCAAGGCACCGGTTTTTTCCGTAACAGCGTGTCGCTCTCGGACATGACGGGTTACTGGTTTTTTAACCTGATTCTCGCCATGGTGGGGCTGTCACTGGCCACCTACGTCACGGCAAGCAAAAGGGCCATGCAGCGTCTGGCGCGTAGCGAGGCCAGAATCAGTCTGCAATACACCAACACACTCGCTGCGCTGGACCAGCACGCCATCGTGGTCACCACCGACACGCGGGGGCGCATCCTCTCGGTCAACGACAAGTTGTGTGAAGTCAGTGGCTACACGCGCGCCGAGTTGATCGGGCAAGATCAACGAATACTGAACCCGGGGCCCCACCCCAAGGGTTTTTTCAACGAGATGTATGAAACGCTGGCTGCCGGTCGCGTTTGGGTGGCAGAGGTGTGCAACCCGGCCAAGAACGGCGAACTGCACTGGTTGCACACTACCATAACGCCGTTCATGGACGAGACTGGCAAGCCCACCATGTTTATCGCCATCCACGCCGACATCACCGAGCACAAACGGGTCGAACAGGAACTGCGCCAAAGCGAAGAGCGCTTGCAGGTCGCCACCCGCTCGGGCGGCATTGGCATATGGGACTGGGATCTGCAAACCAACACGCTGATCTGGGACGATGTGATGCTGGGCCTTTATGGGCTGGAACGTACGGGTTTTTCGGGTGCAATCGATGCCTGGCAGGTTGGAATGCACCACGACGATCTGGAAGCGCAGTTAGTCAATACACAAAACGCCATCGCGGGCACCCATACGTTTGACACCGAGTACCGGGTGGTTCACCCCGATGGCAGCATTCGCGTGCTGAAGGCCAACGCCGATGTAGTGCGCGACACACAGGGCCAGGCGCTGCGTATGGTGGGGGTTAGCTGGGACATCTCCGCTACCAAACGAAAAGACGCCGAACTCGCCAACTACCGCAACAACCTGGAACAACTGGTAGCGCAAAAGACCGCCGATCTGGAAACCAGCGCAAAGGCCGCGACACGCTCCCTGAACGAACTGGTGCACCAAAAATTTGTGCTCGACCAGCACGCCATCGTGACCGTGTGCGGTGTGGATGGACTCATTACCTATGGCAACCAGAAATTCAGCGAAGCCAGTGGCTTCAGCCCCGAAGAGTTCCTGGGGCAGGACCACAAGGTCGTCAACTCAGGCTACCACCCCAAGGGGTTTTTTCAGGAAATGTACGACACCATCAGCCGTGGCGCGGTCTGGCGTGCCGAGGTCTGCAACCGCGCCAAGGATGGTCACCTATATTGGGTCGACAGCACGGTGGCCGCCTTCATGGGTGAAGACGGCAAGCCACGCGAATACATTGCGGTGCGCACCGATATCACCGAGCGCAAACGCACTGAGGCGTCGCTCAAGACCAGCCAGCAACGTTTTGAGCTGGCGGTGGAGAGCGCCGACGAGGGGGTCTGGGACCTCAACCTGGTGAGTGGCGAGTTGTACCATTCGCCACGCATGTGGGGCATGCTGGGCTACACCGCAGAACAACTCCCAACGTTGCGCGCGGCCTGGAATGCGATCACCCATCCCGACGACAGACTCAATTTCAAGACCCAGATGCAGACCCACTTCAAGGACGCCGCTCACGAGTTTCGTGTCGTGGTGCGCCTGCGTCATCACTCTGGCGACTGGTGCTGGATTCTGAGTAACGGCAGGGCCAGTCGCGACGCCACAGGCCGGGCGGTGCGCTTTACCGGCACCCACATGGACATCACCGAGCGCAAACAGGCCGAAGAAGCCGCGCACGCCGCCAACCGCAGCAAGTCGGAGTTTCTGGCCAACATGAGCCACGAGATCCGCACGCCCATGAACGGTGTGATTGGCATGGTCGACATCCTGCAGCAAACACCCTTGTTGCCCGAGCAGGCCCGCATGCTCGACACCATCCACGCATCGTCCATGGCGCTGCTGAGCATCCTGAACGACATTCTGGACTTTTCCAAGATCGAGGCCGGCAAGCTCGAAGTCGAAAGCATCCCGACCCATCTGCGCGAGGTCACCGAGGGCGTGGCGCAGTTGATGCTGAACGTAGCGGGCAGCAAAGACGCACAAATCTCCCTGTTTGTCGACCCGGCGCTGCCGACCTGGGTCATGTCCGACCCCACGCGCCTGCGCCAGGTGCTGTTTAACCTGCTGGGCAATGCGCTCAAGTTCATCCCCAAGGGGGTGGGCCGGGCTATGCTGCATGTGCACCCCATGGTGCGACCCGACGGCGTGGCCTGCGTGCAGTTCTCTGTCATCGACAACGGCATTGGCATGAGCGAGGCGGTGGTGGCCCGGCTGTTTCAGCCCTTCACGCAGGCCGACGCCACGACCGCGCGCAAGTTTGGCGGCACCGGTCTGGGCCTGTCCATCACGCAGCGGCTGGTGGAGATGATGAACGGACGAATCAGCGTAACCAGCACGCCCGGTGTCGGCTCTGAATTTATGGTCGAGTTCCCGCTGCAGGCAGCCCCCGCGCCCAGTGGCCGAACCCCCATCGCCACGCCCGACCTGAGCGGCCTGCGCGTGCTCGCGGTTACCCCGCTGGCGGCCTGCTCGACCCTGTTTCAGGTCTACCTGGGAGCCGCCGGTGCGCAGGTGCGCGTAGTGCCAGACCTGGCCACGGCGCGCGGCGAACTGGCACACATGACAAACATGGCGCAACAGCTTGACGACACCGTGCTGCTGCTGGACCTTGAAGAAGAGGGTGACGAAGCCGACGCTCACGCGGATGAATCCAGCACAACCAACACCCCCTGGCCCGCAGGCGTGCGGGTGGTGCGACTGGTGAACCGCGCTGATAGCCATGAGCCGGTGCCCCACAACCAGGCCCTTGAAACCCGGGTGCTGGCACGCCCCCTGTTGCACCACGACCTGATTCATGCTGTGGCCGTGGCCAGTGGGCGCGTGCGTGAGATCGACACCGTCCAGACCATCGAGAGACGGCACGCACCCCGGTTCGAGGCCCCCGGCGTGGAAGTAGCCGCGCAAACCGGTTGCCTGATTTTGATTGCCGAGGACAACGAGACCAACCGCGACGTGATGCGCGAGCAACTGCGCCTGCTGGGCTACGCCTGTGAAATGGCCAACGACGGCGCGCTGGCCTTGCAGCTGTGGCAAGACGGCCTGGCTTCGCTGGATGGCCAGCCAGACCGTTACGCTCTGCTGCTGACCGACTGCCATATGCCCAACATGGACGGCTTTGAGCTGACCGAGGCGATTCGCACAACACAGGCCGCGCAGGCCGCGCAGGCGCACCTGCCCATCATCGCCATCACCGCCAACGCCATGCAAGGCGAAGCCCAGCGCTGTCGCGCGCGTGGCATGGACGACTATTTGTCCAAACCCCTGCGCTTGAACGAGCTCGGCCCCATGCTGGCCAAGTGGATGCCCGAGGCTGTACCAGTGCCCGCCATGGCGCAGCCGGACTCAGCGCGCCCCGAACGTGCCAAGACCGTGGACGACGACACCCTGGCCATTTGGAATCAAGACACCCTGAACGATCTGGTGGGCGACAACCCGGTGATGCATAAGCGCTTGCTGGAAAAGTTCCTGGCCAACGCCACAGAGCAGGTAGCCGGCCTAGGCCCCAGCACAGCCGCAGGCACGCTGAGCGAGGTCGCAGGCGTGGCGCACACCCTGAAGTCAGCTGCGCGCAGCGTGGGCGCGCTGGCGCTGGGCGAGCTGTGCCAGCAACTGGAGACCGCAGGTAACGCCGGTGACGAAGCCACCTGTAGCGCACTGGCGCAGAGCCTGGCGCAGGCCTTTGATGCCGCTGCACTGGCTATTAACCGCCATTTAGCGCCACAGAGCGTTGGCATCCAGGAGAGTACTGTCACATGAACCTCGAAACCCTGTTCCAGCAACCCAAGGCGTTGCCGACCATTCCCAAAGTCATGCAGGAGCTGATTACCAGCTTGAACGACGAAAATGTGGCCGTAGCGCGTCTGGTGGTACTGATTTCGGCCGATCAGGTGCTCAGCGCCAATGTGCTGCGTATGGCCAATTCGGCATATTTCGAGGTGCCCTACACGGTGGCTACGGTGTCTGATGCAGTGGCCAAGTTGGGGTTTACCAATTTGCGCTCGCTGGTGATCAGCATTGGGCTCAAGGGTAGCTTCAAAAGCATTCCCGG
>JBAWYQ010000263.1:0-5007 GCA_037143475.1 Burkholderiales bacterium | reverse complement strand
CTCTGTAGTCATTGTTTTGGTGTCAATCTGCCGCATCAATGCGCGGACTCCTGCATAAGCGAATTAGACCCGTTTCATACTTGGCTCCATGCGTGTATTTTCTATCCGTACCAAGGTCTTCAGGCCGTTTTTGCACAAGCGGCACACGCTTAATCGCACGTGCGGGAAACAGGTATTCCGACACAACCCGAGGCGAAGGCTTGTTTTGTTCAGCTGCAATTTTTTTCACTAACAATTCCACGAGGAGATAGGTCACGCCAGTGGACCTGTCCGCCACCTATGCGAAGCTGCGGCTAGAGGGAGGTGGACGCGTGTTCACGCTCAACACTGCAAAGCCCGACGTCGCAGGTGTTTATGTTCAGCGGGCAAAGACCAGCAGACTCGCGGGGGTCTACGGATGAGGAATATCTTTGGTTTGTGCGAGTCGATGCAACGAAATCCAGCAAAAAGAGGGTCGATCAGCGCATCAGCTGGTGACTTCGCAAAGCGGCAATTTTGACTCGCTGCGGGCTGGCTCTGAGCCTCGTAACCGCCGCGCACCGCTAGACACTCTCCTGACCACCAAGCCTTGGTGATGAACTTGGCACCTGGGCTGGTATATCGAGCGTTTCACGCGGATTGAGGGCGCTTCAACGGTGCGATACTTGGCCCCAGGTGGTTGAATTTCCGCGGTCGATGTGCTGGTGCGCAAGATCCACGCGCGGCGCAGCCAAGCATATGAATCTCTCGAGTACATGGTGATGGACTTCTCAGTGAAACGGCGTCAGTCTAACGCGGAACCGCGACTGCGCCCGCATAAGAATCATTCGTCGTCTTGGTGAATATCGCAATTGCACCCACGCGAAGGTGGATGCATGATTACTGTACAACGACTGCCTTGATGACCGCGCCAGCGCGACGTCGGCAACGCCTACAAAAATTTGGAAACACGCGCACATGACCATCAAACGCAGGCACTTCTTGTCCTCGATCGGCGGCATCACCGGCCTGGGCGCCGTGCCGGCCTTGTCCGGCTGCGCGCTCGCAGCTGCAGCTACAGTGCCCTCTGCCCAAGGCAAGGCCACGCCCCTCTACAAGAACCCGCGCGCAAGCATGGTCGCGCGTCTTGACGACCTGATGGCACGCATGACGCTCGACGAAAAAATCATGCAACTCCAATGCGTATGGCAGCAGAAGCACCTGATCCAAGACGCCAGCACCGCCTTCTCGGCCGACAAGGCCTCCAGGCGCTACCCGAATGGCCTCGGCATGATCGGCCGCCCATCCGACCGCCAGAAGGGGGACGGTGGCGCCGCTGGTGACAGCGGCCTGCTTGTCAATCGTAACGCGCTCGAAACGGCCAACTACGTAAACGCTGCGCAGAAATGGTCGATCGAGGAGACTCGCCTCGGCATCCCGCTGCTGATGCATGAGGAAGCGCTGCACGGCTACGTGGCCGTGGACGCCACAAGCTTCCCGCAAGCGATAGGCCTGGCCTCGTCGTTCGACCCGGCGTTGGTCACCGAGGTGTTCAGCGTGGCCGCGCGCGAAATGCGCGCCCGCGGCGCCAATCTCGCGCTCGCGCCCGTGGTAGATGTCGCGCGCGAGCCGCGCTGGGGCCGGATCGAAGAAACCTACGGCGAGGACCCAATGCTGTGCGGCGAAATGGGCAAGGCTGCCGTACGCGGTTTCATGGGCGACACGCTGCCGCTCACGCCGACCAAAGTACTCGCCACGCTCAAGCACCTGACCGGACACGGCCAACCCGAAAATGGCACTAACATCGGCCCGGCTGCGGTCGGCGAGCGCATGCTTCGCGAAGATTTTTTCCCGCCCTTCGAGAAGATCATCCGCGAAACGAATATCAGCGCAGTAATGCCGTCGTATAACGAGATCGATGGCGTGCCATCGCACGGGAACCACTGGATGCTGACCACTGTGATGCGCGGCGAGTGGGGCTTCAAAGGCGCAGCGGTGTCCGACTATTTCGCGGTCAAGGAACTGATCACGCGTCACCATTTGGTCGCCGCGCCGGCCGACGCCGCGCTACGCGCCATCAAGGCCGGTGTCGATATCGAAACGCCCGACGTGCAAGGCTTCGACACCCTGGCCGCCTCGGTCAAGGACAAGCGCCTGACGGTGGCCGAGATCGACGTCGCCGTGCGCCGCGTGCTCAAGATGAAGTTCGATGCCGGCCTATTCGAGGCACCCTATGTTGACGTGTCACTGGCCGATAGCCTCACCGCTACACCAGACGCCATCGCCCTCGCGCGCCGCGCGGCCGTGCGCAGCGCCGTTCTTCTTAAGAACGCCAACGGCACGCTCCCGCTCGACGCCAAGAAAATCGGTCGCGTACTGCTGCTCGGCACCCACGCCAAGGACTGCCCGATCGGCGGTTATTCGAGCACGCCGCGCCACGTGGTGTCGGTGCTCGAAGGCTTGCAGGCAGAGTCAAAGGCGCAGGGCTTCCCTCTCGCCTACTCGGAAGGGGTGCGCATCACCGAGGAGCACACGTGGGGCCAAAGCAAAATCAACTTCACGCCGCCCGAGGTCAATGCGCGCCTGATCACCGAGGCGCTTGAAGCAGCGAAATCGGCGGACACCATCGTAATGGTCTTGGGCGACAACGAACAAACCAGCCGCGAAGCATGGGCCGACAATCACCTCGGCGATCGCGAAACGCTGGACTTGATTGGCCAGCAGAACGACCTTGCGAAAGCCATTTTTGAACTTGGAAAGACGACCATCGTGCTGCTGCTGAACGGCCGTCCGATGTCGGTCAACCTGCTAGCCGAACGCGCCGACGCCCTCCTCGAAGGCTGGTACTTGGGTCAACAAACTGGTAACGCGGTCGCCGACCTTCTGTTCGGCCGCGCCAACCCAGGCGGCAAACTGCCGGTTTCGGTGGCGCGCAGCGTCGGCCAACTGCCCATCTTCTACAACAATAAACCGAGTGCGCGCCGTGGCTACATCGACGGCTCCACCAAGCCTCTGTATCCGTTCGGCTTCGGCCTAAGTTACACCAGCTTCGCCGTCGGTGCCCCGCGCCTCACGCGCGCGCGCATGGGTGTGGGTGACGCTACCGAGGTGCTGGTCGATGTGACCAACACCGGCAAAGTGTGCGGAGACGAGGTGGTGCAAATCTACGTGCGCGACGACGTCAGCTCCGTTACGCGCCCAGTGCTCGAACTCAAGCGGTTCGAACGCATCACGCTTGAACCGGGCGAAACACGCAGCCTGCGCTTCGCCATCAAACCATCCGACCTGTGGTTCTACAACACCGAGATGAAGCGCGTCGTCGAACCGGGCACTTTCACCATTTTCGCCGGCGCTAGCAGCGTTGACCTCAAACCGGTCACGCTGACGGTCGCTTAAGGACCTAGACCTCAGGATTCCTCAAGTCGCACCGCATCGCCTTGCTGTTCAACGCAAACAAGATTTTTGATCGCTAAATCATCGCCGAAATCACCGACTACCTGACCAGCACGCGTGCCTCATGCGACCTGTTCCTCGAAGAATATTCCGCCTGGGCCGGCCCGGCATCGAGTACTGGCAAGGCGACGGTATCATCGCCAACTTCGACGAAGTCACTGTCATCGAATTGATGTGATCTTTGGAATGGATTTTTTGGAATGGATGTTTTTTGCTTCAACTCATGACATCAAGTTATAAATATGGTGCTGCTCGCGCATAGATCGCGAATGATGACAGCTACGCACCCACCAGTGCAGCACTCATTGCGTCGATGATTGTTCATCTCGCTTTTCTTTGCAGGGCCCTGTCGAACCTCGGATAACCAGCTGACTAGCAAGAGTTATTTGCTCTGTAGTCATTGTTTTGGTGTCAATCTGCCGCATCAATGCGCGGACTCCTGCAAAGGCGATTTCGTCAACGGCTTGGCGAACGGTCGAAAGCCCTGGAAAAACATAGCTAGCCGCTGGGATGTCATCAAAACCAATCAGGGATAAGTCCGCTGGAATTTGCAGTCCAAGTTGGCGCGCCGCATCAATGACCCCCAGTGCCATCTCATCATTGGCCGCGAAGATGGCAGTTGGCCGATCTGACAGCGCAAGTAGTTCCAACGCGCGCGCGAACCCAACGGTTTGATGGAATTCACCTTGAACGATCAATGCTGGATCGATAGCAACATGAGCCGCTACTAATGCGTCCACGTACGCACGCTCTCTTTCTGGCGATTGACCGGAGAAACTCGATCCTGCAATGAATGCAATACGTTTATGTCCAAGATTGAGCAGATGTTCAATTGCTTCCCGCGCGACCCAGTAGTTGTCGCCACGCACAACCGCCATCTTAGAATTGCCCAACTCATAGTTCAGCAATACGGTTGGAATGCCACTGCGTGCAATTAATTCCAAAGTGGGTTTTGGCGACTTTGGCAACGCCATCAATAGACCATCACATATGCCGCTCATTAGATGTTTGAGCGAAGACGGTGTTTGCTCTGAGGAATCTTCGGCGGCCAGACAGATGAAAAGGTCTTGACCCGCACGTCGAGCCGCAAAACCAACCGCTGCTACCACTTGCGCAATGTGTGGGGATCGAAGCTCTGTCACCAACATTCCAATCACGTTGGTGCGGGCTTTTTTAAGTACCTTGGCTGAAATATTTGGTACGTACCCCACGGCTTCTGCAGCGGTCAGTACTCGACTCCTGGTCGCCTTGGCGACGAACCCTTTCCCACTGAGAGCACGCGATACCGTCATGGGCGAAACACCAACGACCGCAGCAATATGATGTACTGTCGCGGCTACGGAACCATTTTTTATGTTGTGGATGTCATCCTGCATGAAAGACCGTTCAGACTTCAAATGGGAACATCATAAGCTCAACTAATGGTTGTGAGTTTTCGTGCAAACGAAATTGGTTGCCACGTCGCATCAACATTGCTTTTGAGCTACAGCGACAGCACCAGGCAGAACCTGTCTGCTTTGGTCAGTAGAGTCCATGCCGGGCTATCGACGACGTTTGAGCGCCGTTATCACGATCATTCAAAAATTTCCCCGCCAT
>JBAWYQ010000262.1:0-5055 GCA_037143475.1 Burkholderiales bacterium | reverse complement strand
AGGTATATGACGGCACCACTACTGCCACTTTGACGCCTGCTAATTATTCCCTGACCGGATTTGTGAATGGGGATTCTGTTAGCGTCACCAAGACCAGTGGGACCTACGCCAGTAAGAATGTTGGTACTGGATTAACTGTAACCACAACACTGGCGCCTACCGATTTCAGTCCTGTCGGCGCCACTCTGCTATCAAATTACACCCTGCCAACCAGCGCTTCGGGCAACATTGGAGCGATTTCCGTTGCACCACTGTCTGTGGTGGCTAATAGCGCGAACAAGACATTCGGAACGACGTTAGCGCTCTCCGGCACGGCGTTCACTTCCACCGGACTGGTAGCAGGTGAGACCATTGGCAGCGTCACGCTCACGAGCAGCGGTGCGGTAGCCACGGCATCGGTAGTTGGTGGCCCCTATGCTATCGTGCCCAGCGCTGCGACGGGCGGGACATTTGCGCTAAGCAATTACGCAATCAGCTATGTCAATGGGGCATTGACCGTCAATCCTGCTGCACTCGTGGCTGTTGCTGGCTCGCTCAGTGGCTCAACGACGAAGGTATATGACGGCACCACTACTGCCACTTTGACGCCTGCTAATTATTCCCTGACGGGGTTTGTTAATGGGGACTCTGCTAGTGTCACCAAGACCAGTGGAACCTACGCAAGCAAGAACGTCGGCACCGAGCTATTCGTGAGTACCACGTTGGCGCCCACCGATTTCAGTCCTGTGGGGCAGACGCTTTTGTCTAACTACACCCTGCCAACCAGCGCTTCGGGCAACATTGGGGCGATTACGGTGCGTCCAATATCCACGTGGAGTGGCGCCGCAGGAAACAACCTATGGAATGACGCTCGGAACTGGGATGCTTTGCCCGATGCTGCCAACGTGCTGTCAGTGAGCATTGGTGCAGGCAGCGGCACAGTAGCGTTGGATGGGGGCAGCGTCTCGCTGCAAAATCTCAGCAGCGCACAAACGTTGGCCATTGGCGGAGGCACTCTCCAAGTCAGTGGGGCTCTGAGCACCAGCGGTTTTAGCCAGAGCGGCGGCGTGGTCAGTGGCGCGGGCAGTTTCACTGCCAACGGTTCATTCAACCAAAGCGGTGGCAGTATCAGTATGGGTAGCGTTGTGGTTACGCAGAACAGCGGCAATATGACCATCAACAGTCTCAAGGCAGCTATGGTGAATCTGACGGGCGGGAGCATCAGCGAGACGGCTGCGGGAGGTATTGAAACCACCACCCTGACCACCCAATCCACCGGGGGCACTGTGCTCGCCGGAACGGACAACAAGATTGGCACCTGGAACGCCTTCAATATCGGCTTGGGCGCACTGCGCTTGACCAACGCCGGCCCGATCAACGTCACAGCCATCAACGACGGTGGCGACTTCAACATCGACAGCGTTGGTGGTGTGGTGACCAAGGGCCAGATCAAGACCAGTGGCGCCATCAGCATTACTGCCAATAGCCCGCTGACCGTTGGCCCGATCGGTTTGTCTGCGGGAGGCAATATTGTGCTGACTGCCACCAACCTGACTAGCGCAGGTAATATCGTACTCAATGGGCCGATAGAGTCGACTGCGGGTTCTGTAGTCATCAGGGCAGCGGGCAACTTGGAACAAAACAGTTCCGTGACGGCTCCGCTGGGCGTTTCGGCCAGTGCGGGTGGCACGTTGACGTTGAGCCCGCTGGCCACATCCGGCTTCCAGCCTGTGACCTACTTAGTGGCTTCGAGGCCGGTAGCACCCCCGCCGACGCCGGCTGCGCTCAGCACTGCCAGTGACATCGTGGTTGCCATGATGAACAGAACCAGTGCAATAGAATCCCCGGCAGAGCAACAAGCCCAGGCCGCTGCCAATGTGCCTGTTAAGGACAAGGATAGAGAAAAGGACACCACCAAGGAAACTGTCGTGGCTGAGGGGGGCATATGTCGCCCATAGTATCCATTGCGCTTCCTTCTGTGCCCAAATTCATTCGCACTCAGGCCAAACCTCCAAGCCTCAAAGAATTGGCGGTTGGCGCAACGCTCCTGCTTCTTGGCGGTGTGGCTTTGGCCCAGGCTGTCGGAGAAGTCGACTTCGCTAAAGGAGTAGGCTTTGCGCAGACCGCCGACCAATCACCCCGAACGTTGGGCAAAGGGTTGGAGCTCAAGGAAGGCGACAAACTCACCACAGCGGACGGGTCCCTGGCGGTCATAAAATTGCAGGACGGTACCCGCATGACGGTGCGACCCAACTCAGAAATCGTCATACAGCAGTACAAATTCAAAGAAGCAGATCCTGACAACAGCATGGTGATGCAACTGCTGCGGGGTGGCTTTCGGGCTATTACTGGTCTGATCTCCAAAAACTTGCCAAACGCCGCTCGGGTGGTCACCAGAACGGCCACCATCGGCATTCGCGGCACCGACTTTGATGCCCGCATCTGCACCACTGACTGCAAGGCAGAAACCGCGAAAGTATCCGAAAACCCCCGCCAAAATGCTGTGCTGGCCAGTGCAAAGGTAGTTAGCTCCCAGGGCGACATCAGCGCGCTAGACGGTGCTGGTGTAAGGCGCAGGGTGGTTGACGGTGGCAGCGTCTATGCGGGCGAAACACTGGAAACCGGTGCCGGGGCAAAGGCTGTGCTTGCTTTTAGGGACGACAGCCGCATGACGTTGGGAGGTGCCACCCGATTCAGGGTCGACAGTTTTGTCTATGACGACCAAAATCCCAAAGAAGGGCGGTTTTTGGTGTCGCTGCTCAAAGGTTCCATGCGCGCGCTTACCGGTCTCATCAGCAAGGCTAACAACCGCAATGTGGGATTCACAACGGCCACAGCCACCATTGGTATCCGTGGCACCGGACTCGATCTGGACTGCAATGATGACGGCAAGGGTGAAGCTTGCAGCTTTTACACTTGGCTTGGCAGCATCGAGGTGACCCCACTGGGGCAAACTGACATACGCGTGCTCGAAGCCGGTCAAGGGCTGTTTGTGAGCCCCAGTGCAATTCGGCCGCTGGTTGCACCGACCCTGCAAAACCTGCAGCGCCCTGACGGTGTCTCCATCGATACTAAACAGCTGTTCTCGGCCAATGCGGTGGATGACGGTAAAGAGGGCCTGTTTGTCGTTGTGCGTGATGGCCACATAGAAGTCACCACCGCTAGCGAAACTTTGCATCTAGGCCGTGGTGAAACCGGCTTCGCAGGATTGGACGGACTCACCGCTCGGCCAACTCTTATGCCGCTGTTTCTGGAGTTTGACCGCACTCCTATGCCCAACAGCCGCAATCCGCTGGCCGCGACGGTGCTCGAGAGTTCCGGTGCGCGCGCACTGAATATCTGCAATTAGGCACGCAAGCAGGTAACCAAATAACTATGAAGCACATCACACTTCACCGCAAGGTCAGCGTCACTTTGGCCACAACCGTCGGCATGATTTTACTCGCACCTGTTCTGGCACAGGCACAAGCCCCGACGCAGTCCCCGCCAATCACCACCAACCCGAGCTTTGTCATCAGAGGCTTCGATATTTCTGGTGAAACCCCTTTGGCCGATGGTGAGATGAGCCGTGTGCTGGCCCCTTTTTTGCGAACGGATGCCACCATCGAAACTCTCCAAAAAGCCACTGCTGCGCTGGAGGCGGCCATGAAAGCAAAAGGCTACGCTCTGCATCGGGTAGCGCTACCGGCCCAAGAGGTGGGCGAATCGGTGAAGCTTGAGATTGTGAAGTTTGTCATTGGCAAGATCAGCATCGAAGGGAGACAGCAATTAAGTGAAGCCAACATTCGGGGAAGCCTGCCCGATCTGGCGGAAGGTCAATCGCCCAACTTCCGCACCCTGGCGGTGCAAACCACCATTGCCAATGAGAGCCAGGCCAAACGGATACAAGTCGCACTTAAAGAGTCTGATGAGCCGGACCAGATCGATGCGCGTATTGTGGTCACCGAAGGCAAACCCTGGAACTTTTCGATTGGAGCGAGCAATTACGGGTCGGACGCTACCGGAAGCGACCGTATTACCCTGGTCGGTGGTCACTCCAACCTGTTTGATCTGGATCATCAGATCACGCTGGCCTATACCACCTCGCTGGAGCGTCCCAGTGCGGTCAAACAGCTTGGTTTGAACTACCGCATTCCGATGTACAGCTTTGGTGGGGTTTTGGGTTTCAACTATACCCAGTCCGACGTGCTGGGAGACTTTGGCAGCTTCAAAAGCAACGGAGCCGGGCGTAGTGCTGGACTCAATTACAGCCGCTACCTGCCACCTGATGGCGGCTACCGTGGGTTTGTAACGATTGGGCTGGACGACAAGCAGTTTGATGTATCGCAGATCAACGGAGCACCGTTGGTGGGGCAGAACGTGCGGCGTAGCAATCCACTGACGCTTGGGTACAACGCGCGGGTCGAGGGGGATAACGTCGTGTGGGGCTACAACGTCGATCTGGCACTAAACGTCTCCGGTGGCAGTGGTAATGACCTTGCCTCTTACCAGTCCGAAGACCCACGTATCAGTACGGCGCACTGGCGTGCATTGCATGCAGGGGCTAATTACGCAACCGGCATGTTTAATGGCTGGATAGGTAGCTTGCGTGGGCAACTGCAATATAGCCCGGACACTTTGATTTCTGGCGAACAATTCGGGTTGGGTGGCGCCAGTTCCGTGCGTGGTACAGGTGAGCGCCCAATTTCCGGCGATAGCGGCTTGTTTTTTTCAATCGAATTGACCTCCCTGGAGTTGGTTCCTGGTTTGCGTCTGCTTGGTTTTGTCGATGCCGGGTGGTTGAGCAACAGGAGTCCGAATGGCAATCCGAAGCCGGCAAATGACTCCTTGTCCAGCGCGGGAATGGGTTTACGCTATGCTTTGCCTCACTTCACTGTCTCGGCGGACTATGGCCGGGTTATAGCCGGTAGCACTTTGCCATATGCTTCAGTTTCGGGTTTGCCACAAAGTGGCGATCAGAAGCTGCATATCAATTTGTCGGGCCGTTTCTGACGGTGTCATTTTTTATTTCACTATTGGACAATTCACAAAATGGCAGGTTTAAAAACCGGCGCCCCGGCGCCACAGAATTTGACG
>JBAWYQ010000261.1:0-5061 GCA_037143475.1 Burkholderiales bacterium | reverse complement strand
TATTCAGGCAGCATCTCCCAGTATTACTATGGCGGGCAAACCAAGACCGAGTCGCTGGTCAGTATTGCAGCGGGAATTGATCAAAATACGCTGAGCAAGACCAACCAATCGTCACTGGTGACGAGTGTTGATGTATCGGGCCGCTACAAGACAGACGATTCCGAATACAAGCTTGTGCTGCGTGACAACATGGCAAAGAATTTCGTGACGACAACCAACTCTCCAGCTGTGCTGAGTGCCGCCTACGTGGATTACCGTGATATCAGCAGCCGGCTCGGTCTTCGGGTTGGCAGGCAGTCAGCGATTGGTGGATCGATGTTTGGCTTGTTTGATGGCGTTTCGTTCACGATGCCGGTCGCCAATCAATACAAGCTCAGTGCGACGCTGGGTGTGCCCGCCAATCAATTGGTTTCAGCGCCATCTCAGCGCATGGCGGGAGTCATGGTGGAGGCCGACAGCCTGTTTGAGCACTGGGGCGGCAGCCTTTCGCTGGTCGATCAGACAACAGAAGGCATTTCAGATCGGCGGGCGGTTGGTCTGGAAGTCCGCTACTTTGGAGAAAACTTGTCGCTGTTTTCCCAAGTTGACTACGAGGTTAATTTTGGCGCACTCAACGCGGCTACCCTGCAAGGCTCCATGCAGGGGCCATTCGGTACAACGGTAACGATGTTGCTGGATGACCGAAAAGCGCCATCATTACAGTTGAGTGATGCACTCATCAGCTCAGGCGCGACCTCTCTGAATACTCTCTTGCAAATGAGGAGTCTGGCCGAAGTTCAAGGACTGGCGCTCGACACAACGGCACGCGCAAAGCAGGCCATGCTTAGTTTCTCCCGTCCACTATCGCCCAGTTGGCAAGGGTCCATGGATTTCCGCTACAGCGATGTGGGTGCGCTGCCGGCGGTTGGAAACTTCCAGGCCATGCCCGCAACCGGCGCGCAGTACAACTTCTCATTGCAGGTGACGGGTTCCAATCTTTATTCAAGCAGGGACATCAATGGCTTCAACGTTAGTGTTCTTTCGAGTGACACGCTGCGCGGAACACAGCTTGCCTTCAACAATCTGACCGGGTTTCTGGACAACAAGGCCAGCTTCGAACCCTCCGTCCGTGTGTATACGCAAACGGACAATACTTCGACCAAGGTAATGCGGGTGTCACCTGGTTTGCGTCTCTCGTACAAGTTATCGGAGCGCGCCAGTGTGCTTGGCGAAACCATTTATGAAGTCTCTAAGACTGAAGGCCCAATCAGTCACGATGACTCTTCATCCTATTTTTTCTACGTGGGCTACCGGTATGACTTCGCCAAATAGAGGTGCGCTCGCGTTTCTGGTACTGCTGACACTAAATCCGGCTTGGGCTGGCTTAGGAGACTTTGAGAGCAGCATTCAGGAGGAAAAGGTAAAGATGCATGCGCGCCATTCGGTGGCCGTTAAGCCGCAGTATTCGGTGCATGATCTTCAAAATTCGGACGGTGCGCATATTCAGCAATATGTGGGGAGCGACGGGCGTGTGTTCGCCGTGGTGTGGCACACACTGTTCAAGCCGGACTTATCAAGCATTCTCGGAGGTTCGTATCCCGCATACGCTCAGTCTGCGCGGGAAAGCGCTCGCAAAGGAGGAATTCAACGCCGGTTTCGCCATGAAAGCCTGGACCTCGTTGTTCAAGCCACTGCCCACCTGAATGTTTTTTCAGGATATGCCTTTCGACAATCGATGCTGCCGAGCGGCTTTAGCCTGTCCACCATCGTGCTCGAATAGAGGCGTCGTCTAATGTTGAAACACTTTTTGACTGGAGCAGCTTTGCTGTTGGCGTTGGCCGGATGTGGCGGTGGCGCTGACAGCACGGTGACCAACATCACTGGGCCCGGGCTTAATGCTTCGCTTGCCAGTGCGGCGGTGAGCGTACCCTTTGTGCAACGCTCAAACAACATCAGTGTCGCGGTGGAAGCGGGTCCCTCCAACGGGTTCTCGCTGACACCCAATGCAAATATTTTGTATGCAACGGTCAAGGTTTGCGTGCCGGGTGACCCTTTACAGTGCCAGACCATAGACCATGTTCAGGTCGACACGGGTTCGGTCGGTTTACGTGTTCTGGCAAGTAAAGTGACGCAGTTGCATTTGCCTGTCGTGGCATTGCCGTCAGGCCCCGTATGGGAGTGCTATCCCTTTGTAATTGGTGGCCTTTGGGGATCAACAGCCGTGGCCGACGTGCTGCTCGGTGCGGAGTCCGCAATGGCACTGCCAATTCAGTTGATTCAGGATGATCAGGGTGCTGCCATTCAGGCACCTCTGGATTGTTCGAATGCTGCAAACGGCCAGATCTTAAGCTCATCAAGCGCAATGGGGTCCAACGGAATTCTGGGGATTGGGAGCGTCACTCTGGATTGCGGTTTGATGTGCTTGATGGGTAATTACGCAGGGTCGTACGTTCAGTACTACAGTTGTCCCAAAGACGCGAAAAGTGCGGCATCCTGTACCCCTGCAGCCGTTCCGGCCAACATGCAAGTCTATAACCCCGTTGCTGCATTTGCTAGCGATAACAATGGGGTCATTTTGACTTTGCCTGCAGTGACCGGGTTGGGCGCATCTACTGCCAGTGGCGAGTTAATTTTTGGCATCAATACACAGAGCAATAACCAGCTTTCGGCAAGCGCGAGTCGGGTTCGTCTAGGAGTGGACTGGCACACCAACCCCGATTCGTACATGAACATCACCACACGGTACAAGGGCCAGACCATTCGCAACAGCTATCTTGACACCGGTACGAATGGGCTGTTCTTTACAGATAATTCTGCCAGCCCGACAGCGCGTTGTTCTAATAGCTCGTGGTACTGCCCGACAAGTATGCAGAGGCAAACTGCAACCATTGCCGACGGGGATAACCTTTTGCCCCAGAATGCGGTGGAAGTGCAATTCAACGTGGGCAACGCCGAAGCGTTGTTCCTGACGACCAACGCTGCTTTCGGGGACCTGGCGGGTGCACCGCCAAGCGCAGCATCAACAGCTGCGCCATCGTTTTCCTGGGGTTTGCCATTCTTCTATGGGCGCAGAGTTTATCTGTCAATATGGCAGCAAGTGGGTGCAGTGAATGGCCCGTGGTACGCGTGGTCGTCGTTGTAATGAAGGAAAGGGAAGTGGTTTTGATATGACGACGCAAGCAAAGACTGATTCCACGGCTGGCAAGTCAATTGCAACCCGCCCATTGCCGACCTTGTCCACCGACATATTTGTCTATGCGCTGCTTGCCCTGCTGGTCTGGGTCGCGCGCCAAATTAGTCTGCTCAAGCTATTCAAGGCCGGTGACGATGTGGGCTATTGGCTGGGTGTCGCGGGCGCAGTCATGATGCTGCTGCTTTTTAGTTACTCCTTGCGTAAACATCTACATTTCATGCAGCGGTGGGGGCCGGTTAAAGGCTGGATGGTTGCCCATATGATGCTGGGCATTGGCGGTCCCTTGCTGATTCTGGTGCATTCAGGGTTTGAATTTGGCTCCCTCAATGCAGGGGTTGCGCTGTACAGCATGATCACGGTGGCGCTGAGCGGTGTGGTGGGTCGGTTTATCTATGCGCGTGTCAACAGGGGACTGTATGGCGAGCTTGCCAGCCTTAGCGATCTGAAAGTGCGTGCGGGATTGGAACAAGAAGGAGCCCGGTCGCGGCTGAGTTTTGCGCCAGCAGTTGAAAAAACCTTGCTCGAATTCGCACAGGGTGAACGCGCATCCCCCCCCGGGTGGGCAACCCATATGCGCCGGTCCTTCCTGCTGCCATGGACGCAGTGGCTGGTTTACTTGCGCTGTGCCCATCTGCTGAATGAGCCGTCTGCGCGCTTGGCCGCACGCTTGGGATGGGACGCGGACAAGATATCCGAGCACAGACGCCTGGCGCGTAAACTGGTCCGACGCTACCTCAACGCCGAGGTCAAAGTAGCGCAGTTCGGCGCCTTTGAATGGATGTTGGCAGCATGGCATATCGCCCACATACCATTTGTTTTTCTTCTGGTGATCAGCACGCTGGTTCACATTTTTGCGGTGCACGCGTACTGAATCGGATCAAAATGAAGCCAGTCAATGCAGCCCTTTACGTGCCACTATGCAGGTCCGCTATGCGCACTTGGCAGTTGTTCGTCTTTTTGCTTTTGGTTGCATTCGCGCCATGGTCTATGGGGCAAGGTATAGAGTCCATCATGGCACCAGGCAAGCTCTCGCGTGCGCACGCGAAGTACGAAGATGACTGCGCCCAGTGCCACGTAAAGTTTGATCGCCAGGGGCAGGATAAGCGCTGCCTGGATTGCCATAAAGAAACGCGCGTGGATGTTGATGCCCACACCGGTTTTCATGGAAAAATGAAACCCCAGACTTGCCGCAACTGTCACACCGAGCACAAAGGCCTGGATGCCCGTTTATATGCATTGGACAAGGACCGGTTCGACCACAAACTCACGGATTACCCGTTGCAGGGCAAGCACCAGAAAGTCCTTTGTGATAAGTGCCACGTGACTGGAAAGCTCTACCGCGAAGCCCCCAGTGCGTGCAATACTTGCCACAAAAAGGACGATACCCACAAGGGGTCACTGGGGCCGCTTTGTGCCGATTGCCATACCGATGCATCCTGGAAAGAGACGAAGTTTGATCACTCGAAGACCCATTTCGAATTGACCGGCAAGCACGTGGACGTCAAGTGTGCTGAGTGCCACCGAGACAACATTTATAAGGACACGCCCGAAAAATGTTTTGCCTGTCACAAGAAAGATGATGAGAAGAAGGGGCACAAAGGCATGTACGGTGAAAAGTGCGAAAGCTGTCACGGCACCAAGTTATGGAAAACAACCACGTTCAGACATGATGTGGACACGAAATATGTGTTGAACGACAAGCACCGCTCCGTGAAGTGCAGCGCGTGCCACACCACGAACCCCTATCGCGAAAAAACCAGCCAGGCCTGCGTCTCCTGCCACCGCAAGGATGACAAACACAAGGACAGTCTGGGTAAGAAGTGTGAGACCTGTCACTCGGAGAAGTCCTGGACCGAAACCCTCCGTTTTGACCATGCCAAGTCAGATTT
>JBAWYQ010000260.1:0-5084 GCA_037143475.1 Burkholderiales bacterium | reverse complement strand
GAATATCAATAGGGTTTGAAGTTGGAACCGCCTCCGCGCACGGCAGTTGGCCGCAGGGGCGCATGGAGTCGTGGCGCGGGAGCACCGCCACGGCGCTCGTTGCCGCCTATTTCATGGCGGCTACGCACCTTGGGTGTTTCGTCGCCCAGGTTGAAAAACGCCACGGATTGCTGCAGTTGCTCTGCTTGGCCCGATAGCTGTTCACTGGTGGCTGCCAACTCTTCGGATGCTGATGCGTTTTGCTGTGTAGCCTTGCTGAGCTGCCCCATGGCACCGCCAATTTGCACCACTGATTCGCTTTGCTCTGCGCTGGCAGCGGCAATCTCTTGAACCAGTTCGGAGGTCTTCTGTATGCTGGGCACAATTTCATCTAGCAGCTTGCCGGCCCTCTCGGCGGTAGACACACTGCTTCCGGCCAACTCACCGATTTCTTTGGCAGCCTGCTGGCTGCGCTCGGCCAACTTACGAACTTCAGCGGCGACGACTGCAAAACCTTTACCATGCTCACCCGCCCGCGCTGCTTCAATGGCGGCGTTCAGCGCCAGCAAATTGGTCTGGTAGGCAATATCATCGACGATACCAATTTTGGCGGCGATCTGCTTCATGGCAACCACTGTCTGACTGACAGCGCTGCCGCCGTCGGTGGCTTCTTTGCTGGCTTTCGTGGCCATGCCATCAGTAACCTTGGCGTTGTCGCTGGTCTGACTGATACTGGCCGACATGACATCAATGGACGCCGTAGTTTCTTCAACGCTGGCGGCCTGCTCGCTGGCCGCTTGCGAAAGGGACTGGGCGGTGGCACTCACCTGATTGGCAGCACCAGTCAGTGCATCGGCTGCTCCTCGCACCTCATCAATAATGCTGGCCAGCTTCTCAGAACTGGCGTTAGCATCTTGTTTAACCTGGTCAAAAACCCCCTGTGCCTCGCGGGTAATGCGCTGCGTCAGGTCGCCAGCGGCCATGCCTGAAAACACACGTCCGACATCGTCGATGATTCCGGCCATCTTTGCGCTGGTGTCATTGGCATCTGCCTTGAGCTGCCCGAAGGTACCCGCATAGTCGCGGGTGACACGCTGCGACAAGTCACCAGCCGCCAACCCACCAAACACGCGCACCACATCGGAAAAAATGACGGAGGTTGTCTCCATCAGTGCGTTGACGCCACCGCACAGCGACTCAATGGGACCGCTCTTACCTTCCAGAGGAATGCGTTGTGAAAGGTCTCCCCGCATCGCAGCAGAAGTCACTGCCTGCGCCTGCTCGACTGCATTACGCAGCATGTCGTTGGCATTGACAGCAACGCTTACATCCGTGGCAATCTTGACGATTTTCACGACCCGGCCCATCTCATCCGTAACGGGCGCGTAGACGGCCTGAAGCGAAACCTGTTGACCCGTTTTGGTGACGCGTTTGAAAATGTCATTTTGGGGCTTACCGTCGTTCAAATCACGCCAGAACTGCTGATAAGCGGGCGCGTTGTACACAGCGGATTCGCAGAACATGCGGTGGTGCTTGCCGACGATCTCATCGCTCTGGTAGCCCATCACCTGAAGAAAGTTTTTGTTCGCCTTGATCACGTTGCCGCCCAGATCGAATTCGATATAAGCGTAGGAAGCATCAATGGCATTGATGATGCCGCGCGCATTTTGGCGCTCGATTTCCGCCGCAGTGATGTCATAGCGCACACCCAAATACTTCATGGGCTTGCCGTTGTCGCCCAGAATGGGCGCCACCACCGCATCGACGTAATACGGTGTGCCGTCTTTGGCTCGGTTTTTGATAATGCCGCGAAACACCTCGCCCCGGCCAATGGTGGACCACATCGCTTTGAAGGTCTCCTTGGGCATATCCGGGTGACGCGTGGTGTTGTGCGGTTGTCCGATCAATTCACTGCGGCTGTACTTGGAGACTTCAATGAACTTCTCATTGATGGTGACGATGTCACCTTTTTTGTCAGCCTCGGAGACGATGCTCGTCATGTTCATGATGTCGGTGCGAACTTTCAGCTCGGCTTCAAGCTCGGCAATCCGGCGCTCCAGGTCGCCGCCGTTGAAAAGTCGCGAAATCCAAGAAGTGGAATTTTGAGCCATGTTAGAGATCCGTTTATAGAAATTGAAATAAGAACGTACAAACGCTTTCGCGATGTAAAAAATGTACTCAACCGGGAACTGCCAAAGCCTCCGCCCCGGTCACCAACTCACCCAGAGAGTTCACATCCAGAATCAGCGCTACTTCACCACTGCCCAGAATAGATGAGCCTGAAATCCCGCGCAGGGTCTTGAACAACCGCCCCAGCGGTTTGATAACGGTCTGTTGTTGCCCCAGCAACACCTCGACTTCAATTCCGTATTGACCGCGTGTGGAGTGCACAACCACGACACTGACCCGCTCGGTGTGGTGGGACTCCACGCTGTAGAGCGTACGCAGCCGAACCACCGGCAGAACGGCACCCCTCAGTTCAAGGCAGTGACGGCCATTCTTATCCACCTTTACATGGTTGCCCCCTGCCTCGATAACCTCTACTACCGACTCCAACGGCAATACAAATTTGGACTTTCCAACCCCGACCAAAAACCCATCAATGATGGCAAGAGTAAGCGGCAAACGGATGTCCACTTGCAATCCTTTGCCGGGGTTGCTGGTCAACCTGAGTGAACCGCGCAATGCTTCGATGTTGCGGCGTACAACATCCATTCCAACACCCCGTCCTGACAGATTGGTGACTTGCTCGGCAGTTGAAAATCCTGGCTCAAAAATGAGCATATTGATGGCGTCATCACTGGGCACCACGCCCTGCTCAATCAGACCGCGATTCCATGCACGTTGCAACACCCTTTCACGGTTGATGCCACGCCCATCGTCTTCAATACGAATCAGAATGGCGCCGGTCTCATGCTGCGCACTCAAGACCAACTTACCTGCCGCAGACTTGCCGGATGCCAAACGCTCCTGGGGGGTTTCCAAACCGTGGTCCAGAGAGTTACGAACCAGGTGCATAAGAGGATCGGCGATTTTCTCCACCATGGATTTATCCAACTCGGCATCTCCACCCACAATTTCGAAGTTGACTTCCTTTCCCAAACTGGACGCTGTGTCGCGCACGACGCGTCGGAATCGACTAAAGGTTTCTCCCACTGGCACCATGCGAAGGCCTAAAGTGCCATTGCGGATTTCTTCGATAAGGCCGTTCATGTACAAATTGGTTTCAATCAACGCGGAGTCATGTGTCTCGCGCGCCAGCAAAGTGGCACCAGCACCGGCTATGACCAACTCACCCAACAGGTTAATGACGGCATCCAGTCGGTCCGCCTGAACGCGGATGTAACGCTCTTCGCTCGGCGCGTTCTCACGAATTTTTTGCTGCTTTCCCAAAGCTGCCGCAACCACTTCAGGCGCCACGCCCGCTTGCGTTTCCAGTAAATCACCCAACTTGGGCTTGCCGACCAATGGCATTCCACGGGATTGCTGCTGGTTGCCAAGCACCTGATCAAGCTTGACTTGCGACACGGCTCCCACTGAAACCAGCATTTCACCAAGGCGTGGGGTTTCGGGCATTTCTTCAATCGCGCGAGTCAACCGTTGGCCCTCGGTCTCCGGTGCTACCACATCCAGTTCGCAATCATCCACCACAAAACTAAAAGCCCCTTCAATGTCTTCGCGGTTGGCGCTGGTTTCGAGCTCCATAAAAAAACTCAAATAGCAACTTTCGGGATTCAGGTTTACCAGTGGCGGAACGGTTTCAGCACCACAGCGCACGCTAACCACACGACCCATGTCCCGCAGGTACCGGGCTATGGACAGCGGGTCCATGCCATTGCGAAACGTTTCTGCTCCGAAACGCGCAGAAATGGTCCAGACGCGCAACCCGCCAGCGGAAATATTAGCGGCTGTCGGTTGTGCTCCTGCCGCGCCTGATGCGCCCGATTGGGCTGGATCAGGTTGCTCCGTCAGCGCTTTAAGCTGAATCACAAGATCTGCACGCTCCGACTTCTGTTCAGCCGTATCGGCACTTTCGTCCGCGGCGGTATCCACCAAAAACTTGATCTGGTCGTTGCATTGCAGCAGCAATGTACTGATGTCTGGAGTCAGCGCAATATCACCATCACGCATCTTGTCTAACAAGGTTTCGACATGGTGCGTAAATTCCACCACCCGGTTGAGGCCAAAAATACCCGCAGAACCTTTGACGGTGTGTGCACACCGAAACAATGAGTCAAGCAGTTCTCGGTTATCGGGCTGCTCTTCCAACTCTAGTAAAAGGGTTTCAATAGCCTCAATTTGCTCAGCCGCCTCGCTGATAAATGCGGGCATGGCCTGCGCAATGAAATCTTGGTCTGCATCGCTGCTGTAGCTCATGTGTGGGACTCCCCGGAACTATCTTTGAGGTATCGCTTATCCAACCATTCACCAAAGCCCAAGGTTCGACAGGCCTCAGCAAAAGGCTCACTGGTTTCTACCAGATGCCATGTCTGCTCCATATTGCTCAACGCGGCGAGCAACTGCAGGCCGGAACCGTCAACCTCGACAACATCACGCGCTGATATCTCCAAATACCCTTTGGCTTTGGTCATCTGCTCGGTCGCCCACGCCAGCAACGTATCGCGCGACTCCAGCGCGCTGTATATATTCAACTCGGAGGGAAGCTCAAATCGATCATTCATGGAAATCCCCAGACTGCATCAACAAAAAATCAAACTCCGGCGGCTTCGCCGCTATCAGCAATGCCTACGTGCATAGTTTGGCAACCGCACTAACCAGCTGAGTTGGCGAGAATGGCTTGACCATCCAGGCCTTGGCGCCAGCGGCCTTGCCTTCCTCTTTTTTGGAGTCCTGGCTCTCGGTCGTCAGCATCAGTATGGGCATAAATTTGTAGGCGGGCAGCTGCTTTGCAGCCTTGACGAACTCAATGCCATTCATGACAGGCATGTTGATGTCGCAAACTGCCATATTGACCTGCCGTCCATCCAGCATGGCCAATGCAGCCTTGCCGTCACCGGCCTCCAGTACGTCATAGCCAGCGCCGGTCAGCGCCATTCTTACGACCTGACGCAGACTTGCAGAGTCATCAATTACCAAAATCGTCT
>JBAWYQ010000259.1:0-5090 GCA_037143475.1 Burkholderiales bacterium | reverse complement strand
TGTTAAACGGTTTGGTCACATAGTCGTCTGCACCGAGTTCCAAGGCCACAATGCGATCGACGTCTTCGGACTTGCCCGTCACCATGATCACCCCCACTTCGGACTGGCGGCGAATCTCCCGCAGCAGGGAAAAACCATCTTCGTCGGGCAAACTGATGTCCAGCAGGATCAGGTCCACATCACCTTTCGCAAAGATGTCACGCATGGTCTGACCGTCCGGGGCCGTGCTGACCCGATAGCCTTCTTTGCCAATGTACGCCGACAGCGTGGTACTGGCGACAAGATCATCTTCAACGATCAGGATGTGACTATTGGCGAGCATGAAAGTGCATTCTTTGATGGCAACGCTGCAGATGATAGCCCTTGTTTACGTTTTGTTTACAACTTTGGTGCTGGTGTTCAAGTCCCCCGCGCATGGCATTCACACCGCGTGACTACGCTAGGGCAACTATGGCGAAGCGTTCGTCATGCAGATATTGCACACAGGAGATCGTGATGCTCAAAAAAATGTGGTCGTGGCTCAAATCCATTCAACCCCGCTATGGACTGGCGCTGTTGCTGGTTGCCGGCGGGCTGGGGGGCGTTGTGTTCTGGGGCGGTTTCCACACGGTGCTGGAAATGACCAACACCGAGGCCTTCTGTATTTCCTGCCATCAGATGCGTGACACGGTTTACAAAGAGTACACCGCCACCGTTCATTACAAGAATGCCTCTGGCGTGCGGGCCACCTGCCCCGACTGCCATGTGCCCAAAGCGTGGGGGCCGAAGATCGTTCGCAAGATCGCAGCCACCACCGAACTGTATCACGCGTTGATTGGCACCATCGACACCCCCGAGAAGTTTGAATCACACCGCTTGACCATGGCCCGGCGCGTATGGGCCGACATGGAATCGACCAATTCCCGTGAATGCCGAAATTGCCATTCCAACGACGCATTTGACTTCCACAAGATGAAGAAGCCGGAGGATGCAGAACGTATGAAAAAAGGCATGGCCGCTGGAGAGACCTGCATTTCGTGCCACAAGGGTATCGCCCACAAGATGCCGGATCTGAGCCAGGGCTACAAGTCCATGCTCAAGGATATTGATACAACTGCTGCAGCCAGGAAGATCAGCAAGGGCGATACGGTGTATTCCTTCCGCACCGGCCCACTGTTCCTGGATGCCACCAAGGCTGGGCCTGACGCCAGCGGCGACGGCAAACTGCTGGCCGCCTCCCAGGCCACTGTGGTGGATCAAAAAGGTGACTGGGTGCTGCTCAAGATTGATGGTTGGCAGCAGCAAGGTGCCGAGCGGGTGATCTACGCCCTCAAAGGCCAGCGAATCCTGACAGCAGCGCTGGGCGAAGGCCTGATCGAAAAGGTGACTCGCGAAGCCCCCGCCGAAGACCCTGACACCGGGCTGGTCTGGTCAAAGGTTTCACTTCAGGCTTGGGTGAGCAAGGCCAGCCTGAGTGCTGATCAGGCCGCATTATGGGCCTATGGCGCTGAACTGTACCGTAGCAGCTGCGGAACCTGCCACAACCTGCCGCCTACCGACCACGCGCTGGCTAACCAGGTGATTGGTGGCCTCAACGCCATGAAGCGTTTTATCTCCATTGACGACGAGGAATACCGCTTCTTGCAGAAGTACTTGCAGTTCAACGCCAAGGACACCGGAGGAAAGCATCATGGTTGAAGCCACTTCCGCCCAGATTGCGGCCAACCGGGCCGCCATGTACCGCTGGTTTGCACTGGCATTTTTTGCGCCCCCCACAGAAAACGACGTGGTAGACATGCGCGAAGGCAAAGCGCAACAGTTTCTGCATGCGCTGACTGCCACTCCGGGTGCAAGCCTAGGTGTTCAGGCTATGAGTGAGGTGCTGACCTCCGGCACACCCGTCGAGGTGGCATCAGAACTCGGTGCTGCCCATGTGAAGCTGTTCTATGGTGCGGGGGGGTATGAAAGTGCATCACCTTACCGTTCGGTCTACAGCAGCGACCAGGGTGTGTTGTGCCAGCAGGCAACCGCTGAAATGGAGCGCGTGTTGCGCCAACACCGCCTGCGACTGCAAGACACAGTGTGTGAACCCTCAGACCATCTCTCCATCCAGCTGGAGGTGATGGCGCAACTGGCCCTTCGGTACGCTGAAGCCGCACAGATCGGCAGCGACACGCTGCCCAATCTGCATGCCGAACAGGCAGACTTTCTGAACACGCAACTGCTCAGTTGGTTACCCGCGTTCAGTCGTCGTGTGGTTGAAGTGGACGATCTGGGCTTTCATGCCGGACTGGCAAGTGCGCTGCAGGCCGTGCTGGAGCAGGACCACGCCTACCTGCTTGAAGCCTGATCTGTCGACACCCACCATGTTTACACCTCGTTGACACGCTGTTGGTGCTGCGATTACGCACAACCACAACGCTGTTCACTTCTGGACCCTAGACTAATAACAGCAGGCCACCGCCCCTGTTGTTGTTCGAGCACCCTGCTGGCGGTACCCAGGAAAATCCAAGCTGAAAAGGAATACAAAATGTCAGACTCAACACTCACCAAAACCCCTTCGGGTTTCTCGCGTCGCAACTTTCTGGAAACTACAGGCGCCGCCGGTGCCGTTGGCATGATGGGCACATCGCTGCTGTCATTTGGTACCGCTGCGGCAGTGCCAGCCTCTGGCACCGTTTTGACAGGTTCGCATTGGGGTGCCTTCCGGGCCAAGGTCGAAGGCGGCCGGGTTGTGGGCTACACCCCTTGGGAGAAAGATCTTTTCCCGAGCCCGCAGCTCAAAGGTGTGATTGATTCGATTTACTCCGCTACGCGCATCAAATACCCGATGGTGCGGCGCGCGTTCCTCGAAAAAGGCCCCGGCGCAGATCCGGCCAGCCGGGGCAATGGCGACTTTGTCCGCGTCAGTTGGGACCAGGCTCTGGACCTCGTGGCAAAAGAATTGACTCGGGTCGAAAAAACCCATGGGCCAGCAGCCACGTTCGCGGGCTCCTATGGCTGGAAGAGCCCCGGCAAGTTGCACAACTGCCGGACGCTGCTAAGCCGCCTGATGAACCTCAAAGGTGGCTTCGTGAACCACACCGGCGACTACTCGACTGGTGCCTCCCAAGTGATCATGCCGCATGTGGTTGGAACACTTGAGGTGTACGAACAGCAAACCGTGTGGCCGGTGGTAGTGGCGAGTTCCGAACTGGTGGTGTTTTGGGGTGCCAACCCCATGCTGACCAACCAGATCGCGTGGACGATTGCCGATCACGATGGTTATGCGGGCTTGAAAGCGCTCAAGGAATCGGGCAAAAAAGTCATTTGCATTGACCCTGAAAAGACAGAAACCTGCACTTACCTCAAGGCCGAATGGCTGGCACCCAAACCCCAGACCGATGTGGCCATGATGCTGGGTATTGCCCACACATTAGTCGCTGAAAAACTGCATGACACCAAATTCCTGGCGACTTACACCACTGGTTTTGAAAAATTCCTGCCGTATCTGATGGGAGAGACCGACAAAACGCCCAAGACCGCTGAATGGGCGTCTGCCATCTGTGGCATTCCTGCGGCGATCCTGAAAGAACTGGCCCGCAAGTTCGCCAAAAACCGCACCATGTTGGCCAGTGGCTGGTCCATTCAACGGCAACACCATGGTGAACAAGCCCACTGGATGCTGGTGACGCTGGCCTCGATGCTGGGTCAAATTGGCCTGCCGGGTGGCGGCTTCGGTCTGAGTTATCACTATGCCAACGGCGGTGCGCCCAGTGCGGATAGCCCTGTCCTGTCCGGCATCACCGATGGTGGCAAAGCAGTGGCCGGTGCTGCGTGGCTGTCAACCGCTGGTGCGGCATCGATCCCGGTGGCGCGCGTCGTTGACATGCTGCTTAACCCTGGCAAACCGTTTGACTTCAATGGCAAGAAGGCCAACTACCCCGATGTCAAGATGGCTTACTGGGTGGGGGGCAACCCATTTGCCCATCATCAGGATAGAAACCGCATGGTCAAGGCCTTCCAAAAACTGGAAACCTTTATTGTTCAGGACTTCCAGTGGACGGCGACTGCGCGGCACGCCGACATCGTGTTACCGGTGACCACCTCGTATGAACGTAATGACATCGAACATGTGGGTGACTACTCTTCACGCGCCATCTTGGCCATGAAGAAAGTGGTGGAGCCCATGTTTGAAGCCCGCAGCGATTACGACATCTTTGCCGCCATTGCCAAACGTCTGGGCAAGGAAAAAGAGTTCACCGAAGGCAAATCCGAGATGGACTGGATACGCTCGTTCTACGATGCGGCACTCACGCAAGCCAAGACCAAGAAGATTGACATGCCGACTTTTGACGCCTTCTGGAACGGTGCCGGGGTGGTGGAGTTTGCGATTCCGGCCGCTGCCAAGGCTTTTGTGCGCCATGGCAAGTTCCGCGAAGACCCGCTGCTCAACCCGTTGGGCACACCGAGTGGCAAGATCGAGATTTACTCGAAAAACATCGAGAAAATGGCCTATGACGACTGCCCGGCTCACCCCACTTGGATGGAGCCGGTCGAGCGACTGGGTGGTCCTAAAACCAAACACCCGTTGCACATTGCCACCAGCCACTCCAAAGGGCGGCTGCATTCACAACTGTGCGGCACCGTCATGCGCGACAGTTACTCCATTGCCGGCCGTGAACCCTGCATGATCAACACCGCGGATGCCAAGGCGCGCGGCATCCGAACCGGCGACGTGGTTCGGGTGTTCAATGACCGTGGCCAGATCTTGGCGGGTGCCAATGTGACCGATGCCATCCGGGCCGGTGTCATCCGTGTCAGCGAAGGCGGCTGGTACGATCCGGTCGAGCCTGGAAAACCTGGCAGTCTGGACCGTTATGGCGATGTCAATGTACTGACGGTGGACATGGGTACCTCGAAGTTGGGCCAAGGCAACTGTGGCCACACCGCGGTGGGCAACGTGGAGAAGTACACCGGCGCAGCACCCAAAACCATGGTTTTTGTGGCCCCAAAAACCGCTGAGTGATCGCTCCGCAGTCGGGCGCTGAGGCCTAGCGAGGTTTGGTCAGAATGCCGACTGCACTTGATTGTTTGAACCAGTGACCATGACAATGGCCACTGGTTTTTTT
>JBAWYQ010000258.1:0-5133 GCA_037143475.1 Burkholderiales bacterium | reverse complement strand
GTGCTGGCGCCCTGGAACATGATGTCGCCGGACTGGCCGTGGAAGGCAATCAGGCCCGAACCATGTTTTTCCCAGATGTCGCACATTTTGCGCAGCACATCGGTGTTGTAGTGCATGCCAGCGGGAGGCTGGATGCGCAGGGTGTGGAATTCCTTGGACGCCGGGAACATCTCGGCCACTTCGGAAAAACGGGGGATCACGCCGCCGCCGTAACCAAACACGCCCACCGTACCGCCCTTCCAGTAGCCCTTGCGGGTTTTGTAGGAGTGCTCCAGCTGACCCATGAGGTCGGTCATGTAGTCGCTGTCTTTGGCCAGTCGCTTCAGGCCTGTGACGAAGCTGGGCCACGGACCCGCCTCTAGCTGGTCGAGCATGGGGGTGTCGTGTTGTTTCTTGCTCATCGTGTGTCTCCTGTCAGCGCGCTTTTAAAGCGCGGCAATCGGTCGTAGGTGCTGTTTCTGGGGTGAATCGTAAGGGGCCATGGGCGCTATCGCTATCACCCTCGTTGAGTATTGAGGCCTACCCATTTGGGCTATACGGGCCCACCCTTCCCGGTGATAGACGGCAGTGCCGGTCATTGCGCCCAATAGCGGTACCAACCAACACGCACCATGGCTATCGTTACACCCCTTGAAAAGCTGACCATTCCCCTGGGTGGGCAGGTCATCGAATTGCAGCAACTGGACTACGAAGCAGGCGGCATGAGCCTGCTGCGCACGCGCATACGTGAAAAGAGCCGCTTTACGGTATTTGAGATCGACCCGGGGTCGGCACGTCTGTGGGGAGAGGCCTTATTGCGTTGGGCAGAGACACAGGAGCCAAAGTGACGGTGGTTTCTGTGAATCAGGCTACGGTCGTGGAGGCAATCTTTCCTCTGGAGGGAAAAGCCCTGCCGCGTGAGCACGCGCGGGCTCTGCAGCAAGCGCTGGCTGAGCAACTGCCTTGGTTGCTTGAAGATGCCGGAGCGGGCATCCACCCACTGAAGTTGGTGTCCGGCTCCGAACGCCTCGCGCTTCTGTCACAGCGTACACGTTTGATTTTGCGGGTCGATGCCAAACGGCTGGATGAACTGAAAGCCTTGGCCGGCATACAACTGAACGTGGCAGGGCACACGCTGCAGATGGGTGATGTGCACCTGCGTCCACTGCAACCGCTCGCCACACTGTATGCCTACCGGGTGGCGGCCAATAGCACCGACGAATCTGAGTTTATGCAGGCGATGGAGGCCGAACTGGCTGCGTTGGCAATAGCGGGTGAAAGGGTTTGCGGCAAGCGACAAAGCCTGCTGGTGGATGGGCTGGAAATGGCTACCTTCAGCATGATGCTGCACGGGCTGGTTCCCGAGCAGTCTTTGCGACTGCAAGAGCATGGGTTGGGGCCACATCGGCTGCTGGGCTGTGGGCTATTTGTACCCCACAAGTCGGCGGCGGCAGTGGGTAGCTGAATTCTTTTTTTGACTTAAACAATGGAGCAAAAGCGATGATGTACAACGTCAACGGCGTGGAACTGGAAGCCGACGATCAGGGGTATCTCTTGGAGGCAGTATTTGATGACGAGGCGGTGCGTGTAATTGCCGCCGCGGAGAACATTGAATTGACCGATGCCCACTGGGAGGTGATTAACTACCTTCGTGACCAATACCGCGAAGAGGGGGCCACGCCCAATTTTCGCGCCATGCTCAAGGGTATGGCAGAAATACGCCCCGAGGTCGACAGCAAATACCTGTACGAACTGTTCCCCATCGGCCCCGCCAAGCAGGGCCCCAAGGTTGCTGCGCTGCCGCAGCCCCTGGGCAAAGGCGGGTATTAGTGCCCCCACGCTTGTTTGGTTGATATGGCCAAGATGAGGATCAAGAGCCAGTGGTTTCAGACTGGCACCGCCAAAACGCCGCAGCAAACGGCCAGTGCCATGGCGTTCATCACCTGGCGGGTTGCGCAGAACACGCTCAAGCAAATGCGCTCGGCCGATTTCAGCATTGAAGTCGGGCCGCAGTATTTTGCGTTTACGCGGGAAGTTTTGGTGTTCCTGACCCAGGTGCTGGACCGTATGGCGTACGCGCGGATGGGGCCAGAGGGTCGTTCCGAATTCATCACCGCGCTGGTGCGCCGGGTGGGCGAGATTTTGCAGGAGAACGAAGACACGTTGCTGGGAGTCCCACCCGACGACCAACCCAGCCACTTTGAACGCTTCATCGATCTTTTCAACACACTGTCGGACCACTACGGCGATTTTGGGTGTGACGCCAAAGGGCCAGATTTTGCCTTTGTTCGTTACCTGGGACATCGAATCGAGCTACTCATGCCCCAGAAGGACCAGCGCTGGGTGATCGACCAGATCATGGCCACCGAAGTACCCGAGGCTCTGGAAATTCTCCAGAGTTCCATGCAGGGCGTGCTGTCCACGGAGCCCCGCCCAAGGCGCGTCGCCCGTGCGGGCGCGACCGGCGATTGAAAGCACACCATGGATAACCCGTTTGACCTCGACAACCAAACCGCCTACCTCCATTGGCGGGATGCCAAGCGTTTCTGCCATCCAAAGCGGGGGCTGGACCTGGTTGTGGATGTTGCCGATCCGCGCAGCCTGACACAGGCCGAGCGGGACCGTTTGCTGGCTCTGTGTGCGACCGCGAATATGGCGATCTACCGCAGCCCGGTGGTGGCCGAAGACAAGGCCATTCCCAGGCTGATGGCTGCCCAGATGGGTTTGCACCGACTGGACGGCAATTGGCTGGCCGACGAAGATGGCATTTCGCCCATTGCTGTTGCTGCCAATCCGGGCAACCGCCCGGCGTTCATTCCCTACACCAACCGACCCATCAAGTGGCATACCGACGGGTATTACCACCCCGAGGAGCGCCAGATCCGGGCCATGGTCCTGCATTGCGTGCGCAGGGCACAAACTGGTGGTGAGAGTGCGGTGATGGACCATGAAATGGCCTACATCGCCCTGCGCGACGCCAATCCCGACTGGGTGCGTGCGCTGATGGAGCCCGATGCCATGACGATACCTGAGCGAACTGACGATGATGGTGTTGCACGGGCGGAGCAAACCGGTCCGGTGTTCTCGGTCGACGCCGCCAGCGGGGCGTTGCACATGCGCTACACCGCCCGCACACGCAGCATCATGTGGAAGGAGGATGCGCCCACCCGCGCGGCAGTCGCCTTTTTGGAGCAGTTGCTGGCCAGTGACGACCGCCACGTGTTTCGCCTGACCCTGCAACCCGGCATGGGCCTGGTGTGCAACAACGTGTTGCACGACCGTTCTGGCTTTGTCGACGATCCCGCCCAGCCTCGGCTGCTGTACCGGGCGCGCTATCTGGACCGCATTTTGGGTGCTTTGCCGGTCAAATTAGCCTCTAGCCCTCGTGAAATAAGCGTGAGCAGCTATTAAATTAGTAGCAATAATCCTATGACACACCAGTTGACCGTTTGGCGTGCCGCCCAGCTATTGGGTGTCGCGCGGGGGGTTTTGCAGCAGCAGGTGCGCGATGGCGCCCTGGTGCTGAACGACGGTTTGCTGCATGCCGACGCCTTGCTACGGCTGTACCCGGATGCCCAGTTGGAAGAGTCCGGCCTGTTGGAGCGCGTGGCGCAGATCCGCGATGAAGCGTTTGGCAAACGGGTGCGGGAGCGCATGCTGCCCAGCCAGGAAGTGCTGGCGCAACGGCTGTTTGCGCAAACCCAGGAACTGGCCGACGTGCGAAAGCACCTGCAGCGCTATCACGGCCTCGTTATCGAACTGCAAAAGCAGGCTCGTCAAGGCGTTCTGGAGCACCCCGGCGACAGCACGTGGATAGGTATGGAGCGTCAGGTTACCCAAGGATTGGCCCAGGCGCTGGCCACCGAGTCAGTCAATTTGCTGGAAGTGATGGACGACATGCTAAAAATCATGACAGCGCAGGTCACGGTGCGCCCCAGTGGCCACGAGTTTATGGTGGAGGGGCATGCCAACCTGTTGCAGTCTGGCTTGCACTCCGGGTTGCGACTCAACTATGGCTGTGGCAATGGCAGTTGTGGCATGTGCAAGGTGCGCGTGATATCGGGTGAGGTGGCGCAGACCCAGCACTCCGACTACCAACTGTCGGAAACGGAAAAGGCGCAGGGCTATACGCTGATGTGCTGCAACACCGCTGCCAGCAGCGAACTCACGCTGGAACTGCTGGAAGCGTCCGGCCCACAGGATATCCCTGAGCAGCAAATCGTGACCCATGTGCGAGCGATTGCCGAATTGGCACCCAATACGCGCATGTTGCACCTGCAAACCCCCCGTACCCACCGCTTGCGCTTTCTGGCGGGGCAGTCGGTCCGGCTGGGCTGGACCATGCCAGGGCAGGGCGATGTACACACCACCTACCCGGTGGCCAGTTGTCCCTGCGATGACCGCAATTTGCTCTTTTATATCGCCCGGGAACCGGCCGATGCACTGGCCCGGCATCTGTTCTCAGGCGACATAAAGCCAGGCGAAGCCATCACGGTGTTAGGCCCTGCGGGCGATTTTGTGCTGGCAGATGGACACCGTTCACTGGTGTTTGCCGCCTGTGACGGTGGCTTTGCGCCCATCAAGAGCTTGATAGAGCATGCCCTGTCACTGGACGCAGCACCTTCGCTGTCGCTGTTCTGGCTGGCGACCCAAAGTGATGGGCATTTCTCCAATAACCAGTGCCGGGCCTGGTCTGAGGCCCTGGATCAGTTTGAATATGAACTGGTAACCCATGACGATACGGTGATGGGTGCGCAGGAGATCGCGCAGGCCATGCGTGCCGACTTGTTTGATATCGACTGCGACTTTTACCTGGCAGGTCCTGCGGAATTTGTCAGGACCTTGCGCGATGAACTGCGCGCCGCCGGGGCCGCACAGGCGCAAATATTTGCAGAAATCTTGTAAAACCATGCAAACCGAAGAATTGGCGGTACCCGACTGCGGGGGCGGGGAGTCCTTTGCGCTGATGGTGATGGGCCACAGCATGGCTCCGGAGTTCAATGAGGGCGAGATCATCATCATCGAGCCCGAGGGTTTGGCCAAAGACGGTGCTTATGTCTTGGCGTGGCACAACGATGAGTGGACATTCCGGCAGCTTCTGCGCGATGACGCAGGCTGGATTTTGCATCCGCTAAGCCCGGCGTTTGCCGATGC
>JBAWYQ010000257.1:0-5181 GCA_037143475.1 Burkholderiales bacterium | reverse complement strand
AGTTCAAGCACTGCCACGGAAAACTAGCCTGAAAGCCAACGATGCCGGTCAATTTGCCTGCTCCTGATCCCGACACACTTTTCCCGATCGCCGGTGTGCGAATTGGCGTCACCGAAGCCGGTGTCCGCAAAGTTGGTCGCAAAGATCTCTCAGTCGTCCTCATTGACGCAGGTGCGTCCGTAGCCGGTGTCTTCACCACCAACCGCTTCTGTGCAGCACCTGTACAAATTTGCCGGGAGCATCTGGCCTTCGGTAAGGGAATCAGGGCCATGGTTATCAATACCGGCAATGCAAATGCGGGCACAGGAGCCGATGGTCTCGCCCGAGCGCGCAGCACCTGCGTCGCTCTGGGCCAGAAATTGAACGTTGAGGCCACGCAGATCCTGCCGTTTTCCACCGGTGTCATCATGGAGCCTTTGCCAAGCGAGCGCATTGCAGCCGGCCTGGCTGCAGCCCTTGCTGACGCACAACCTGGCAACTGGATGCGCGCCGCTGAAGGCATCATGACCACAGACACCATTCCAAAGGCATATGGTGCACGGGTGGACATTGGTGGAAAACCCGTGCACATCACCGGTATCAGCAAGGGCGCTGGCATGATCCGGCCTAACATGGCTACCATGCTTGGCTTCATTGCAACCGATGCGTGCGTCAGCCAAATCGTCGTGCAGCAACTCGCGTTTGAGTTGGCTGAAGGCTCGTTTAATCGCGTCACGGTCGATGGCGATACCTCCACCAACGACTCCCTTGTTCTCATTGCCTCCAACCGTGCCGATCACGCTCCCATTGCCTCGCTGGACACCCGGGATGGACAAGCGTTGAAAAGCGCCCTGCTCGACGTTGCCCGCAAACTTGCCCAAGCCATTGTTCGCGACGGCGAAGGCGCCACCAAGTTCATCACCATCAAAGTCGATGGGGGAAAAAATCCCGCTGAATGCCGCAAAGTCGCCTACGCCATCGCCCACTCGCCATTGGTGAAGACGGCATTTTTCGCCAGTGACCCCAATTTGGGCCGCATCCTGGCTGCCGTAGGTTATGCAGGTATTGAAGACCTTGACCAAACCGGCATTGAACTGCATCTTGACGACGTGCACGTCGTCACAAAAGGTGGCCGCAACCCCGCCTACTGCGAAGAAGACGGCCAGCGCGTCATGAAACAAAGCGAAATCACAGTCCACGTTAATCTGGGGCGGGGCACTGACTCTGACACGGTTTGGACCTGTGACCTCAGCCACGAATACGTCACCATCAACGCCGACTACCGGTCCTGATCTCATGGAAGATCGACTGATCACGTTTTTCGCGCGTGCTGAACGGCTCATGGAGCGGATCGAAGCCGTACTACCCCACGCCCTGATGCAACCCGACTGGGGTTGCTCCATCGCGTTTCGCTACCGTCGTCGTGGATCGGGGCAGGGCGTCATTTCCCCAGTTGGGCACATCGGCGCAATCAGCCTGACCGATCTCAAAGAAATCGACTCCCAGAAAGAAAAAATCCAGCGCAACACCGAGCAATTTGTTCACGGTCTCCCAGCCAATAACGTCCTGCTTACTGGCTCCCGCGGAACCGGCAAATCGTCCCTGATCCGCGCCTGCCTGCACGCCTACGCTGCACAAGGCCTGCGCCTGATCGAAGTCGACAAGGCCGAACTGGTCGACCTGCCAGACATCGTTGAACTCGTTGCCCATCGCCCTGAAAAATTCATCATATTTTGTGACGACCTGAGCTTTGACGAAGGTGAGCCCGGCTACAAGGCGCTCAAGTCAGTGCTTGACGGCTCAGTTGCCGCCGCAACTCCCAACGTCCTCATCTACGCCACCAGCAATCGCCGCCACCTGTTGCCTGAATACATGGCCGAGAACCTCACCTATACCCACACACCCGAGGGCGAGGTGCACCCGGGTGAGGTTGTGGAAGAAAAAATATCGCTCTCTGAACGTTTTGGACTGTGGGTCAGTTTTTACCCATTCAGCCAAGACGAATATTTGCAAATTGTTGCCCAGTGGCTGACCGCGTTGGGCGTCAGTCTGCCACATAGTGCCGACGCTCGCCCTGAGGCCATTGTCTGGGCGTTGGAGCGAGGTTCGCGCAGTGGACGCGTGGCCTGGCAGTTTGCCCGAGACTACGCCGGGCGCCACGGTACACCCGCATGATCCATGGCGCTACCCTGGTCGCAGACCCGGGCGTCTCCCGACAAGGCGGCACTGAGCGCCCCGTGGTTGAGGTGGCAGTTGGTGTGCTGGTGCGAGCCGACGGCGCCTTCCTCTTGACGTCACGCCCGTCTGGTAAGCCTTACGCCGGCTACTGGGAGTTTCCTGGGGGCAAACTGGAAGCAGCGGAAACGGTTGAACAAGCGCTGCGAAGAGAGTTGCACGAAGAACTCGGTATTCAGATTGATGCCGCACAATTCTGGAAAGTCGAAATGGTCGACTACCCCCATGCGCTGGTTCGGCTTCACTTTTGCAAAGTATTCAACTGGATCGGTGAACTTGAAATGCGCGAGGCCCAGTCCTTCTCGTGGGAGCGGCTTCCTGTGGAAGTCAATCCAGTACTTCCCGGTACCTTGCCCGTACTTAAGTGGTTTGCCGATGAACAACGCTACCAGGGCCCCACCGTATTACACAGAACCCCAGCCAACCTAGTGCAAACTTGAGTCGCCAAGCTCCATATCCTCTGAAGTAGCGGGCGCTGCTACCCTGAAGTTTTCACTTGCCCAGGCACCAAAATCCATATTCTTGCAGCGCTCGCTACAAAATGGGCGTGCGCTGTTCGATGGTGCGTAGATGCTGTCACCCCCGCAGGTCGGGCAGCGAACAACCCTGTCTGCCATTGGCACCCCGCAGTGATCCTCAGAACGATCAGTTGCCACAGTCGCCCCGACTCAAGAGCAAAGAGTTAGCTCGAAAGAGCCGTCTTCGGAGCAATTGTGCAGTCGGTCGTCCTCGCCATGGCGCATCAACCGGATAGAGACCATTAGCCGGTTGCCACTGATTTCTGGCACCAACCCCAATTCTTCGTTTAAGGACAGACGCAAAAGCTGAAACGTCCTGCCCTGCGGCAAGTTCTGCTGAAACTGTCCGCCCACCGCAATCACCTTTTGCGGTCCACCCGAGTCGCGCAACAACTTAAGCAGCAGATGGATGGACTCCGCCAAGGGCGCCAGCGTAGAGGCCCAGCGCTGCAAATCCGCTTGCCGGGAGCCCGTGTCACGGTGTTGCCAGGCAAAATAAGCAGGCAAATCAAATTCGCACGTTCCACCTGGAATGCCAACTCTGCTGCGAATACTCATCAGCCAGTCGTTCTCCGTCAGCGCCTGCCCAGCCTTTCCGGGTTGCGCATTCAGCATGGAAAAACAGCGCTCCAGTTTTAGAATGATTCCGTCCAAAACGCCTTCAGAAATAGCTGGGTTTCCGCGGTATGCGTTCAAAACCTGCTTTTGTTTCTCCAGGTCTTTCATCACGTCAGATTTCAGGTCCGCACGTGCACCTACATCCATCACTTCAAACATGGACACGATTGCGAAATGGTGATCCAGAGGGCTCTCGCGAGCCATCAATTCGGACAGACGCAAAAACAAATGTTCTAGCCGCAGATATGTGCGAATTCGCTCGTTGAAGGGGTATTCGTATAGGATCACGCTGATTTTTCCGGTGGCCGAATCATAGCTCGAACTGAGTGCTCAATTCACGCACATGCTGTGCAAGATCCTCAATGGTAATACCATCGTTAGACACAACCGCGTCCGCTGCCTTCAGCCGCGAAAGGCGGGGGGCCTGAGAGGCAATTATTTTTTTGACTGCATCGACCGAAAAGCCATTGCGGGCCGTCACCCGTTGTATCTGGGTGACATGCGAGCAATCCACCACCACAACGCGATCAAGCATCGTTCTCCAATGCTGTGATTCCACCAGTAGCGGAATATCGAACACAATGCACCGCGCGCCATTCACATTTGCCTGCCGCGCTTGTTCGGCAATTGCCATACCCACCAGTGGGTGCACAATACCTTCCAGTCGCGCTTTGGCTAGTGGATCGGCAAAAACCAGGGCGCGCATCTGATCTCGGTCCAGTGCCCCTTCGGCCGTCAACATGGTCGCTCCAAACATCGCTCTCAGTGCATCAATGGCCAGACCATCCGCGGCGGTCGCGGCTCTGGAAATGGCGTCGGCATCTATTACCGCTGCCCCCAATTTTGCAAACAGCGCAGCCACCGTACTCTTGCCGCTGCCAATGCCCCCCGTCAGGCCTAACCGAAGTGCAGCACGTGTGTTCCCCACAGTCTTAAAGACCTACGGCACGTTGCAAACTTCCGGTGCCCAGGAACAGGGCAGCAAAACCAGCACCTGCCAAGAAGGGACCGAACGGGACATACCCACCCTCGCGCAGCCCGGTAGTGAACTTCATGGCAATTCCGACCGCGGCGCCGATCACCGATGCCAACAGAATGATTGGAATCAACGTTTGCCAACCAAACCAGACACCCAGCGCCGCAAACAACTTGAAGTCCCCGTAGCCCATGCCCTCTTTGCCCGTTACAAGCTTGAACGCCCAGTACACTGACCACAACGACACATAACCGCCCACGGCGCCCCAAAACGCGCTACTCAGGTCCACAGGCGTCCACTTCATGGCAGCGGCCAGCAAACCCAGCCACAACAATGGCAACGTCAAGTCATCTGGTAATAACGTGGTATCCCAGTCAATCAGCGCCAGTGTCAGCAGCACCGCTACAAACGCGCACCAGACCAGGCCCTGAGCCGTTGCGCCCCACCGCCAGCCACAATAAAAAAACAGAGCAGACGCAGCCACCTCTACCATGGGGTAGCGCACGCTGATAGATGCTTTGCACGCCGCGCAGCGTCCCTGTAGAGCGAGGTAGCTCAGTACAGGCACATTTTCATACCAGCGGATGTGATGTCCGCAGTGTGGGCATCGCGAACGCGGCACCATCAGGTTGAACGCTGAAGCCTCTTCCAAAGGTTTGCCCGACATCTCAGCGCATTCATTTGCCCACTGTCGCTCCAGCATTTTTGGCAAACGGTATACCACTACATTCAGGAAGCTACCAATCAACAGGCCAAAAACAGCAAAAAACGAAGCGTTCAACCACTGCAATTCCAACACCATCAAACCACCTGACCCAGTTTGAAAATCGGCAGATACATGGCGACCACAATACC
>JBAWYQ010000256.1:0-5223 GCA_037143475.1 Burkholderiales bacterium | reverse complement strand
AGCAGCTCTAAATTTAGGAGCACTTCGGCTTCGTTGACCTGCACCGGTGGCAGCGTCTGCATGGCCTGGGCGGCGTCCAGAATGGGGCGATACCCGGTGCAGCGGCACAGATTGCCCGACAGCGCGCCCATGGCCTGCTCACGGGAGATGGCATCACCCTGTGGGGCGGTGTTCTGGTACAAACCAAACAGGCTCATCACAAAACCGGGTGTGCAAAACCCGCATTGCGAGCCGTGGCAGTCCACCATGGCCTGTTGGGTTGGATGCAGGCTTCCGTCTGCTGCTGCAAGGTCTTCTGTTGTCCAGACGGCCATTCCGTCGACCGAATGGGCCAGCCGGATACAACTGTTGATGGCGCTGTATTTCAGTGAATCGCCGTTTGCCTCGGCAACGACCACGGTGCAGGCGCCGCAGTCTCCTTCGCCGCAGCCCTCTTTGGTGCCGGTGCAGTGGAGGTCTTCACGCAGCACTTCCAGCAGGGTGCGGTTGGGGTCGACGTCGGGCAGCGTCACAATTTTGCCGCGTCGCACAAATTGCAGGTTTTTTGCTTTCATGGTGTTTAGCATAGAGCAAGTTGCGCGCCTGCGCAAAAGCCCGTACCAACCCATGCACGTTTGAATGCACGCCTATTTCGCCACCCAGTTTGTCCTGCAGCTGCCCCCGGGGCACCGTTTCCCAATGGAGAAATACGCCATGCTGCGTGACGCGCTGTCCGCGCAACTACCCGAAGTCACGCTTGCGCAGGCGCACCCGGCCACCGACGGCGAGTTGGCGTTTGCGCATGTTGCCGCCTATGTGGAGGGAATTGACGCGGGCACGCTGGACCCGGTGGTGTACCGTGAAATCGGCTTTCCGTGGAACCTGGCGATGGCAGACCGCGCCCGTCGTTCGGTGGGAGCCACTCTGTCTGCGGCGCGTATGGCGCTCTCGCAGGGGGTGGCGGCTAACTTGGCGGGCGGTACGCACCACGCCTATGCCGACAAAGGTGGCGGGTTTTGTGTGTTTAACGATCTGGCCGTGACCGCCCGTGTGATGCAGGCGGAGTGGGGACGCACGCCGCGCGCCGACAAACGAGCGCTGCAAGTGGCCATCATTGACCTGGACGTGCACCAGGGCAACGGCACGGCCCATATCCTGCGCAGCGATGCCAGCGTGTTCACCCTCTCGCTACACGGCGAAAAGAATTTTCCTTTTCGCAAGGAAGCCAGCGACCTGGACGTGGCGCTGCCCGATGGATGCGGTGACGCCGACTATATGGTGGCCCTCGAGAACGCCCTGGAGGCGCTGGACGGCAGATTTGCCCCCGGTTTGGTGCTGTACCTGGCCGGTGCGGACCCGCATGAGGGCGACCGCTTGGGACGCCTCAGCCTGACCGAAGACGGACTGCTGGCCCGTGACCGGCGGGTGTTTGACTGGTGCTGGCAGCGCCGCCTGCCGTGCGCGTTTGTCATGGGCGGCGGCTATGGCAAAGATGTGAACGACACGGTGCGGGTGCAAACCAATACCTACCGCGTTGCACTGGAATATTGGCAGCGTTGGCGCAAAATTTGCTGAGGTTTGTTGTCCAACCGTGTAAAGTAAGCGCATGACCATTGCCCGACTTCAGTTAACCGGCATCACCAAGGCCTACCCCGGCGTGGTGGCCAATAGCGATGTATCTTTGACCGTTATGCCCGGCGAAACGCACGCCGTGCTGGGCGAAAACGGTGCGGGCAAGTCCACGCTGATGAAGATCATCTACGGCTCGGTTAAGCCTGACGCCGGGCAAGTGAAGATCAACGGCCAGGTCATGCAGATCCGCAATCCCAAGGAGGCGCGGGCCAACGGCATCAGCATGGTGTTTCAGCACTTCAACCTGTTTGACACGATGACCGTGGCCGAGAACGTGTGGCTGGGCCTGACCCGCAATTCGCTGGAGCAGGTGACCGCCAGCATCGTGGCCAAGGCCAACGAATACGGGTTGGACATCGACCCGGCGCGCCCGGTGCACACGCTGAGTGTGGGCGAGATGCAACGGGTGGAAATCATCCGCGCCTTGCTCACCCGCCCCGAGTTGCTGATTCTGGACGAACCCACCTCGGTGCTGACGCCGCAGGCGGTTGAAAAGTTGTTTGTGGTGCTGAAAAAGCTGTCCAGCGAGGGCTGCAGCATTTTGTACATCAGCCACAAGCTGCACGAAATCCGGGAGTTGTGCACCGCCTGCACGGTGTTGCGCGGTGGCAAGGTCACGGGGGTGTGCAATCCGCAGGAAGAATCCAACGCTTCGCTGTCGCGCATGATGATTGGCGCCGAGCCCCCGCTACTGGAGCGCGCGGCCAAGCACGCGGGTTCAGCGGTCATGCACGTCAAGGCCCTGAATCTGCCGCGCGATGACCAGTTTGGCGTCGACCTGGAAGATATCCACCTGCACGTTCGCTCGGGCGAGGTGGTGGGCATTGCCGGTGTGTCCGGCAACGGCCAGAAGGAGTTGCTGTACGCGCTGTCGGGTGAAGACGATCGCTCGCCGCGCGGCAGCATCCACATGGGCGAGGTTGATGTCTCGCGCATGCACCCGGGGCGCCGGCGCAAGATGGGCCTGCACTTTGTGCCCGAAGAACGCTTGGGGCGCGGCGCCGTGCCTACGCTGAGCCTGGCGCACAACCTGCTGCTGACCCGCACCGAATCCATTTCCATGCCGCGCTTTGCCGGTGGCTGGATTCGGGTGCGCCAGTTGGAGGCGCATGCTGCACGGTTGATCAAGGAGTACAAGGTCAAGGCCAACGGCCCTACGGCGGTAGCGCGCTCGCTTTCGGGTGGCAACCTGCAAAAATTTATTGTCGGCCGTGAGATCGATGCAAAACCCCGTCTGCTGATCGTGTCACAGCCGACCTGGGGCGTGGATGTGGGCGCAGCGGCCCAGATTCGCGGCGAAATTCTGGCCTTGCGCGACGCCGGTTGCGCCGTGCTGGTGGTGAGCGAGGAACTCGATGAATTGTTTGAAGTGTGTGACCGTATGCATGTGATTGCACGCGGCAAGTTGTCACCCTCGGTGCCCATTGCCGAGGCGACGGTTGAAAAGATTGGCGAGTGGATGAGTGGTTTGTGGGATCAGGGGGGCGCTGTTCATGGCTAGACTCAAACTCGAAGCCCGCCCCCAGCCGTCCCAGTTCTGGAGCTACGGCTCACCGGTGCTGGCGCTGTTATGCACGGTGGTCATTGGTGTGATTCTGTTTGCCATGCTGGGCAAGGACCCGCTGCGTGGCTTGCAGGTCTTCTTCTGGGAGCCCATCCGAAACGGCTATGCCGTGGGCGAACTGGTGGTCAAGGCCACACCGCTGTTGTTGATTGCGTTGGGGCTGGCGGTGTGCTTTCGCTCCAACGTGTGGAACATCGGCGCCGAGGGGCAATACATTCTGGGCGCCATTGCAGCCAGTGGCGTGGCGCTGCTGGCCGAAAAAACGACCGGCGGCTGGATCGTGGCGGCGCTTCTGCTGGCGGGCGTGTTGGGCGGCATGGCCTGGGCCGGGTTGACGGCGCTGTTGCGCGACAAGTTCAATGCCAATGAAATTTTGGTGAGCCTGATGCTGGTCTATGTGGCGGTGCAAGTGCTGGGTTACCTGGTGTTTGGTCCGTGGAAGGACCCCCACGGTTACAACTTTCCGCAGACCAAGAGCTTTGAGGCGGTGACCCGCATACCGCGCCTGTTCGACGGCTCGCGTGTGAGCATTGGCGTGCTGTTTGCCCTGGTGGGAGTAGGCGGCGTCTGGGTGTTCCTGTTTCGCACGCGGGCTGGTTTTGCGCAACAGGTCGGCGGGTTGGCGCCTGCGGCTTCGCGCTATGCAGGTTTCTCTTCACGCCGTGCACTGTGGATTGCGCTGCTGGTCTCGGGCGGCATGGCGGGCCTGGCGGGGGCGCTTGAAGTAGCGGGCCCCATTGGACAGCTGACGCCCTATGTGCCGGCGGGTTACGGCTTTGCCGCCATCATCGTGGCTTATGTGGGGCGGCTGCACCCGGTAGGCATGGTGTTTTCCGCGCTGCTGATGAGCATGTTTTATATCGGTGGTGAGCTGGCCCAGTCGCGGCTGGGACTGCCCAAATCGCTGACCGGGGTGTTTCAGGGCTTGCTGCTGTTCACGCTGCTGGGTTGTGATACGTTGGTCAATTACCGTCTGCGCTGGGTACACAGCGTAGCCCAACCTGCCGTGCCGGGAGCAACACACTGATGGATTCCTACGCATTGTTAATTGCTGCCACGCTGAATGCGGGCACGGTGCTGGCCATGGCGTCGCTGGGCCTCTTGATCAACGAGAAAGCGGGTATTGTCAATCTGGGTGCCGAGGGCATGATGCTGTGCGCGGCAATAGCCGGCTTCGCCACTGTGGTGCACACCGGCAGCGACACCATGGGCTTTGTTGCGGGTATGGCCGCTGGCGCCTTTATGGCGGCCATCTTTGGCGCGCTGGTGATCTGGCTCAACACTAACCAGTACGCAACCGGCTTGGCGCTGAGCTTGTTTGGCGGCGGTTTTTCAGCCTTTGCCGGTATCAGCTATGTGCAGGAAAAAATTCCGGAGCGTCCTAGCTTTGCAGTTCCGTTTTTGTCGGACATCCCTTTTATTGGTCCGGCCCTGTTTCGCCAGCACCCGCTGGTGTATTTGACGGTGGTATTTGCGCTGGTGCTGATCTGGTTTCTGTACCGCACCCGTTCGGGCCTGATTTTGCGAAGTGTGGGGGAGAGCCCCGAGTCGGCCCATGCGCTGGGCTACCCGGTGCGCTGGATTCGCCTGAGCGCCGTCGCTCTTGGTGGCGCACTGTGTGGGCTGGCAGGTGCGTACATATCCATCGTCTACACGCCGCTGTGGGTGGAGGGCATGGTGTCGGGCAAGGGCTGGATTGCTTTGGCGCTGACCACCTTTGCTACCTGGCGCCCGGCACGCGTATTGCTTGGAGCCTATTTGTTTGGCGGGGTCACCATGTTGCAATTTCATTTACAGGGCATTGGCGTGGAGCTGCCCAGTCAGTTTTTGAGTATGCTGCCGTACCTGGCCACTATTGTGGTGCTGGCACTGATCTCGCGCAACCCGCGCTGGATTCGTATTAATATGCCTGCTGCCATTGGCAAACCGTTTTACCCAGGTTCCTAGTTTCCTCAGCCTACCCGCTGATTTTTTCCGCAACCCCAAGTTTTTTAGAAAGAACTGACATGACAGATTTGCAAAAACGCGCATTACTGAAAATTGCAGCC
>JBAWYQ010000255.1:0-5248 GCA_037143475.1 Burkholderiales bacterium | reverse complement strand
CCATCATCACCTTCGTCAACAAGATGGACCGCGAAGTGCGGGAGCCGCTGGACATACTGGACGAGATCGAGCGTGAGCTGGGCATGCCCTGCGTGCCAATGACCTGGCCCGTGGGCCAGGGCAAATCCTTCGGCGGCATCGTCAACCTGCGCACGCAGATGATGACGGTTTTTGACGGCGGCAAGGACCGCCGCCCACAAGACTTTGACTCCATGCCGGTGAGTGATCCGGCCGCCTTGTTGGCCCGCTTTGGCCACGAGTGGACCAGCGCCGTGGACAGCATGGAACTCGCCACCGGCGCGTCCCCGGCGTGGGACCACGCGGCCTTTTTGGCCGGCAAGCAAACCCCTGTATTTTTCGGCTCTGGCGTCAACAACTTCGGCGTGATGGAGGTGCTGGACGCCCTCGTCGATCTGGCCCCTTCGCCGGGCAAGCGCACCAGTTCGTTTGTCGTCAACAAGCAGCCCGTGGTCAAGGAAGTCCAGCCAGACGACGACGCTTTCAGCGGTGTAGTGTTCAAGGTTCAGGCCAATATGGACGCCAACCACCGCGATCGCATCGCATTCGTACGCGTGGCCTCGGGCAAGTACACGCCGGGCATGAAGCTCAAAGTCATGCGCACCAGCAAGGAGTTACGCCCCACATCGGTGGTCACCTTCATGAGCCAGCGTCGCGAGGCGGTCGAAGAAGCCTATGCCGGCGACATCGTGGGATTTACCACCCATGGCGGCGTGCAATTGGGCGACACCATTACCGACGGCAGCGTCAACCTGCTGTACACCGGCCTGCCTTTCTTCGCGCCCGAGATGTTCATGACCGTGGTGCTGCGCAACCCGCTGCGCACTAAACAATTGCAGCAGGGGCTGGCCCAGTTGGGTGAAGAAGGTGCCATCCAGGTGTTTCGCCCCGAGGTCGGCGGCAATATGCTGCTGGGTGCTGTCGGTCAACTGCAGTTTGAAGTGGTACAGCACCGCCTTAAAGGCGAATATGACGCCGACATCCGACTCGAAGGCTGTCAGTACACCGGCGCACGCTGGATCACCGCTGGCACCCCGCAGGAGTTGAAAGCATTTTGCGAGGCCTACCCCATGCGCATGGCGCGCGACGCGGCCAACACATTGGCCTATCTGTGCACCAGCCCGTATGACGTGCGACTGGCCCAGGAGCGCTTTCCGAAGATCCACTTCCATCCGCTGCGTGAGCATGCTGGATTAGCCCTGCAAACCGCCGGATAGATGTAGCCCCCGCCCTTGTCGCCATGAAACCTCTTGCCGATTGGCCTGTTGAGGCCCGACGCCAAATCGCCGGTGTGTTTACCGACATCGACGACACACTCACGACGGACGGCGCCATCACGCCCGATGCACTGCAGGCACTCACTGATTTGAAATCGGCGGGGCTGGTCGTCATACCCATTACCGGGCGCCCCATTGGCTGGTGTGAGCGATTCATGGGAGGTGCGACCCCGTGGCCCGTCGACGCCATGGTCGCTGAAAATGGCGGAGTGGCGTTTGTGCAGAAGCACACGAAAGCCAGCATATGCCAAATTGGTCTGGAGCCCCCGTTAAACCTGCGTGAGCCGCTATCAAAACTATACCAACAGGATGCAGCCACCCGCGCCAGCAACCAGGCGCGGATGCAGAAAATTGCCACCCGTGTGATGTTCGAAGTGCCGGGCGTATTCCTCAGCCGCGACAGCACCGGCCGCGAGACCGACATAGCCTTTGACTACAACGAATACGCCCATTTGCCGCCGGAGACCGTACAACGCGTGCTGGCGATCTTGCAACGCGAGGGCCTCCAAACAACAGTAAGCAGCATCCACATCCACGGCTGCTTTGGCAACTTCAACAAATGGCTGGGCGCCAGCTGGATCGTGCGTGAACTGCTCGGCCGCGACTTGGCGCAAGAGCTGGATCACTGGGTCTTTGTGGGCGATTCAGGCAATGACCAGGCCATGTTTGAACGCTTCACGCACAGCGTGGGCGTAGCCAACATCCGCCGGTTTTCCGATCAGTTGACGCACTTGCCAAGCTATATCACGCCAACCGAACGCGGTGCGGGGTTTGCGGAGGTGACGACTGCCATATTGACTGCCCGCCAGTCAGACCGGGTTACTCCGCATTTAAATCGCCATTCTTGAAATACCTGGTGCCCTGATCGGAACCCATCTGTCAATGTGACGACGTTTCATGGTCAAGGGCTCCTTGTGAAAAAAATCAGGTTCGATCCGCTCCGGGGGCCACACAGGGCAACAGCACGGTGAAGGTGGTGGAACCGCCGGGCGTGCTTTGCACTGCCAGGCGCCCGCCCAACGGGCCGCAGACCATGTTGTGCGAGATGTGCAGGCCCAGGCCCGTGCCACCCTGACCGAGTTTGGTAGTGAAGAAGGGGTCAAATATTTTGCCGATGTTTTCGGGCGGAATGCCAACTCCGTTGTCCGTCACGGTGATGCGGGCCCGCTCGCCCTCACGCGCGCAGGACACGGTAATGGTGCCAGGCTGCGTGTCGTTAAAGCCGTGTTTGACCGCATTCATGACCAGATTGGTCAACACCTGCCCCAGTGGGCCCGGGTAGCTGTGCATGGCAATACCAGTCTCCAGTTGCTGGACCAGCTGGATGGGCGTTTTGGCAACCACGTGGATGATGACGGATAACACCTCGGCCATTTGACGGGCCAGATCGAAATCGCGCAACTGGTCAGTGGTCTGGTCCACCGCGACTTGCTTGAAATTCTGGATCAGGTCTGCGGCGCGGCGCGAACTGACGAGCATCAGGCCAGCACCCTCTTCGATTCTGCTAACCATGGCAGTCAGCGCGGTGCGCGTGAGCGAACCAGAGGCCGCCGCCTGGCTGAGCTCTTGGGCCACTTCCTGCTGGGCACTGGCAACCATGACGATATTGCCGATTGGGGTGTTGAGTTCATGGGCGACACCCGCAACCAGGCGCCCCAGCGAGGCCATTTTCTCGGCCTGCACCAACCCCTCCTGCGCGTTTTGCATATTGGCCAAAGCCATGCGAGCCTCTTCCTCGGACTCCCGACCGGCATCCAGCTCTTCACTGAGCCGCGCGGTAATGGTGTTAATGCTGCGCGTGATGGCGCCAAATTCATTGGCAGCGCTAACCGGCAAGGCAACGATATCGGCGGCTTCGTCTCGACTTGCTGCAAGGTCGAGCGCGCGTTGCAGGCGATAGACCCGCTTGAAAATCAGCCGGTCCACGCCCACCCACACCACCGTCAGCAACACCAGGTTGACAGCCACCAGCTGTGCCAGCGCCAGCCACAAGGTGACCCGCAAGGTCTGACGCAGGGTGGCATCGGACCAGGCCACATGAATGCGCCCGAGATGCTGTTTCTCAACGACAGGGATATCCATGACCAGCACCTCTGCGTCACCCGGCACAGTGCCCCCGCCAACCGGAAGCGCCAGGCCCTGCTGTGCCACCACAGCGCCCAAGCCATCGACTACCGCAAGACCCAGCACAGAACCACCCAATTCCGCGCGCAGCACGGCATTCAGACCAGGCAGGTCATAGACCCATAACGTCTTGCCAACCGGCGGCCCCAAATGCTGCTGGACCTGCTGCCACAGCGCATGCTTTTCGTCGTTGAGTCGCTGCTCAGTCAAAAAATAGGACCCGGCCGACAAGGTGCCCATCAGCACGCTCGATGCGATCAGCACGATGGCGGCCAGACTGGCTCTGGCGGAGCGCGGTTTCAGAACGTCAAAAAATGCAATGGGCATGCGATGGGCTCGCGCGAAAACTGGTTTCAATCGGCCTGGCGAAACGATGCCATGGACCTCTGTAGTTCACCGGACTTCTCCATCTCGCGTAAAGCCCGAGTCAGCCGCTGTGCCGCATCGGCATGTTGAGGGCCCAGCCAGATGTAGACCTTGACGTTGTCTATAAGCACGCCACTGAGCTGCTCCGCATATTGGGCCTGCAGGGGCCAAGCGCCTTTGCGGTCAGCCGGCAAAATGCACCAGTCCACGCGGCGCGCCGCGGCCATCATCAGGCAGGACTCATCCGAATCGGTGACTTCGCGAACGGACACGGCCGCGGTCCGGATCTCAATCCCCTTGAAGCCTCGCACATAGGCTATCGAATAGCGGGGCAGGTCTGCCCAAGACGCGGGCTTGTCGGTGGCGGCGGCACCAATTGCGTAAAAGTAGGCGTTTTGAATGTGGGGCTCAACCCGTATGGCTTGGGGATGCGACTGGTAGAAGCTTCCAATGCGGTTGACGTCGCCGTCAAAACTGCCGTCCCTAAAGCCAATCAGGGCGCGCTCGGCCGGTTTGTATTCCAACGAAAACTGCAACCCAGTACGTGCAAAGGCGGCATCGAGCACAGTCTTTTCAGCCACCATGATGGGGCGATCCAGGGCCAGAATGGTGACCAACTTCAGCGGTGCGCCCTGCGCCCACGCCGCGGCGCAGCCCCAGCTTGCAAGAGTGGCAATCCACAAAAACTTGATCATTTTGACCTCCTGCATGTTGACAGCAACCACGCGCTGGCAGGGTAACCCCTGCACATGGACAGCGTCAAGCCCCAGCACCTGCAAAGCCCTCGAGCACATTGACGGCATTTACACCGACCTCGGCCACGGCGTAACCGCCTTCGAACACAAACGCAGTGGGCAAGCGCGCTGCCGCGATGCGCCGCCCCACCTGCAGGTAGTCGTCGCTGCCCAGCGTGAAGCCCGAGATGGGGTCGCCCACAAAAGTGTCCAACCCCAGGGACACCACCAGCGCATTCGCTCCAAACTCGCCGATGGCGCATAGAGCGGTGTCCAGCGCCTGCGACCACACGGCAAAACCGGTGCCGCGTGGCAGCGGCAGGTTAAGGTTGGCGCCCAACCCCGCACCAAAGCCGCGCTCGTCCGCATGGCCCAGGTAGAACGGGTACTCGGTGCGCGGGTCGCCGTGGATGCTGACAAACAAAACGTCAGGCCGTTCGTAAAAGATGGCCTGGGTGCCGTTGCCGTGGTGGTAATCAATGTCCAGAACGGCCACCTTGACCATGCCCGCGGCGCGCAAGTGCTGCGCGGCCAGTGCGGCGTTGTTCAGAAAGCAGTAGCCCCCGAAAAAGTCGGCGCCGGCATGGTGGCCCGGCGGACGACTCAGGGCAAAGGATGCGCGGTCGCCCAGCAGCAACCGTTGCGCGGCGCTGAGCGCGCAGTTGGCACCGGCACGCGCCGCCACCCAGGTGCCTGCGGTGAAGGGCGTGCCGGCGTCGAACGAATACA
>JBAWYQ010000254.1:0-5266 GCA_037143475.1 Burkholderiales bacterium | reverse complement strand
CCAGCGCTTGGGCTCATCACAGCAGTTTCAATGTCCGACAATCATCCATTGCGCGAAAGTCTTTGATGGAGAGTAGACCAGGCACAAGCAGTTCTTGCCAGCTCTTGCGCAGCCGGCGTAGCGCGCCTGGCACCACACGCAAGCCATTCTGTGGTGCAGTTTGCGCCATAAATAGTTGATAGACGCCTTCTTTTGCAGCAGCCAGTGTCTTGCTTGCAAGCACGACTTTGTTGGCTACAAGGTAGGTTTCCAGATCGCCAAATGCCACCAGCATCGGTTTAGCGGACGCTTTGAAATCCTTCAGGCTTTGACCTGCCAGCCAGCGCGTGGTGTTCTGCGCAGCCAAGGCGCCCATGTCGATGGCGTTATAGGCCTGTTTACCTACCGGCGTTGGCAAGACCGCGGCATCACCAACAACAAAAATGTCTTGCGCATAGCGACTCTGCAGGCTTTGATGAACAGGCGCCCAGGTATGGGGTGGGCGAATCAACTTCGCCTCACGCAACAGGGGCGGCGGTGCAAGCCCGGCCGCCCAGATGGTAAGGGTCGACGGCACCCGCTTGCCAGAAGCCAGCCAAACGCCTCTTGGCGTGATGCGGTTAACCGGGTCGCCGGTGTGAATCGACACGTTGTGGCCCTGGCAAATTCGTCTTAGGTCGGCATCAATCGTATTGGGAAACCCGGGCATCAGTTGATTGCTCGCCTCGACGATGGCAAACGAAATATTTGGCCGGTCACGGTAGCGCCGCAACAGCTCGCCCAACGCCTCAACACCCGATATGCCGCCACCGACGACGACGACCTGAAGCGCGGACCGCGTCTGCCGAATGATGTCGAGTTGCTGCTCAATGGCCAGGCTGTCTGCGACAGTTCGAAACGGCCACGTGTAGTTGTCTACGCCGGGTATGTGGTAGTTGTTTGTCACGCCACCCGCTGCAACGATCGCAACGTCGTACGCCAGGCATTCCCCAGCGGCAGTCGACACGCGGTGGCGGCGCGCGTCAATGTGTGCAACGCTGTCTTGTACAAACCGATGCCCGGCTCGCGCAATGATCTGTGCCCTGTCCAACTGCAGACCCCGCGGTGTTTTGACACCCGAGAGAATTTCATGGATTGCCGGAATCCATTCGAAATGCGGTGATGGGTCGACTACCGTCACGTCCAGCGATTTTGGCAATTGGATTGCCGCGGTGAGCCCAGCAAAATTGGCGCCAATGATGACCACCTTTTTTCGTTTGATTGCCATCGAATGCGTCTCCAATAGTGACTACATGACCAGTACAGCAAGCACCCCAATTTACCCAGACTCCTGGCAAATTTTGCCATTGTCGATGCTCCGCATACATCTTGCGCACAAACTGCAGCGCAGTCCGCTGTGCCCGAGCCTGCATCGTCTCAGAAACGGTTATTTGGAAAACGATCGCATGCACCATGGGATGCTCTTTGGGTGCTACAAGCGGTCGCAGCAAAGCTGCGGCGGTGCGTGCCCACCATCACATGGCGCACCTCATGGGCAATGCCAAAATGCTCCAATGCCCGGCGGGCCTTCTCACAGTAGTGCGAGATGTTGAACACATACAGGATGGGTACTTTCATGCATTGTCTTTCGTGAATAGCGCGCGACGAGCAGCAGTACCGTCGAGATTTTGCCGTCTGGGTGCGCTAGCCGCGGCCAAGGATAGGAAATCAACCGCACCAGGCAAAGTATGGCATGGGCTGTGGGGTGTCAAAGTGCCCCATTGCCGGAGTTTCAGCCGCTGAGCCGCGTGATTGGCGAGCCCTTGAGGGGCGGACCGCATAGTCGGGAGCCGGTTGTGCCGCCTCATCGCAATGGCACGCGTCGGTTCATAAGTACCCTGCATTCAAACAAGGATTGAGGTTAAACCATAGACTTCAGTGTCCTGCCGCTTCTCTAGGCGGTGCCTTTTCGCTGACATTCCAATTTGACGATCACATTGTTAGTGGACTGCCTGAGGTGAGGGTCTATGTTCAACACTATCAACGCATGCCCAAAACTTCCAACCCTGTCGCTACCAATATTGAAACTGCGCGGCATGTGACTGTAAATTCGCCCGACTCGCCTGCAGAGAAAGTCATACCGCGTGGCGCAATATTGGGATTGTCCATAGCCGCCTTTGCCAGCGGCATCTCTCTTCGCGTAACGGATGCCTTGCTGCCTCGCCTGGCCTCTGACTTTTCATTGAGTCTCGGTGAGTCCGCCCATGTGATCACCGCGTTTGCCGTGGCATACGGCTTTGCCCAGCTGTTGTTCGGACCAATGGGTGACCGATTTGGTAAGTACCGTGTTGTCGCATGGGGTTGCATTGCCTGTGCATTTACAACTGCAGCGTGTGCACTTGCCGAGTCCTTTGATTTTCTCGTGATCGCTAGAACCGTGGCCGGAGCGACCGCAGCGTCGATCATTCCACTATCGATGGCATGGATTGGTGACGTGATTTCCTATGAGCGTCGACAGCCCATACTGGCGCGTTTTCTGATCGGCCAGATTCTCGGACTGTCCACCGGTGTTTTTTTTGGCGGATATGCCGCCGACCATTTGCATTGGCGCACTCCTTTTATGACGATCGCAGTTGCCTTTGTTGCAATCGGAATACTGTTGCTTGCGATCAACCGGCGTTTGCCATCGCATGCGAAGCAGGTTCGCCGCGGACAAGGCTCGGCACTGAACAGGATGATTCATGAGTTCGTTCAAATTCTCTCGATCCCATGGGCACGGATCGTCTTGCTGACGGTGTTTGCCGAAGGAGCATTCCTTTACGGCTCATTTGCATTCATCGTTTCCCATGTGCACCAGGTTCATGGGATGTCACTGGCTTCTTCAGGGCAGGTCGTCATGCTGTTTGGCATGGGTGGGCTGCTCTTTGCGATGTCTGCACGTCAACTCGTACACCGCCTGGGGGAATCTGGCTTGAGCAAGTGGGGTGGCATTCTGGTTTTTTCTGCATTTCTGGTGGTCGCGCTTGCCAATCAATGGTGGTGGTCGATCCCCGCTTGCTTTGTGGCTGGATTGGGCTTTTACATGCTGCACAACACCTTGCAGATCAACGCCACACAAATGGCACCAGAGCGCCGAGGCGCTGCGGTTGCTGCATTTGCCGCTTGCTTCTTTATCGGCCAGTCATTGGGCGTTGCTGTGGATGGCGCGTTGATACCCAGCATCGCTACGACAGGCGTCATAGTCGTGGGTGGAATTGGCGTTCTGCTGCGTTCGCTGAATTTCAGTCGACTGAAGGCGTTGCAATAGCGGCGTAAAAATGCAGTGGATTGACACCTGCGCAACACCGGACCGAGCCAGGCACCAGTACCATGGTGCATGCCATTTAAAGCCCAATTCCCTATCCGTAGCCTGTCCGATATCCGCCGCTTGGAAGAAACGCCGCTTGACGAAGCGCTGACGTTGCGCAGCACCTACGAGATCTTCCAAAGCTCGGCCCAGGCCTTTGGCAACAAGACCGCGCTGACCTTTTTGCGCACCGCCAATCCGGATGACGAGCCCATTCGTTGGTCGTATGCCGAACTACTTGTCGGAATCCACCAGACTGCCAATCTGCTACACCGCATTGGAGTGCAGCCGTATGATGCAATTGGCGTTTTGTTGCCCGGCTGCATGGACTACCATCTGGCGCTCTGGGGTGGCGAGGCCGCCGGTATTGTGCAGCCGCTAAACCCGCTTCTCAGTGAAGAAAAGTTGGTGTCCTTGCTCAACGCGGGCAAAGCCAAGGTGTTGTTTGCTTGGGGCGCTGACGATGACACGGGCATCTGGTCCAAGGCCTTGCGGATACGCACACAGGTGCCCACATTGACGCACGTGTTGCGTGTTGCGCCATTGAACGGAACCCCCACTCATCCATTGCCTACAGGCGTGCTGGACTTTGATGGTGAACGCAGGGAAGAATGCAGCGATAGGCTGCTCAGTGGCCGCACCATTTCACCTAACGACATTGCGGCTTACTTTCATACTGGCGGCACCACCGGTGCGCCCAAGCTGGCGCGCCACAGCCATGGTGCCCAGGTGTTTACTGCCTGGGTCTGCGTGCAGCTACAAGGCACGCGCGCCGATGATGTCGTGATCAATGGCTACCCGCTGTTCCACGTCGCCGGTGTGTTGCCTGGGGCATTGACTTCGTTTGCTGCTGGGTCTGAGGTCGTGATGCCGACCACCTCACTGTTTCGCAACCGCGAGGTCATTGACAACTACTGGCGTCTGGCCGAACGTTACCGCGCCACTGCCGTGTCGGCCGTTCCGACAGTGCTGGCGGCGCTGGCTAACGTACCGGTGGGCGATGCGGACATCTCCACTTTGCGCTATTGCCGTACCGGGGCAGCCCCACTGAGTCCGGACCTGGCAGTGCGCTTTGAAGCCCAATTTGGAATTCACGTGCATGAGAGCCTTGGCATGACTGAAATGGCTGGTATCTCGACCATCACTCCGCCTGGCGTCAATGCCCCGGTAGGTTGTGTCGGGTTTCGCCTGCCGCACACACAGATGCGCGTGGTGGCACTGGACGAGAATGGCAACCCCACGGACCGCGACATGCCCAACGGCGCGCAAGGCATGGTCATCTTCAAATCGCCAAATCTATTCTCCGGCTTTGTGGACTCCAACGACAACCAACACGCCTTTACTGCCGATGGCTGGTTGGCCACCGGTGACCTGGGATGGTTGGATGACCAGGAACGCTTGAACTTAAGTGGTCGCTCTAAAGACCTGATCATACGCAGCGGCCACAACATCGACCCCAAGGGCATCGAAGACGCCATGGCCGGCCATCCCGCCGTGCAACATTGCGCGGCTGTTGGTGCGCCCGATGCCTATGCGGGTGAATTGCCCGTGTTGTTCGTCACGCTCAAGCCAGGTGCACAGGCTAATGAAGCTGAACTGCTGGCTTTTGTGTGTGAGCGCGTCGATGAGCCTCCCGCTCGTCCCAAGTCAGTTACTGTGCTGCCGAACATGCCAATGACGCTGGTGGGTAAGATTTTTAAACCTGAGCTACGTCATTTGGCTGCCGAGATTAAGGACCGCCCGGCAGGCAGCAGCCTTAGTACCCACGCCTCAAAAGCGACCGTGTGACATAACGTTCGTGTATGTGCAACCAGTTCAGCCACATTGTGCGGCCCAGAGCAAGTCAATCAAGGCGCGGTTGGCTTCCCAAAAATTAGGTGAAAGTGGATTCAATGACTGCACCCGAAAGTCGTAAACCAAAGGACGTTGCCAATTGCGCGCATTTTGAATTAGCCCTACCGC
>JBAWYQ010000253.1:0-5285 GCA_037143475.1 Burkholderiales bacterium | reverse complement strand
GCATAGGTTTGTTAACGGTTCGACAAGATAAGAGTATCCCAAAGTCCTGAGAGCGGCCGGCAGACGCGGGTAAACCCGTGCGTAGTCCTACACAGCGGCGAGTCGCAATCGTGCGGATGTGCAAACCGGCTGCAAATTCGACACTGCATGCATGGACCACACGACAACACGGAGGAATGCAATGCCCGCAACACCCAATACCCAAAAGCGGTTCGATATACCTAAAGCCTGGTGGCTGCGCGCTATCGCTGTGGCTGCTGTTGTGGGCGCGCTGGCTGTGTCCGCGCCGCTGATCACTATGGCCATCACAGCAGGTGCGGGGCTGCTAACACTGGCAGGCATGGCGTTGGTCGGATTTGTGGCACTGCAAGCCATGCCGCTGGCGTTACAGAAGCTGGAGAACCGCTTACTGCAGGCACGCAAGCAGGAAGCACGTGACAACCCGATTGAGCAACTACAAAACGACTGCCTTCGCCGCGAAGAACGCTTGCAGACCTTCAGGCGCGCGCTGGTCTGCATTGGCGGACAGATCGAGTCGATGCGCGAAATGGTCGCCGAGCGAAAGGGCAAGGCCCCCCACCATGTGCTGGACAAGCAGGAGCGCGCCATTGCCCGCATGGACCATTTCTACCAGGCCAATATCGGTCGATTGAACGAAGCCCACAAGGCGCTGGAGGACTTTCGCACGCAGGTGACTCAAAAGGCCTTTGAATGGAAATTTGCGCAGGCCGGGCAGGTGGTCATGGCTGCGCTCAACCCGACGGAGATGCAGGACCTGATGCAGGACCTCCTGTCCGACGAAGCCCTGCGCTCGGTGCAGAACCGCTTCAACATGGTGTTTGCCGAATTGGACGTAGACCTGCGCTCCATCAACGCCCCCACCCGCAACTACCTCGCCAACACCGCCATGGACCCGCTGGACGAGTTGTCGGTCCTTCAGACACAAACCCCAAGGAGCCTCTCATGACCTTCTGGAAAGTCCTGCGCTGGATCAGTTCCATCGTATTCGTGGCACTGATCTTTGCCGTCTGGCTATCAAGCGGCCAGCCAAATGGCAGCGACGGCACACAGCAACTTCCCACCGCACCCACCTATGTTCACTAACCCCAAGGAGATACCCATGAAAACTGTCACATTCAAAAAACTGCTGCCCGTCGCAGTGCTCTGCGCCACTGCCCTGGGCGCAAGTGCCCAAGAGTCAACCGGTGAGTGTGGTTTGCGCATTGCCACTGGACCCAAAACCGGGGTCTACACCCAGCTGGCCGCCGACATTCAAAAAGTCTGTGGCAACGTGGCGCTGATGTGCCAGGTGCATAGTACCGGCGGCCTGCAAAACCTGATGGCACTATCCTCCAGCGAGGCAGACATTGGCTTTGCGCAGATCGATGTGCTGCAAAAAATGGGCCGAGAAGGTGACCAGAACATTGCCGCCTTGCAAGCCATCATGCCCATGCATGCCAACCTGCTGCACATCATTACCAAGAGCGGGGGATCGAAGGTCGGCGAAAACCCATACGTCCCATTCTCAGGAACGGTTAAGACTTTTACAAAATTCTCTGACCTCAAGGGTGCCAGAGTTGCGCAAGTCGGTTCAGCCCAATTGCTGGGTGAAACATTGGAGAAGCAAACCGGCTATGGCATGGTGCACGTGAACGCTGAGACAGATGATCAGGCCATTTCCCAGCTACTCGCAGGCAACGTTCAGGCCGTCTTCACCACAGGCGGCTGGCCCTACCCGGCAGTCAACAAGCATGCAACCGCCAGTGGGTTGATGCTCGCAGACTATGACTTGTCTGCCCAGGCACCTTTCACCATCGCCAAACGCAACTACGTCAAGCTCAACGCCTACAACGTGAACTTCCTTGCAGCACCTAACCTCCTGCTTACACGCCCCTTCAGACCCAACGGCGAGAAAGGCAAACTGGTAAATGCCTTGCAAAGCTGCATCCTGAGCCACCTTGACGAGCTACAAGAGGGTGCCTACCACGCGGTGTGGAAAGAGATCAAGAACCCCCTGGACACGCTGGGTGTGGCGCGCTGGGACGGTCCAAAAGGCCGCATCCAGCAGCAATCCACAAAGCCCAGGTCAACAGTGCAGCAGGGTCAACGAGAATAGCCGCAACCCCACAACCCACGCGCCATGACATTGCCAGCCTACCCATCGCGTGCGCCCGTCCACTTCAAGGGGCGGGGCACCAAGACCCAGCAGGCGCTACTGGCCATTGCCGTTGTGGTGTGGGTCGGCCTTTTGGCCGCTGGCGGCGAGTGGGCTGCGCGCCGAGAAATCAGCACACTGGTGGAGGCCATGCGCCGCAGCCTGGAGGTGCAAGCCCTCACGCTGCGTGGCACGGTGGCACGCTATAAGCACATCCCTTTTACCAGTGGCCAACAGAGCGACATTTCGGCCCTCCTGACAGCGGCGCACAAGCGCATGCCAGCAACCGACGCGCAAAGAGATGGCGACACCATGTCGCTGCCGGACACTAACAAGCAAAACCCGGTGGTCGCCCAACTGTTGGCCGCTTCGCCCCTGCAGGAAACGGTTGATCGGGTCGATGTGTACCTGGAAGACATCAACCGTCGGGTCGGCTCGGAGGCGCTCTACTTGATGGACACCAGTGGCTGGGTGCTGTCGGCCAGCAACTGGAACAGCGCCCTGGGTTTCAAGAGCGATAACTATCGATTTCGCCCCTACTTCAATCAGGCTCGAGCCGGAGGTCTGGGCTTCTTTTATGCGGTAGGCTCTACCTCGGGTTTGCCGGGTCTCTTTTTTGCCACCCCCGTGCAAGTTGGCGACACTGTGCGCGGTGTGATGGCCATCAAGGTCACTCTGAGCGACGTCGAAAGAACCTGGGTGCAGGCGGAGAGCCCGCTGTTTCTGATCGACAAGCGCGGCATTGTCTTCCTGTCGTCGATCACGCCTCAGCTGTACACGGCGACGCGCCAGCTGAGCGACCAGGATCTGGCTGAACTCAACGAGACCAAACAATATGGCACTGGCACTGATGGCAAAGGCCGATCATTTCCACCCACCGCATGGACCGTCCAACCGTCATCGGGCAACCCCTACCAGCGCATATCGATGCAGATCGACGGCGTCGACAAGAACTTTCTCGCGATAGAGGAGCAATTGCCGGAGTTTGACTGGATGTTGATGGTCACGGCCGACCTGGCACCCGCGCAACAGGCCCGTTGGATCACCGTCACCATGGGTGTTTTACTGTCGGCCATTTTTCTGTTTGGCGGCCTGCTGTGGCGCCAGCGCGAAACCCGCATGCTGGAGCTGCGCCGTTTGCGTGGCGAGCTGGAATTGACCGTCGATGAGCGCACAAAAGATCTGGCCGATGCGGCCTCCTTTCGCAAGGCCATGGAAGATTCAATGCAAACCGGCATGCGTGCCCGGGATCTTGAGGGCCGCGTCAAGTACGTCAACCCGGCTTTGTGCGAAATCACCGGCTACAAGGCAGCAGACTTGATGGAGCGCCTGCCGCCCTACCCCTACTGGCACCCGGAAGAAACCGAGAAGCATTGGGCTGACAACGAAGCCGCACTCAAGGGACAGGCCGCCCTGACCGGCTATGAAGCACGTTACCGCCACGCCAATGGTCACGACCTTTACATGATGGTGTTTACCGCGCCATTGATTGACGCCAGCGGCCTGCACACCGGGTGGATGAGTTCCATGGTCGACATCACCCCGCAAAAGCGTGCCGAAGAGCAACACCTTCAGCACGCCATTCAGATGCAACGCACCGGCCGTTTGGCCAATATGGGCGAAATGGCGTCTACCCTGGCACATGAACTGAGTCAGCCCTTGATGGCCTTGGTCAATTACTCGGGTGCAGCCAAGGGCTTTGCAAAAAAAGGGCACGCCGAACTGCTGAACGAAACCCTGAGCGACATCAGCGAGCAGGCGCAACGTGCCGCAGAAATCATCTCTCGTATTCGCGGCTTCGTGCGGCAGAGCACACCAGGTTTTCAACCATGCGCCATCAACGACATCGTCAACAACGTGATTGCACTGATGCGCCCGGAAGCCCGGCATCAGAAATCCCGCATCGTCACCCACATGCCCTATGACCTCCCGCTGATCAAGGCAGACCGGGTACTGCTGGAGCAAGTGATTTTGAATTTGGTACTCAACGCCATGCAGGCCATGCACGACAAGTTCCCCACGGATCGGGTGGTGACCATAGAGACCAGCCGTGAAGGCGACCGCGTTTGCGCGCGGGTCTGGGACACCGGTGCTGGCATAGGTGATGACGTCAGCCAGGCCCTGTTCCAGCCGTTCTTCACCACCAAGGCCGATGGTTTGGGCCTGGGCTTGAACATTTGTCGCACCACCATGGAGCTGCACGGTGGCCGCATCGAGTTTGCCAACCGGCCAGAAGGCGGCGCCATGTTTTCCATCTACATACCCATAGAACCATGAACCCCAACAACCTGAACCTGTATATCGTGGACGACGACCAGCCCATGCGCAAATCACTGGGAGCCCTTATTTTGGCGCGCCTTGATGGCTTCGCGGTGCAATCATTCGAGTCAGGTGAAGAATTCCTGGAAAACGCCCATGTGAATGCAAGTGGCATCGCCGTACTGGATTTGCGTTTTGATGACGTTAGCGGACAAGTTGGTCGTATGAGCGGGCTGGAAGTGTTTCAGGCGTTGAAAGACCGCAAGAGTCCGCTGGTCGTCATTTTCCTGTCCGGACACGGCACCATTCCCCAAGTCGTTGACGCCATGCAGGACGGGGCGGTGAGTTGGCTGCAAAAACCCTGCTCGGAGGAACTATTGTTGGACACCGTGCAGGCCGCCAAAGAGAAGGCCATGTACATCGCAATCAAGCGGCGCGACAGACAGCTTGCTGACCAAAAATGGTCCCGCCTGTCGGACCGTGAGAAAGAAGTCGCTCCGGTCATCGCCAAGGGCAAGTCGGCAAAGGAGGCCGCCCAGATTTTGACGGCATTGAACCCCGCTCGGCCCATCGACTACCGCACAGTGGAAAACCATTGGGGGAAAATTCGAACCAAACTGGAAGTGGCCAACAGCAATGCACTGCAAAGCTACTTCGCAGACTATTTCCCAGACCTGCAATAGACAACAACACGCGCGGCAGCGTTCGGTGCCAAATAGCGTGGACTGGTCGCACCCGTTCGAACTGCGGCAAGTATTTACCCGAATTCACTGCAGGTTTGTGGGGTATGTGGCCAATCCTCCCTTGAAACTTCCAGAAAAGCCCTTATCATTAGCACTCGTCGACACTGAGTGCTAACACCCGGTGCCGC
>JBAWYQ010000252.1:0-5322 GCA_037143475.1 Burkholderiales bacterium | reverse complement strand
CGTATATGGCTACAATTCAAGCTGACGGGCCTTCCCACATGGTGAAGCGGCCAACCGGGTCAGGTGGGGAACCAAGCAGCCCTAACTGTGGAGCCAGTGCTGGGGTCAGGCTCGTCAACCTCATTTTTAAAGTTGTTTGCAATCAAGGACTTAAGTCCAAGTTGCACTAAAGATCAGCTTTTTGTAGCGCCTGGCTGTAGCACCTTGGAGTCAGGTGGCACTACCAACTCGGGTCAACATTTATTGTCGAAGTATGACCCCACAGCGTTGGCAGCATGCCTTTCCTCTCCTTGCAGTTCTTGGCTCTGTCACGGCATTGGGTATTGGCACATCATTTGCCAAGCAGCTCTTTCCACAAGTGGGTCCCTTGGGCACGACCGCGTTGCGCGTAGGCCTTTCTGCACTCGTGATGCTTGTACTTTGGCGCCCATGGCGTTGGCGTCTGTCACGGATGGACGCCATTTCAGTGTGCAAGTACGGGGTTGCGTTGGGTTTCATGAACCTACTCTTCTATATGTCCCTGCGCACCATCCCATTTGGTGTTGCTGTAGCCATTGAATTCTGCGGGCCGCTGACAGTGGCTGCAACATCGTCGCGCCGAAGAGTCGATTTTGTGTGGTTGGGATTGGCGGTGCTCGGCTTGGGGCTTTTACTCCCGATCGACGCAGGAACAGCGCCATTGGACCCGGTAGGCGTGATGTATGCCCTTTCGGCGGCAATATGCTGGGGTGCTTACATCGTCTTTGGTCAGCGGGTAGGGCATTTGCATTCCGGCCAATCCGTTGCACTGGGGCTGACAGTGGCCGCGATGGCGGTGGTTCCATTTGGTGTCTGGCAGGCAGGAAGTGCGTTGCTGGACCCCTATATCCTTTTCTTTGGCGTAGGGGTTGCGGTTGTCTCAAGTGCCATCCCCATTTCACTGGAGATGATGGCCCTGAAGCGATTGCCCAGGGAAGCCTTTGGAGTTATGACGAGCATTGAGCCCGCAGTGGCCGCCTTGCTGGGGTTCCTGCTCCTCAATGAGCACCTCAATGGACTACAGTGGACCGCCATCGGCTCAACCATGTTGGCTGCCGCTGGAAGTGCAGTTACTGCTCGAAGGAGCCGACCCCTGTGTGAACCCGCAGAGGTCGTGACTTAGGATATTTTCATTTCCAAAGCAGTGGAAACTCACCCGCAACACACATAGACAACCCGGCTATCGAAATGAACTGGCTCAATCGCATCCTTGCACGCCCCAAAGCATCGACACCTGAACAGCGTGCGAAGAACCTTATTTCAGCGATCGATGCTGGAGGTCTTCCACTGCACGCGGGCATCGTCAATGACATTGCCAGAAAGCTTGGGCTTGAAGTGGCGATGGATGCTCCCATGGAAGTAACGATAGCGCGAATCAGAAGCAAGATCGCCAAGTAACGGTCTCGCACCAACGGTCTCGACTGCCACCTGCCGTTTATATAGGCAATGTCTGCCTTTTAGTTCCACTTCACATAGAGCCAAGCGCAAAGAGCGATTCCAACTGACCACATCATCCAGGTCTCTGACACGGCATACGGATACACCATCAAGGCGACGCCCGTCCATTTAAGTTCCGAACGTAATACAAGCTTACCCCGTCGATAGGCAACATAACCAACGATGCCGAACAGAACGGCGCCAAACAGATAGGCTGGGCTGGGGAGAACCAAACCCATCGACTGCAGCTGTTTGAGTTCACTGATGAATTGGATTCTCTGTTGTTAACAATAGGGGTGTGGCCCTCGAACACGTCAGTCCCATCCTTTTCGGCAAGACTCGTCAACCTCACTTTTTCTCATGCAGGAGGTCCAGCACGCCGTGCCCGGCACGCAAACCACTGGCAAAACATGCCTGTAAAAGATAGCCGCCAGTGGGTGCTTCCCAGTCCAGCATTTCACCGGCACAAAACACGCCTGGCAGCGACTCCAGCATCAGGTCCGGCGACATCGCCTCAAATAGTACCCCCCCCGCCGTACTGATGGCCTCATCGATAGGACGGGTGGCAATCAGGTTAATGGGTAGGGCCTTGATGGCGGCAGCCAGTTGGGCCGGGTTGTTGAAGGCGTCCTTGGTCAGCAGTTCGTGCAGGATGCCAGCCTTGATGCCGTCGATATGCAGCCGACTTTTCAGGTGGCTGGACAGCGAGCGCGTACCGCGCGGGTGCAGCACTTCGGCCATTACCCGCTCATGCGACATATCCGGCAACAGGTCCAAATGAAAGGTAGCACTGCCAGTGCGGATGATGTCATCACGCAACAGACTGGATGCCGCGTAAACCAGGCTGCCCTCCACGCCGGTTGCAGTAGCCACAAACTCGCCCTTGCGGACAAAGTGAACCCCCTGTGAATTGGTCAACGACAGCGCGACCGACTTAAACGGTTGACCGGCAAATCGGCTCGCAAAATGCGCAGTCCATCCGCCTTTCACATCAAAACCGCAATTGGATGGCAGCAGGGGCGCCACCGCCACGCCACGTGCTGCAAGCAGCGGAACCCAGGCCCCATTGGAGCCCAGGCGCGCCCAACTACCGCCACCCAGCGCCAGCACAACCGCACCCGCTTGCACCCGTAGCATCCCGTGGGGACTGTCAAAGCACAGGGTGGTCGGAGCGCCTTCCTCCCACCCAATCCATCGGTGGCGCATATGAAATTGGACACCCGGCCCCTTGGCCGGATGGCGCAGGCGCTGTAACCACGCCCGCAGCAAGGGCGCTGCCTTCATGTCCTTTGGAAACACCCGACCTGAAGACCCGATAAAGGTCTCAATACCCAAGCCCAGCGCCCAGGCACGCACCGCAGCCGGGTCAAAGTCTTTCAGTAGACCTTCAATCGCAACACGGCGTGAACCATAGCGCCCCGCAAAGGTGTCAGCACCTTCGGAGTGCGTCAGGTTGAGGCCCCCTCTACCGGCCAATAAGAACTTTCGGCCAATGGAGGGCATGGCGTCAAACAAATGCACCGACATGCCGGCATCGCTGAGTACCTGCGCCGCCATTAGACCAGCAGGGCCGCCACCGATGATGGCTATGGGCAGGGACAAAATATTTTCAGAATTCATGGGCCGGTAGTTCTATGAAGGTGCCTTGGGCGGTCAAAAAAGCCGCACGGACCGATTTGTAGTGGAGCGCCCCCCATTGTCCCTTACCACCAGCGGCACACCGGCGCAGCACCAGGCACGCCAAAAGGTGAACCCCGATGAATATGTCACAAGAATGAATGGGGAATCAATTTTCGCTATGCTCCTCATAGCAGCTTCACGCACGGCAGCAACTTGGTTTCTGTCACAATGGCCGCCACTTTAGCTTCTGTGCAAACTCCAAAAGGAAACCCCATGGCCAGCGCCCTTATCAAACATGTAACCGACGCCACTTTTGAGGCGGACGTGCTGAAATCCGCACACCCCATTTTGGTGGACTATTGGGCCGAGTGGTGCGGTCCCTGCAAAATGATTGCCCCGATTCTGGACGAAGTGTCGACCGCCTACGAAGGCAAGCTCAACATCGCCAAGATGAACGTCGATGAGAACCGTGAAATCCCCGCCAAGTTTGGCATTCGTGGCATTCCCACGCTGATGTTGTTCAAAGACGGGCAACTCGCAGCCACCAAGGTCGGCGCCCTAAGCAAGGCACAGCTAATCGCTTTCATCGATCAACAATTGGCGTGATTTTTCATCAGTGACCGCCACACAGCCAAGCGGTCACTTTTTCCTGTCATAATTCAGTCCGTTTACCAGCGACCCACAAGGGCTGGTCCCGCTTCCCGGGCTAAGAACACCGAGGCTTAAGCGACAGGTCTTGCCTCAACCCCTCTCTCCTCTGAATCTTTTCATTACTCCGATTTTTCGGTCAACTCCCAGACGGGACCCACTCCATGCATTTAAACGAACTCAAGGCACTGCACGTTTCAGAGGTCCTCAAACAGGCTGAAGAGCTTGAGATCGAAAACACCGGTCGCATGCGAAAGCAAGAGCTGATGTTTGCGATCATCAAAAAACGTGCTCGTACCGGTGAGCAAATCATTGCCGATGGCGTGCTGGAAATTTTGCCCGATGGATTTGGATTTCTGCGCAGTCCTGACACGAGCTACACCGCAAGCACCGACGACATCTATATCAGCCCCAGCCAGGTGCGTCGTTTCAACCTGCACACCGGCGACATGATCGAAGGCGAAGTGCGCACGCCTAAGGATGGCGAGCGCTACTTTGCACTGAATAAGCTGGACAAGGTCAATGGTGGCGGCCCAGAAGAGAACAAGCACAAGGTGATGTTCGAAAACTTGACGCCCCTGTTCCCTAAAGAGCAGATGAAGCTGGAACGTGAAATCAAGGGCGATGAAAACATCACCGGGCGAGTGATCGACATCATTGCCCCCATTGGCAAAGGCCAGCGCGCCCTAATCGTGGCACAACCCAAGAGCGGCAAGACGGTGATGATGCAGCACATCGCGCACGCCATCAGCACCAATTACCCTGACAGCTACTTGATGGTGCTACTGATTGACGAACGTCCAGAAGAAGTGACCGAGATGCAGCGTACCGTCAAGGGCGAAGTAATCGCCTCAACGTTTGATGAGCCAGCTGCACGCCACGTGCACGTGGCTGAAATGGTGATCGAGCGTGCCAAGCGTTTGGTTGAACTGAAAAAAGACGTGGTGATCCTGCTGGACTCGATTACCCGATTGGCCCGGGCCTACAACAATGTGGTGCCCTCATCCGGCAAGGTGCTGACCGGCGGCGTCGACTCCAACGCCCTGCAGCGCCCCAAGCGATTCCTGGGCGCTGCCCGCAACGTGGAAGAAGGGGGCTCGCTCACCATCATTGCAACGGCTCTGGTCGATACCGGCAGTCGGATGGATGAAGTGATTTTTGAAGAATTCAAGGGCACCGGCAACTCCGAAATCCACCTGGACCGCCGCCTGTACGAGAAGCGCGTATTCCCGTCCATCCAACTGAACCGCAGCGGTACACGCCGCGAAGAATTACTATTGCAGCCTGAAATTCTGCAAAAAACGCGCATCCTGCGCCAGTTCCTGTACAACATGGACGAAGTGGAAGCGATGGAGATGGTGCTCAAACAGATGCGTGCCACCAAGACCAACGGCGAGTTCTTTGACATGATGCGACGAGGCGGTTAAGTCGTTATATAATCTAGGGTTTACGCGAAAAGTACGCTGGATTGGCCGGCGCGGCTATTGCTACTGATGGAGATAGTATGAAAGAAGGCATTCACCCCAATTATCGTGAAGTGTGCTTTATGGACATGTCCAACAACTTCAAGTTTGTGACACGTTCTTGCGCCAACACCAA
>JBAWYQ010000251.1:0-5335 GCA_037143475.1 Burkholderiales bacterium | reverse complement strand
ACATGAAAATCATTGAGTTACAGCAAATTCTCAGTCAAATGTTGGGACACTAGTGATCTCAAGTCACTAGTGTCCCAACGTTTGGAACAGGTTTTGTTGAATAGGATAATCGCCGAATTTTTGCGCCGCTGGTGGACGACCGAGCAAGGCCGGAATCGGAGTCATTTCAAACATGTTCAGATCCAATACTCGTAAGATTTCGTAAAGCGAATGAGTCAGATTCAAGCGCTTTTTCATGATGGCAATCAGGACGTAGGTCGCGATCGCGATCCATACCTGCGTCTTTACCGCGTTTTCCGTGGTGCCGTAAAAAGCCTTGATTCGAAGATGCTGCTTCACCCATTTGAAAAACAACTCTACTTGCCAACGCTGTTTGTACAAGGCAGATATCGTGAGGGCTGGCAAGGTGAAGTTGTTGGTCAAGAACTCGAGCGTCAGGTTGGTTTCTGGATCGGTGAACGTAACGCATCTCAGAGGTTCCGGGTACCGCGTACTCGAGTTGACTCCTACCAAACGAACATGCCGATCGCTGCACAGTCCACAACTCATGTCCACGGGAAAAGCCTGAATCAAATCCGACTGCATGTTGTCTTTGGCTCGAGTTACAAAGAACGCCCTTGCCGTGTGCAACTTGTACAGTCGAGCAAAGTCGACGTAGGCCTTGTCCATGACGTAAAACGCGCCAACCTCGATGTAGCCTTGCTCGCAGAGCAGGTCCAGAACCCGCACGTCGTGCATTTTTCCATCGCTGACATGGATAAAACTCGGAATCGATCCGCGCAAATCTATCAGGGTATGAAGTTTGATCGCTGCCTTGGTCGATCGGAATGGCGCCCAACTGAACAGGCTCAAACACAAATCGATGGTGGTCGAGTCGAGCGCGTAAACGGTGGCGCCCATCAGCGACTTGAGATCCGAACTCGACGGCTCGTTGGCGTAAAGCGTGCGCGCCGTGTCGATCAAATGATGCGCCAAATCCGCAAAAACTTCCCACGGCCTGACACGACTTGCATTGGCCAGCGTATTGCGAGAAATGGTTTTGCAGCGCAATCCCATGTGATAAAAATGTTTGCGTTGCGCCCGCAAATTGATCTCGATGTCGCGCAAAGATTCGCGAGCAGTCAACTGCGCAAAGGCCAAAACCAAGAACTGATCCAGGCAACTGAAGTCTTGAACTTTGTGTTGAGCGCGACGCGCGTTGACCATACGGCTGAAGGCCTTCAGCGGCAGGTATGTCATCACTTGAGCGAATACAAGCTGTCCTGCATGCATGATCATCCCCGGCATGAAACGTCTGCCAATGATGACGTATGCCCAGGCGCGGATTCAAATCGTGGACACAGAAAAAGTGCGATTTATACATGAAAATCATTGAGTTACAGCAAATTCTCAGTCAAATGTTGGGACACTAGTGGAATAGATTCACAAAGTTTGAAAGTACTGATTCGTTTGAACAACGCATGAAAAAGATGGCTTCAAGGGGAACAGCGCCCAGAGTTTCATGGATGGTGGAGCCAAAACTCCAGAGACAGAGGCGCATACATGCCCGCGCCATAGGACATCCAATGGTCACTCAGGTTCGATTTCTACCACTCCCCGGAATCACCTGAACAGCGGTTGCACACCGCATTTCAGATAGTCGCACGCAATCGCCCTCGCCGAGATCCCTTGTCACGCGGAATAAAAGAAGCGCTCCAGCAACAGAGAGCTTTCAGTTGTTTTGTCACTGCGTTACAGTACACTAATACCAAGTGCGAGATGAAATTTCCCTCGCTCCAGGAGCGCTGTGGGTTTACTATTGTCCTGCTGAGTCCTCCCCCAAACAGGGGTAGTGTGATGGGGACTCCGTGGAGGTGCGATAGGCAGTTTTATGCTTATAGAGCAGCTGCAACTCTGCCGGCGCCAGAAGACACCAAAACCATCGACACCTTTTCAGAGGAACAGCTATGAATATTGTTAAGTTAATCGAGCTAAATGCCCAGCTCGCGGGGCTTTGCGCGGAAGCCGTGGTACTTCGGGAGGCACTGGATGGCTCCCAAGAGCAAAAAACCTACTTGCCCTCCGGACAAAAGATTTTGCAGGCTCTTCTGACGAAAAACGCTTTAGAGAAAACCGTGCTTCTCAAGGCGAGGCATCGCGTACTCGGATGTGAATCCGAGGACGATGAGCGCATTGTCGATAAAGCAATCCACGCCTATCTGGAAAAGTTCGAAGCAGCGTACTCGTCACCGACCACTGAACAGTCAACGTGAGTTTTTTCAGGTAAGGCCGGCGTCTAAGTTCAAGCAAAATACGTCGGCCTGCTGACGGATAGAACCGATAAGGAGTTACCAGGTTTCAGCACTCGTCGCTCAAGGCGCTGCTCAGCGCGTGTTTCGTCTTCAGCGGGTTGTTTGTAGTGGGCGATGTGACGAAGATCAATGCAGTCGGTAGCACGCAAGCGGACGTGACGCTCGCTTGTGTTGTGGGCTCTACCGGTCGCAAGTCAGTCGGTTTGTCGAGTCGCAAATGGAGCAATACTGCAAACAGCCACGTCATGAAGCCTGGAATCAGTAAAACCCAGTCGCTCCACTGATCCCAAAACCCTAGCGTTTATTCGCTGGGGTTTTTTCGTTTCAGGGGTTGTGACTTAAGGTGACTGCAGCCCTGTCATTTTGCTTTACGGAGTTTGCCCCCGTTGGCCAGGCAAAATCCCCCATCCCTGGCCAGGTGAAAATCCCCCACCTGACCGGGGTGTAATCAAGGAAAAACCGCCCTTTTTTGCATCTTCGGCTGGACTTTTGGCAGGACGTAACCTTTGCCCCTCGATTGAGGGGAACTGGATTGAACGTCTTGAAACCGCATTTACGAACGACGATAGTCACGCTGCTTGAGGCGGGTGCCAGTCAGCGCGAGATTGCGCGCGTTGCCGGCTTTGATCGCAAGACGATTCGGGCCTACCGGCGACGATGGCTGGCCGAGCGGGCAAAATCCCCCACCCTGGCCAGCGGCACGGAAGATCAAAATCCCCCACCCCGGCCAGAGGCTTCGGAGCAGGCGCTGGCGTCGGGTCAAGAGCCGGCCTCAGTCCAGGGACCGGCGTCGGCCTGTGAGCCGCATCGCGAGTTCATCACCGCTCAGTTAGCCCTGCGCCGGAACTACACCGCGATCTACCAGGATCTGGTCGATCGGTTCGGTTTTACCGGGGCCTACAACAGCGTCAAGCGGTTTGCAGGCAAGTTGCAGGCGCGCGAGCCAGACCAGTTTGACCGGTTGGAATTTGCCCCTGGCGAGGAGTGTCAGGTCGACTATGGCGAGGGCGCGCTCACGCGCGTGGCGGGAACGGATCGGTATCGGCGGCCGCGGCTGTTTGTGATGACGCTGCGCTACTCGCGGCGCTGTTTCCGGCGCGTTGTCTGGAAATCCAGCCAACAGGTGTGGGCGCAACTGCATGAACAGGCGTGGCGTTACTTCGGTGGCAGCACGCAATACGTTGTCCTGGATAACCTCAAAGAAGGGGTCATCAAGCCGGACTTGTACGAGCCGCGGCTCAATCCTGTCTACGCAGCAACGCTGCGCCACTACGGTGTCGTGGCCGACCCGGCTCGCGTGCGGGATCCCAATCGAAAGGGGGCTGTAGAAAATGCGATCGGCCATACCCAGGCGACAGCGCTCAAGGGTAGGCGGTTCGAGTCCGTAGAGGAGCAGAACGAATTCCTTGGAAAATGGGAAGTCAATTGGGCGGCAACGCGCGTGCACGGCAGCATGCGTCGCGTGGTCGAGGCGATGTTCCAGGAGGAGCGTCCTCACCTGAAGGCCTTGCCCGTGACTGGCGTGGAGTACTTCACCGAGGTGAAGCGCACGGTCTGCGATGACACCTGTATCCGGCACGATCACAGCAGCTATGCGGCGCGGCCAGCCAGGATTGGCAGTCAGGTTCTGGTGCGGGTATTCGATCGCCGACTTGAGATCCGTGACTTCAAGACCCAGGCGTTGTTGCGCACGCATGCCCTGGTTGAGCGCCCCGGCACGGTCGTCCTGCCCAACGAGGAGCGTCTCTTTAATCCGTCGCGGGAAACCCACCGAATCCTCAAGCAGGCTCAGGCCATTGGGCCATCGGCGCTTGAGTTGTGTGAAACCCTGTTCGGCAGGGAAGGACGTGTCGGCCAGCGCAAGCTCTGGGGCGTCGTCGGACTCGTCAAGCGCTATCCGCGCCGAATCGTTGACCAGGCCTGCCAGATGGCCCTGCACGATGGCATTCATGGTTACAACGCCATCAAGACGCTCACCGAGCGCCTGACCAACGAAGCACTCGAACATCTGGAGTCACCCATCCAGAATGAACTGGCGCTGACCCAGCATCACCCTCTCATCCGCGGCGGAGAAGACTACGCCGACCTGTTCTCCCTGGGCGCCCAGCAAAGCGCCAACCTGTCACTGACCCACAAGGATTACCAATAAATGACCATGACCATGGTGGAAATCGGCCGCACGCTGCGCGAATTGCGCCTGTCCGGCATCAGCGCCACGCTGGAAACCCGCATCGTTCAGGCCCAGTCCTGCCAGCAACCGTTCATCGAGACGTTCTCGCTGGTGTTGCAAGATGAACTGGACCGGCGACGGTCGCGACTGATGGATCGACGGTACAAAAAATCCGGACTTGACGAGCGTGCCACGCTCAATGACTTCGACTGGCGGTTCAATCCAAAACTGCCGCGCCAGGCGTGCTTCGAGTTGCACACGCTGAAGTTTATTGGCGACGGCGCCAACGCACTGATCATCGGCAAACCCGGCACCGGCAAAAGCCATATCGCGAAGGCGGTGGCCTATCAGGCGACACTGCAGGGATACGACGTCCTGTATCTTGAAGCCGACAGCGCGTTCGCCAATTACAGCCTCGCGCCCGCTGAGGAGCAAAGCAAAATCCTGCGCAGTCTCGTTGAACCAGACCTGCTGATACTTGATGACCTGTTCCTGGCGCGCCGCATCGCCGATGCCGGGGCTGAATTACTGCAGGCGGTTGTTCACCGGCGATACAAGCTGCGCCGCAGCATCGTCGTGACATCAAACCGGGTTGTGCAGGACTGGGGGAAATATCTGGGCGACAACACGATGAGCGGCACGATCCTTGATCGTCTGATGCACCGATCCGTGCTGCTCGAGTTCGAAGGAAAGAGCTACAGACTTAAAGAAGCTGCCGCGCGCCTTGCGCGCGACAGCACCGATGACTGATAATCGACCTGTCCTGCCTGGAGGATTTTGCCTGGCCAAAGGTGGAGGAATTTAACCTGGCCAACGGGGAACTTTGAAGATAAGTGGATTGGTATGCTTTCAGCCGATGGTAAGCAAATGCAGG
>JBAWYQ010000250.1:0-5420 GCA_037143475.1 Burkholderiales bacterium | reverse complement strand
TTGAATCCATGTCCATTGCGTCTTTATCTGCCAAGTTGATCCGCAAGGCCCGCCCGGCTTCCAATCGGTCTGCAACCGACGGCAAGACCGCCTCGGGCCGTGCACTGCAAAAGGGCCAGCAAACCAAGATGGCCATCGTGGATGCCGCCTTGAACCTGGCCACTCAAATCGGGTTGGAAGGTCTGAGCATCGGCGCGCTGGCCGAAGCCACCAAAATGAGCAAGTCGGGCGTGTTTGCCCACTTTGGCTCGCGCGAAGAGTTGCAGATATCCGTCATTCACCAGTACTTTGCCCAGTTTGAGCAAGCTGTTTTTTACGCCGCCATGGAGCAGCCGCGCGGTTTGCCACGGGTCAAGGCCATGTTTGCCAACTGGATGACGCTGGTTGCCGAAGAAATCCAGGCTGGCTGCATCTTTATCAGTGGTGCCGTCGAGTTTGATGACCGGCCCGGCCCCGTGCGCGATGCGCTGGCTACCTCGGTGCAGACCTGGCTGACGGCCATGAACCGCTCCATTGTGCTGGCCAAGGCCTGCGGTCATTTGCGAGCCGACGTGGACGAAGAGCAAATGGCCTTTGAAATCCATGGCCTCATATTGGCACTGCACTATGAAGCCCGTTTTCTGCACAAGCCTGGCTCGATAGAGCGCGCCAACAAGGGCTTCGACAACATTCTCGCGCACTACGGCGCAACTTCCGTTTCCTGATCCACCGTTCAACAAGGAGTAATTCAGCATGCCTACTTACAACCCGCCCCTGCGCGACATGCAATTTGTGATGCACGAAGTGCTCAATGTCGTGGACGATTTCAAGCAGATCCCGAAGCACGCCGAGATCGATGCGGACACCATCAATGCGGTGCTTGAAGAAGGCGGCAAGTTCGCCTCGGAAGTCATCTTCCCGCTGAACGTTTCAGGTGACGCTGAAGGTTGCACCCTGGACCCAACCACCCACGCGGTGACCACCCCCAAAGGTTTCAAAGAGGCCTACAAAACCTACGTTGAAGGCGGTTGGGCCGCGTTGGGCTGCGACCCCGAGTTTGGTGGCCAAGGTTTGCCCCTGGTCGTCAATAGCATGTTTTATGAAATGCTCAACAGTGCCAACCAGGCCTGGACCATGTACCCCGGCCTGACGCACGGCGCATACGCCGCACTGCATACCCACGGCACCGATGAGCAAAAGAAAACCTACTTGCACAAGATGACCAGTGGCGAGTGGACCGGCACCATGTGTCTGACCGAACCCCATTGCGGCACCGACCTGGGCCTCATGCGCACCAAGGCCGAGCCCCAGGCAGATGGCACCTACAAGATCACCGGCAACAAGATCTTCATCAGTGCTGGCGAGAATGACATGGCCGACAACATCATCCACCTGGTGCTGGCCCGCCTGCCCGATGCGCCTCCCGGTATCAAGGGGGTAAGCCTGTTCATCGTGCCCAAGTTCAACGTGAATCAGGACGGCACACTGGGCACGCGCAATGGCATTTACTGTGGCGGCCTGGAGCACAAGATGGGAATCAAGGCCAACGCCACAGCCCAGATGGTGCTGGAAGACGCAGTTGGCACCATGGTCGGGCAGGCCAACAAGGGCATGCAGGGCATGTTCGTGATGATGAACGCAGCCCGCCTGGGGGTTGGCAACCAGTCTTTGGGTCTGACCGAAGTGGCCTACCAGAACGCACTGGCCTACGCCAAAGACCGCATCCAGATGCGCTCGCTGACGGGTACCAAGGCCAAGGACAAAGTGGCCGACCCCATCATCGTCCACCCCGACGTGCGCAAGATGCTGCTGACTGCCAAGGCCTATGCCGAAGGTGGGCGCATGTTGCAAGCTTTTTGCTCCATGCTGCTGGAAAAGGAGCATGGGCACCCGGATGAAAAAGTGCGCAAAGATTCCGGCGAACTGCTCGCCATGTTGACTCCCATTGTCAAAGCCTTCCTGACCGACAACGGCCACATTTCCACCAACGCCTGCATGCAGGTTTTTGGTGGTCACGGTTTCATCAAGGAATGGGGCATGGAGCAGTTTGTGCGTGACAACCGCATCAACATGATTTACGAAGGCACCAACACTATTCAGTCCCTGGACCTGCTGGGGCGCAAGATTTTGGGCAATAACGGCGCCACTCTGAAGAAGTTTGGCAAGCTGGTGGGTAAGCTGGTCGAAGAAGAAGGCGTCAACGAGAAGATGGCCGAGTTCATTACACCGATTGCCGTCCTGGGCGACCAGATGACCAAGTTCACGACCGAACTCGGTTTCAAGGGGTTTCAGAACGCCGACGAAGTGGGCGCCGCTGCGGTGGATTACCTGCGTGTTGCCGGTCACCTCGTATTCGGGTACTTCTGGGCTCGTATGGCACAGGTGGCTTTGCGCGAAATTGGTGGTGGCAATACCGATCCGTTCTACCTGGCCAAGCTGCAAACCGCGCGCTTCTACTTCGCCAAACTGTTCCCGGAAACGGCCACGCTGATGCGTACGGCCCGTGCGGGCAGCAAGGTCCTCATGGATACCGATGCGGCGTTGGCCTGAAGAATATAAAAAATAGAGAGGAGCGCCCATGTTGCGTACAACTGTGGCCATTGTTTTAGCCCTGGCGGGTGAGTTTTGCATCGCACAAATCACCCCGGTCGGGCTGTGGAAAACCATCAGTGATAAAGATGGCTCTGTCGCGTCAGAGGTGCGCATTGTGGAAGCTTCGGATGTACTCAGCGCAAAGATTGAAAAGGTCTTTCGCGCTGATTTCAAGCCGGACTCGAAATGCGTCGAATGCAAAGACGATCGTAAGGACCAGCCCGTCATCGGACTCGAAATCATGCGTGGTCTCAAGAAGGCCGAAGGCAAAGACGTGTGGGAAGGCGGAACCATCGTCGACCCTGATAACGGCACGGTGTATCGCGCCCGGGTGACGCCGGTGGATGGCGGCAAGAAACTCGAAATGCGCGGCTACCTTGGCGCGCCCCTATTCGGTCGAACCCAAACCTGGATTCGTATCCAGTAATTTTCATCAGGAACCTCTATGTCCAGTTTCCAAGTCAAAAAAGTCGCCGTGCTAGGTGCCGGCGTGATGGGTGCGCAAATCGCCGCCCATCTGGTGAACGTCAAAGTGCCGGTCGTGCTGTTCGATCTGCCCGCCAAAGAGGGCCCCAAAAATGGGATCGTCACCAAGGCCATTGACGGGTTGAAGAAGCTCAAGCCTGCCCCGCTGGGCGTGGCCGATGACGCCGCTCTGATCCAGCAGGCCAACTACGAAGAACACATGAGCCTGTTGGGCGAGTGCGATCTGATCATCGAGGCCATCGCCGAGCGCATGGACTGGAAGCTCGATCTGTACAAAAAAATCGCCCCCTTCGTCGCACCGCACGCCATTGTGGCGAGCAATACCTCCGGTCTGTCCATCACCAAGCTGTCGCAAGCATTGCCTGAAGAAATCAAGCCGCGCTTTTGCGGCATCCACTTCTTCAACCCGCCACGCTACATGGCACTGGTGGAGCTGATCAACACCCCTACCACCCAGGCGCAAGTGCTCGATGACCTGGAAGCCTTTGTCACCAGCAGCCTGGGAAAGGGCGTGGTGCACGCCAAAGATTCGCCCAACTTCATCGCCAACCGCGTCGGCATTGCCGGCATGCTGGCCACCATGAAAGAGGTGGAAAACTTCGGCCTGACTTATGACGTGGTCGATGACCTGACCGGCAAGAAAATGGGCCGCGCATCCAGCGGCACCTTCCGCACGGCGGATGTTGTGGGCCTGGACACCATGGCCCATGTCATCAAGACTTTGCAGGACACGTTGTCGATTGAGACCGATCCGTTCTACGAGAGTTTTGCCACACCCGCTGTCTTGAAGACTCTGCTGGAAATGGGAAACCTGGGCCAGAAGACCAAGGCTGGTTTCTTCAAGAAAGTCGGGCGCGATGTGATGCGCTTTGACCTGGAGAGCAAAGAGTACGTGCCCGCCGGTGAAAAGGCCGACGAGGTCTATGCCCGCATGCTGAAAAAGCCTGCCGGTGAGCGCCTGAAGTTGCTGCGCAATGCCGAGGGCAAGCAGGGCCAGTTCCTGTGGGCCATTTTGCGCAACGCATTTCATTACGCCGCTGTGCATCTGGCCAGCATCGCCGACAACGCCCGTGATGTGGATTTCTGCATGCGCTGGGGCTTTGGCATGAAGCAGGGGCCGTTCGAGTTGTGGCAAGAAGCAGGTTGGCTGGAAGTGGCGAAGATGGTCCAGGAAGACATTGACGCAGGCAAGGCCTTGTGCATGGCACCGCTGCCACAGTGGGTGTTCAAGGGGCCGGTGGCCGACGCCGGTGGCGTGCACACACCAGTTGGCTCGTGGAATCCGACCACAGGCCAGTTTGTCCCGCCACGCAGCCTGCCGGTTTATGCACGCCAGCATTTCCCGGAGAGTGTGTTGGGTGCCAATGCACCGTCGGCCACAACGGCAGGCAAGACACTGTTTGAGGACGAATCCATTCGCCTCTGGACGCTGGATGACGAAGTCGTGATTGCCAGCATAAAAACCAAAATGCATGCTATCGGCCCCGGTGTGGTCGAAGGCCTGCTGCAAGGCCAGGCGCTGGCCGCCAAAGAGTACAAAGGCCTGGTGATCTGGTCGCCCGACGAGATGTTCTCTGCCGGTGCCGATCTGCAATCCATGCTGCCTGCCTTCATGATGGGCGGTGCCGCCGCCATCAGTGGCGCAGAAGAGGAAATGCAGCAGGCCATGCTGGCCCTGCGCTACTCCAACGTGCCAGTGGTGTCTGCCGTGCGCGGCCTGGCACTGGGTGGTGGCTGTGAGCTGGCCGTCTACTCCAGCCGCCGCGTTGTGGCCATGGAAAGCTATATTGGCCTGGTCGAAGTCGGCGTGGGCCTGGTGCCTGGTGCCGGTGGCCTGACCTATATCGCACGCCGTGCGGCCGAGAACATGGCGCTGTCCACGTCCAAGGACCTGTTGCCCTTCCTGACCGAAGGTTTCACCGGAGCTGCCATGGCCAAGGTGGGCACCAGCGCACTTGAAAGCCGCAAGCTGGGCTACCTGCTGGACAGCGACGTCATCGTGCCGCACAAGGATGAGCTGCTGTTCGTCGCCATCAACGAGGCCCGAGCCCTGTTTGCCGGTGGCTACCGCGCGCCGCACAAGCGCCTGTTCCCCGTGGCCGGTCGCAGCGGCATTGCCACCATCACGGCACAACTGGTCAATATGCGCGACGGTGGCTTCATCAGCGCCCACGACTTCCACATTGGCAAGCTGATTGCGGAGGTGGTGTGTGGCGGCCAAGTGGATGCTGGCACGCTCGTTAGCGAGGAATACCTGATGGCGCTGGAACGCAAGGCGTTCACTTCACTGCTGACCCACCCCAAGACGCAGGAACGGATCATGGGAATGATGTCAACGGGCAAGCCCGTGCGCAACTAAAAAA
>JBAWYQ010000249.1:0-5507 GCA_037143475.1 Burkholderiales bacterium | reverse complement strand
TGATCGACCTGCCCAAGACCTGGAAGCGCTGGGCCACCGCTGACCGCGAGCCGATCGATACTTGGGTTCATGGCCGCGCCACCATTCTGGGTGATGCTGCGCACCCCACCACGCAGTACATGGCACAGGGTGCCTGCATGGCGCTGGAAGATGCGGTCACGCTGGGTGAGGCACTGCGCGTGCATGGCAACGATTGGACCAAAGCCCTGGAGCTGTATCAGCGCTCCCGCGTGGCACGTACCGCGCGCATCGTGCTGTCGGGGCGCGAGATGGGCCGTCTCTACCACGCCAAAGGTGTGGAGCGCCTGGTGCGTAACAGCCTGTGGAAGGGCCGCACGCAAGAACGTTTCTACGACGCAATGGAGTGGCTGTATGGCTGGAACGTTGGCAACTGTCTAGCCACCGACTAAGCCATGCTACAACTGCACAATTTCTTTCGCAGCGGCACCTCGCACCGTCTGCGCATCGCGCTCAACCTCAAGGGTCTGGACTACGAATACATCGCCGTTCACCTGGGCAAGGAAGCGCACCTGAGCGCGGCCTACAAGGCGCTGAACCCGCAAGGTCTGGTGCCCACCCTCGTCGATGGCGACCAGGTGTTGACGCAAACGCCCGCCATCATCGAGTGGCTGGAAGAGCGCCACCCTGTGCCGCCTCTGTTGCCATCCAACCCCGAAGACCGCGCCCGCGTGCGGGCATTGGCGGCACTGGTGGGCTGTGACATTCACCCCGTCAACAACCGCCGCATTCTGGAATATCTGCGCAAGACGCTGGGCTGCGACGACGACGCTGTGAATGCATGGTGTGCCACCTGGATCAACGCCGGTTTTGAAGCGCTGGAATCCCTGTTGGTTGCAGACACCCAGCGTGGCGATTTCTGCTTTGGCAACACGCCCACGCTGGCCGACGTCTACCTGGTTCCACAGGTGGAAAGTGCACGCCGCTTCAAGGTGGCCCTCAGCCCCTACCCGACCATCGTTGCCATTGACCAGGCCTGTGCGCGCCTGCAAGCCTTTCAAAAAGCCGCACCGGCCAACCAGCCGGACGCGCAATAAGCCCTCAAAAACACCTGGAGACAAACATGACCAAGACACGCTTCAATTTCCGCCTTGCAACCCTCATTGGCGCCTTCGCCATGAGCCTGACCGCACACGCCGCCGAACCGCTCAAGGTGGGCCTGGTGCTTCCTATGTCCGGACCCTTTGCCGCCTACGGCAAGCAAATCGAACACGGCGCCCGTCTGTATCTGGAGCAAAGCGGCGGCACCTTCTCCGGCCGCAAGGTCGAGCTCATCGTCAAGGACGACACCGGCGTTGCGCCCGAGATCAGCAAGCGCGCCGCGCAAGAGCTGGTGGTCAAGGACAAGGTGGACATCCTGGCCGGTTTTGGCCTGACGCCGTCTGCCTTTGCCGCGGCCCCCATTGCCAATGAAGCCAAGAAGCCCATGATCGTGATGAACGCAGCTGCGTCCGCCATCACCACCAAGTCGGACTACATCCTGCGCGTGTCGCACACGCTGCCGCAAATCACCGCACCCATTGCCAGCTGGGCTGCCAAGAACAAGATCAAAAAAGTCTACACCCTGGTGGCAGATTTTGGACCCGGTCATGATGCCGAAGCACAGTTCAAGAAAACCTTCACTGCCGCTGGCGGCGAGATTGTGGGTGAAGTGCGCACACCCGTGAAGAGTCCCGACTTTGCCCCCTTCCTGCAAAAGATCAAGGATGCCAAGCCCGAGGCCGTGTTCCTGTTTGTGCCGCCTGGTGAGCAGACCATTGCCTTCATGAAAGGCTTTGCCGAGCGCGACCTGGCCAAAGCCGGCATCCGCATCATCGCCACCGGTGACCTGACCGAAGAAGACGTGCTGGACGGCGTGGGCGACAACGCGCTGGGCATCGTCAACTCGCTGCAGTACTCCGAGGTGCACAACTCGCCCGAGAACAAGGCCTACGTGGCCGCCTACTACAAGGCCTACCCCAAGGACCGCCCCAACTACATGTCGGTCAGCGGCTTTGACGGCATGCAGCTGATCGCCAAGGTGCTGGAGAAAACCGGTGGTGATGCCACCGGTGACAAGTTCCTGGCCGCAGCCAAAGGCATGGCGTGGACCAGCCCACGCGGCCCCATCAGCATCGACCCGGTCACCCGCGACATCGTGCAGACCATCTACATCCGCAAGGTGGAGAAAGTCGCCGGCAAGCTGCAGAACGTGGAGTTCGAGAACGTGCCCAACTTTAAAGATCCCGGCAAGCAATAAGCGCAACCGTTTCCACTCAACCGGCATAGGTCTGCGCCATGACGATTCTTTTTGATGGCATTGCCTCGGGCATGCTGCTGTTCCTGATCAGCGTGGGCCTTTCGGTCACGCTGGGGCTGATGAACTTCGTCAACCTGGCCCATGGTGCCTTTGCCATGGTGGGGGGCTATGTGTGCGTCACCCTGCTCAACCGCGCAGGCGTGCCGTTTCTGGCATGTCTGCCCCTCGCAGCCTTGGCGACGGCGCTGGTGGGCGTGGTGATGGAGCGCACGCTGTACCGGCGCCTGTACGGCGCCACCCATTTGGACCAGGTGCTGTTTTCCATCAGCCTGGTCTTCATGTCGATGTCGGCCATGCAGTATTTCTTTGGCGCACAGCAGCAGCCTTTGACCTTGCCAGACTTTCTGCGCGGGCAGATCAACCTGCCGGGGCTGGACATGGGTATCTACCGCCTGTTCCTGATCGTGGTCAGTCTGTTGATTGCGTGGGGCCTGCAGCGCATGGTCAGCGGCACCCGTTTTGGCGCGGAACTGCGAGCTTCTGTGGACAACCCGCGCGCCGCTCGCGGTGTCGGCATCAACGTGGAGCGCATCTTCACGCTGACCTTTGCGCTGGGCACGGCGCTGGCCGGACTGGGCGGCGCCATGGGTGTGGAAATGCTGGGACTGGACCCCGGCTTTCCGGTTAAGTACGTGGTGTATTTCCTGATCGTTGTGGCGGTGGGCGGCAGTGGCAGCATTGCCGGCTCGCTGGTGGCATCGCTCATTCTGGGAGTGGTCGATGTGGCGGGCAAGTACTACGTGCCGCAGATTGGCTCCTTCGTCATCTACGCCGTCATGGTGGTGATGCTGGTCTTCAGACCCCAAGGCCTGTTTGGCCGCCAGGCAGCACGCTGAGTGCTTGTGAACTATATGAAATCCTCAACGATTGACCTGACCGTGGTGCAGCGCGCCGACCGCTGGCGCCCTGCCGAGCTGGTGTTCTGGCTGTTGCCGGTGCTGGGCTATTTTCTGTTTCCCGACAACCTGGTGCTGCTGACCCAGATCGCCATCACCGGCCTGTTCTGCATGTCGCTGGACCTGATTCTGGGCTACGCCGGCATCGTCTCGCTAGGCCATGCCGCCTTCTTTGGTATGGGCGCCTATGCTGCGGGTTTGCTGGCCAGTCATGGCTGGGGCGAGCCGCTGTCGGGCCTTCTGGTCGCCGCCGTGGTCAGTGCCGCGCTGGGCTTTGTGACCAGTCTGCTGGTGCTGCGCGGTGCCGACCTGACCCGCCTGATGGTGACGCTGGGTGTGGCCATGATGCTGTTTGAAGTGGCCAACAAGCTCACCGCCATCACCGGCGGTGTGGACGGCCTGCAAGGCATGGAGATGCAACCCATCTTTGGCATGTTTCGTTTTGACATGGTTGGCAAGACGGCTTACTGGTACGCGGTGCTGGTGCTGTTCTTCCTGTTCTGGAGCGCACGCAAACTCGTGCACAGTCCTTTCGGTTTGAGTCTCAAGGGCATTCGACTGAACGTGGCGCGCATGCCGGCCCTGGGCGCGCCTGTCAATGCGCGGCTGGCGGCGGTCTACACCATCGGCGCGGCCTACGCCGGTGTGGCCGGTGCCCTGATGGCGCAGACCACGCAGTTTGTGGCGCTGGACGTGCTGTCCTTCAACCGCTCGGCCGAGCTGCTGCTGATTCTGGTGCTGGGAGGTTCGGGCAGCCTGTATGGCGCCCTGATCGGCACCATGGTGTTTATGTCGGCCCACCATGTACTGTCCGACATGAATCCCGAGTACTGGCAGTTCTGGCTCGGTGCTCTGCTGCTGGTGATTGTGCTGTTCGCACGGGACGGCGTGATGGGCGGGCTGCGCAAGGCCGTCGCACGCATTCCCGTTTTGGGCGGAGGTGCGAAATGAGCTACGTCCTGCAGACCACCAAGCTGCTGAAGAAATTCGGCGGCTTCGTGGTGACCAACAACGTCAGCCTTAACGTGGAGGCCGGTGCCCGCCACGCGCTGATTGGCCCTAACGGCGCGGGCAAAACCACGCTCATCAACCTGCTGACCGGCTTTCTGGAGCCCACGGGCGGGCAGGTTATCCTGAACGGCGAAGATGTCACCCACCTGCCCCAGCACCAGCGCGTCAAGCGCGGACTGGCACGTACCTTCCAGATCAACCGCCTGTTTGCCGAGCTGACCGTGCTCGAATCCGTGGTGTTGGCGGTCAATGAACGCCTGGGGCTGGGCAGCCGCTTCTGGAAGCCGATTGGTACACACACCCAGGCCATCGACGAAGCCGCGCAGTTGCTCGACACCCTGCGTCTGGGTGATGTGGCGCATGAGCAGACGCGCAACCTGGCCTACGGCAAGCAGCGCCTGATTGAAATTGCACTGGCGTTGGCAGCCAAGCCCAAAGTGCTGCTGCTGGACGAGCCCGCTGCCGGAGTGCCCACGTCCGAGAGCCGGGAGTTGTTTGCATCCATCGCCGCGCTGCCGCGCGATGTGACCATTCTGCTGATCGAACACGACATGGACCTGGTGTTCCGCTTTGCCGACCAGATCTCAGTGCTGGTCAGCGGCGCGCTGCTGATCCAGGGCACACCGGATCAAATTGCCAACGACCCCAAGGTCAAAGAGGTTTACCTCGGAGAGGCCGTCCATGGCTGAGCTATTGCATCTGGAGAAACTGTGGGCAGGCTACGGTGAGGCCGTGGTGCTGGAAGACATTGCCCTCACGCTCAACGAGGGCGACAGCCTGTCGTTGTTGGGGCGCAATGGCATGGGCAAGACTACGCTCTTATCGACGCTGATGGGCGCGGCCAACTACCACAGCGGCACCATGCGCTTTGCCGGGCAAGACCTGAGCAAGGTGGCACCGCACGCGCGCGCCCACCTGGGGCTGGGCTGGGTGCCGCAGGAGCGCGACATTTTTCCATCGCTGTCGGTCGAGGAGAACCTGACCGTGGTGGCGACCAAGGGCCATTGGGATCTGCAAAAAATTTACGCCATGTTTCCACGCCTGCAAGAGCGGCGCGCCAACATGGGCAACCAGCTTTCAGGCGGCGAGCAGCAAATGCTGGCCATTGGCCGCGCGCTGATGCTGAACCCCAAGCTGCTGCTACTCGACGAGCCACTCGAAGGCCTGGCACCGCTGATCGTGCAGGAACTGTTGAGCATCATCCAGCAGCTCACCGAGGAAAGCGGCATGGCCGTGATTCTGGTGGAGCAGCATGCGCGCCAGATTCTGCCGCTGACCCGCCA
>JBAWYQ010000248.1:0-5511 GCA_037143475.1 Burkholderiales bacterium | reverse complement strand
GGATTTGTTGGCGCACCCCCCCATTTCTGGTTTATCCCGGTCACAGGTATGGTATTAACCAGTACAGTCCAAGTTGCGGCTGTCGACCCGGTCCCTGACGGTGGGCTTAGGGTGAGTATCGGCGTTGCCAGATAGCCAGAACCAGCGTTGCCAATGGTAATGCTGCCTATGCCATAACTGGGGCCGAGAACAGCAGTGGCCGACGCGCCAGAGCCTCCCCCCCCGGCAAAACTCACCGTTGGCGGGCTGCCCATCGGGTAGCCCGACCCTCCAAATCCTGGCGCTGCCAGGGTGACCCCGGTAACCACGTTGGTGCTACCGGCGGTGACGGTAAAGGTGGCGTTTGCGGCGTTAGGCCCTGTAGGCGCCGGACTGAGCACAAGGCTTGGTATGCCGGAGTAGCCTGCGCCGCCAGTGACACGTGTGACGCCCGTAATGATGTAGTCCGTGCTCATGGCGGGGGCTGCAAACGTGGCGCCATTACCGCCTGCAGTACCGCCCCAGGAGGCTATGGTGGGAGCGGCCGTGTAGCCGGAGCCGGGGTTGGTAATGGTGATGCCGGAAACCCCGATGGTGGAAGTCGTGACAACCGATCCAAAAGTGGCACCTGAACCCACAGCCAGCGTAAAGGTTGGTACCGGGGGGCTGGTGTAGCCCGAGCCTGCCGTCGTAATATTTACTGAAATAATTTTATTGCTGGTTATTTTTACTGTGCCGACTGCTTTGACCCCACCGGGTGCTTGTGGTGCCGGAAAAGTGATGGTAGCCCCGGTGTAACCGCTTCCTTGGGCGGTAACCGGCACGGTAAGAGTACCGGTTGGCACGTTGTAGTAGGTGGCCGTATTCACCGTCCCAGTGGCCGTCACCCCGCCCGCTGGGGCCGCCGTAAACGTCACGGTTTTGCCAGTGGCCGGGTAGCCGCTGCCAACGGCAGTAGGGGTCAAGGTCGCTGCCGTGATGTATTTCCGGGCCGCTGTCGTAACCGTGGCCGTCGCTGCCACGCCGCTGCCTGTCGCTGGGCCAGGGCTGAAGGATGCGGTGACGGTGCTGCTTGGGTATCCGCGCCCGCCGGAGCCCAGCGTCACGTTGCTCACGTTGGTCGCGGTTCCAATGGTCGTGGTGCCGGTCGCTCTGACACCCCCGGCAGGCGGCGCGGAAAATGTGACGGTTGGTGTCGAGGTGTAGTTACTGCCTCCATTTCCTATGTTGACCGACTGAACCGTGCCAGACGATGCCAGGGTAATGCCACTGACCGTGGCGCGTGTCCCGCCGGCTGGCGGCGCGTTGAAAGTCGCCGAGACGGTGCCGTTGTTCGGGTAACCACTTCCGGGGGTGTTGATGGTGACCCCACTGACGCTGTAAGTATTGGTTGTGGCGGGGTTGTAAAAGTAGACCTTAAATGAATTACTGGTGGCACCTAGCGGGTAATAAGTGCCATCGGCCTTGATGCGCGGAGAATAGGTCTTGCGGGGGTCGTAGTAAAGAAGATTGACATCGGGGGAATAGGGGGAATAGGTGAGTTCGGCTGCCTGAATGCCGTAACCAGAATTATCCGGGCTACCATACTGGTAAAGGTAAGTGCCTGAGGATCCGCTTGGGGTGTTTGCGCCTGGCCCCATGGACCCGGAACTGTCAAATATGTAAACAATGTTGGACTCCACCGAGGCGGTGTGCGACAGCAAGGGGTCCTGCGACATCTGCGCCTGTGCTGGCCAGGCAACCGCGCCAACCAGCATCGCACCCAGCAGAAACTTGAATGTGCGTGAAACCATGATGGCACCTCTTTCCTAAAAACTGACAGTTGACTGTAGCCACACTTCCGTACCTAAGGGCCGACTCCGGGTTGCGTCGGCGGCGGGCACCTCTGGGCCAAAACCACGTACGGTGATGATGAAGGTGGCGGTATTGATGCTGGTGTCGGTGGAAGCCGGGTTAAACACCCGTTCAATCATGCACTCAGGCGGTCGTTTGAAAGTAGTGGACGCGGTGACGACACTGGAATCTGTGATGGCATGCCAGACCGGGCTGGTAAGGCTGCTGGAGCCATCCCAGTAGTAATAATCGCCGGTGCCAGTGCAGGTAGCGCTGTTGTTCTTGCAGTTCCATCGGGCCAACGCCTGATATGGGGCCGGCGTAATAGCCGCGGTTGCCGTTGTTGCCCCGGTGGTGAACTGAAAATCGGCGAATGCCTGGTCCTCGCAGTACTTAAGTGCACTTTCGGCAACCTGGGTAGCCAATTCGGTGGTGCGCACATTGCCCGACACCATTTCAGTCGACGTTGAATTGCGCAGGCTGAAGGTGGCCAGCAGCGTAATGATGACGAGCATGATCAGTGCCATGATCAGTACTACACCGCGCTGCGGATGCGCTCGGTGACGCATTGGGCACAAGGGGACCCCTCGCACTTGGGTTAATCTGGCAGAACTCATAGCAGACTGTATTCCTCGTTACGTTGCGTTACGCATCATCACGGTGGTGGTATAGGCGCGCCGAAGTCGACGGTCGGGTGGATTGGTTTCGACCGTGCCGTCGCATTTGACGTACTGTGCAGAAGCCAGGTCGGACACTATCGGTTGCTCGCTACGAACTAGCACGCAGATGCGTACAGTAGACACCCGTGACCAGCGTTCAGCCAAGGTCATGGGGTTAAGTGCGGTATCGCTCACGACCTGGTTGGCAGTCAAGTAGCCTGCTACCGTTTTCGTTGAGCCAACAGGCAGGGACGAAGTGCCGTACAAGATCTGCATGTCTTCAACATTTTCAACCAGTGGCTGTGCGTTATTGAATGAGCCATTGCCCTGGCAATACAAACTGGGTGTAATGATGGTTGTCGATGTTCCGATAAAAAATCGGTTGTCGGCGACTTTGTAGACAGGCACTGCAATGGTTGACGTGGTCGTGCCGTTCGAGACAGTTGCTGCGCCATTGAATGGCGGTATTGGCAACCCCTGCCCCAGGCAATCGGTCGGTACAGGGGGAGTAGCCGTGGTGGGAGCCGTGTTATACACATCTGCCTCATAGCTCACAGCGATCGAATCGCGATCCGTGTTGGTGCCCGCGGTGCAGCTCAGAACCAGGGTTGACGTGGCTGTCTTGATGTCGGTGAACGTTCCATCACAGCCACGCACTGCAATGTAGGAGGTGCCCGTGCCGTACACCGGATTGCTGGCAAAATTGCTATTGGGTTGGCTAGTGGTGTAGGCAGACTGTAGGGGGTTTGCACCGGCCATTCGCACTTGCTCGGCCAAAATAGCAAGGGCGGCCTGCCCATCTTCATTCATGCGCCCCTGAGCCTCTGCCATGCGACTGGCACCGGCAGAGCCGAGATAGGCGGAAATCACTGCGACCATCAGTATCAGCCCAATAGTGAGCGAGACCATCAACTCAATGAGCGAGAAGCCGCGCGCGTCGTTCATGCCAAGGGGTGCAGAGTGCCGCTTCATAGTTCTATTTTGAATTTGATGTGTAGACAGCGGGGTACCGGTGCGACAAAGGCCGTAAATGTAGGGTTGGCGGTTGGATCGGGGCACTCATCCAAATTGGTGGGGTCCAACTGCGCAAACGTGCTGGGCTCCTGCCACATGATCCATAGGTCGCCTTCGCCTAAGCCGCAGTTGCCACCGGTGCATGTGACCCGCATCCCGCCAAGAGGTAATTCTTTTCGAATTGCGCGTTTGCTTTCGTACTTATCCTGCAAATCAATGGTGGTTTTGCATTGCGCCTGGCCCGAGGTGCCCGCAGAACCGAGAAACCCATTACACCAAGCTAGGTCCTCGTAGACAATGCCATCGCCATAGCTCATGCTGTCGACATAGTTACCGTTGGTAAATCCAGTAGGATTGGCGCGTATGCGCTCGACGTGACTGGATGCGAGCATGGCAGCCGTTGCACGGTAGGCGGCGAGCTTGGGCATCTGCACTGAATAGGACAGCATGGCGCCCAGGGAGAGCAATCCAAACGAAAGAATCAGTACTGCGACCAGCACCTCAATTAGAGAGGCGCCCGATTGCCTGTGTAATGTTTTCTTCATTGGTCGGACCCGCACGAAGCATTTCCGGTGGCCACTCCGGCACTGTCGAGGGCAATTCGTGCTCGCCCCCCAACGCTCACGCAGACGATACGCTGCGCATCAGTTGCATACATTGGCGGACTACCAAACGTTAGGTGTGTTAACGCTCCTGTTGTCAATCGGCCGGTGGCTGTGAATTTAAAGACCGTTGCAGCGCCAGGTTCGGCAATCGTATTAATTGAGGTAAGGGGTCCCTGCACTCGCAGTAGCGGTTCATCGGCAGATCTGGTACTGCCGTTATTCAAGTTTTGAAAAATGATCCAGCCACTTTCCCATCCAACACCTGACCCGGTGCCGCAAGTGGGAACTGCTGCTTCGGGGTTTTCGCTGCGACACATCGCCACCGCGCCACCGCGCCGAATAGATTCGCTGCGCGCAAATCGCATGTCCGCAAGAAATGTGTTGACTGCGCCGGTCATCGTATTTGACTGAATCAGATTCTTGAAAGATGGTATCGCGATAACCGTCAGGATCGCGACAATTGCGATCACAACCATTAGCTCAATCATCGTAAATCCACGAGACTTATTCATATGTTGTAGTTTGGTCGATTCACGCAAACATTTGTAGGTGGATCTGATGGGCGGCGCGAGGCGGCGGACAAGTGGAAAGTAGCGCGCTGCCTTGTCATCGCTATGCGGCTACCGCCGCACCTCATCCACCAGCGTCTTGAACTCATCAATATCCTCAAAACTGCGGTACACACTGGCAAAGCGCACATAAGCCACCTTGTCGATCTTCTTGAGTTCGCGCATCACCAGTTCGCCAATGCGGGCGGACGGAACCTCGCGCAGGCCCAGGTTGAGCAGCTTTTCTTCAATCCGGTCGATGGCGGAGCCAACTTGCTCGGTGCTGACCGGGCGCTTGCGCAGCGCCAGCGCAAATGAGCCGCGCAATTTGGCGGGGTCGTAGTCAATGCGGCGACCGTCTTTCTTGACCACCACCGGAAAGTTGACTTCGGGCCGCTCATAGGTGGTGAAGCGCTTTTCGCAGGAGCCGCACTGGCGCCGGCGTCGAATGAAGACGCCATCCTCAGAGACCCTGGTCTCCACGACCTGGGTCTCTGAGTGGCTGCAGAACGGGCATTTCATGCTTTTTTGGCCAAAGTCATTGAGTCAAATTGGCCTATAGCCCCCGTGAAACAAGCGCAAGCAGCTACTAAAATTATAGCAACCACGCTCTTCATGGTGTTTAACCGTAGACCGGGAAGCGCGCCGTCAGCGCGTGCACCTTGGCGCGAACGGCCTCAATGTTCGCTGCATCTCGGGGGTTGTCCAGCACGTCAGCGATCAGGTGGGCCGTTGCGCGCGCTTCTTCGTCCTTGAAGCCGCGGGTCGTCATGGCCGGGGTGCCAATGCGCACGCCGCTGGTGACCATGGGCTTCTCCGGGTCGTTGGGGATGGCATTCTTGTTGATGGTCATGTGGGCGCTGCCCAGCACGG
>JBAWYQ010000247.1:0-5536 GCA_037143475.1 Burkholderiales bacterium | reverse complement strand
CGCGGGCGACGCTGGATTTGCGACGGCCGGTGCCATTGTTCCATTCACCGATCATTTGGCGGACTCCCTTTTCACTGCGTTGGCAGAGATACCTGGAATGTCCAGGACCTTAGGTTGCTGGGCGGTATGGGGATGCTCGGCACCACCGTACACCTTGAGCTTCTTGATCATGGCGTAGCCGAGCGGGCCCTTGGGCAACATGCCCTTGACCGCTTTTTCCAGCGCACGGCCCGGGAAACGCGATTGCATGTCACGGAAATTGGTACTGGAAATGCCGCCGGGATAACCGGAGTGGCTGTAATACACCTTGTCCAGCGACTTGGCGCCAGTAACACGCAGCTGGGCTGCATTGGTGACGATGATGAAATCACCGGTATCGACGTGAGGCGTGTAAATGGCCTTGTGTTTGCCGCGCAAACGGAGAGCAACTTCGCTGGCTACTCGTCCGAGGACCTTATCGGTCGCGTCAATCACAAACCACTCGTGCACGACCTCAGCGGGTTTTGCGCTGAAAGTTGACATGAGATTTTCTCTTTTAAAGGAGGGTTTGGCGGGCTCTTTTCCACGGTCGGGTCTCCTTCTGATGGGAATCTCTTAGGTGGGTTCACTCGGCACACGTCCCGGTGGGACGATGCTGAAGTTCTTCGCCGCGGAGCCACAAAAGCGCTGCGAAGCCTATGATTATAGGATATTTGGGTAAAAACAGTCAATTTCGTGTTTTCAGCAATTTGATTGAGGTCAGCGACAACCCGCTAGCACGTCCAAAATGGCTGTCAGGCGCTGGGGCGGTTACCATCCACCCATGTTCAGTTACCGCCACGCCTTCCACGCCGGAAACCACGCCGACGTCCTCAAACACACCGTTTTGATCGCAGTCCTGCGACATATGGTGCAAAAAGACGCAGCCTTGACGGTGTTCGACACCCACGCCGGTGCCGGACTGTATCGTCTGGACGGGGACTACGCGCAAACCAGCGCCGAAGCGGCCGATGGATTCCTCAAGCTCGTGGCCAGCAAACCCGCAGAGCCTTTTGCACCTTTGCTGCAGGACTATCTGGATCTGGTGGCCGGCTTCAACAAGCAAGGCAGCCACAAGGTCTACCCCGGCTCGCCCTTCATCATCCACCAGGTGATCCAGGAACGCGACAGAGACAAGCTCAAGCTGTTTGAACTGCACCCCACGGACACCAAAACCCTGACCGCCAACATTGCCCAGTTGGAGGCCGGACGTCAGATCGCGATCCTGCGGGAGGATGGCTTTGAAGGCGTCAAGAAATTCCTGCCACCGCCATCGCGGCGCGCACTGCTGCTGTGCGATCCCAGCTATGAGTTGAAGACGGACTACGGTCGCGTGGCGGTCATGGTCGCCGACGCACTGCAACGTTTTGTAACGGGCACCTACGCGGTGTGGTACCCCATCATCCCGCGGCCTGAAGCGCACGACCTGCCCAAGAAGCTCAAAACCCTGGCCAACAAGGCGGGCAAGAGTTGGCTGGGCGTCACGCTCACCGTCAAGTCGAGCAAGCTGACACAGGACGATGCTGGCGAAGTGGTTCGCCCTGGTCTGCCCGCCAGCGGCATGTTCATCATCAACCCACCGCATACGCTCAAAGCTGGCTTGCAAAAGGCCATGCCGCAAATGGTCGAACTGCTCAAACAGGACGCCAACGCCACCTTTACATTGGAATCCGGCGGCTGATCAATCCGACGTCAACCCGAGTCTCTCGCACAGAGCCAGCGTGGCTACGCTCTGGTTCATGGTGTAGAAGTGCAGTGCCGGTGCGCCACCAGCACGCAACTGCTCGCACAAGCCCGTCACCACGTCCAGCCCGAAGGCCTTGATGGAGGCTGTGTCATCCCCAAAGTTCTGAAGCCGCAAGCGAATCCAGCGCGGAATTTCGGCCCCACTGGCGTCCGAAAACCGCATCAGCTGGGTTGAGCTGGTGATAGGCATGATGCCGGGCACCACGGGCACGTTCAGGCCCATTGCGGCGACGTCGTCAACAAACCGGAAGTAAGCATCCGGGTTGTAGAAATACTGGGTAATGGCCGAGTTGGCACCCGCCCGCACTTTGGTCGCAAAGGCCTGCAAATCGCTATCTGGCGACTTGGCTTGGGGGTGGACTTCCGGATAGGCCGCCACCTCAATGTGAAAGTCATCACCTGTTTCAGCGCGGATAAACGCGACCAGATCACTGGCGTAGTGGAACTCGCCGCCAGCCCCATAGCCACTTGGCAAGTCACCGCGCAGCGCTACCAGACGCGTCACGCCCATCGCCTTGAGCGTTGCCAACTGCGCGCGCACGGTCTGGTGCGTGGCGCCTATGCACGAGAAATGCGATACAGCATTCACCCCTTCGGCGAGTATTTCCGACACCGCGTTGAACGTGCCCTCTTGCGTAGAACCGCCCGCGCCAAAGGTCACCGAACAGAACTCCGGCTTGATCGCGTACAGCAGCTGGCGCACTGCGCGCAGCTTGGCAACACCCTCTGGCGTCTTCGGCGGAAAGAATTCCACGCTGACAGGAATGCGTGATGTTTCAGACATAGCTTCTCTTCAGGACTTGGTGGCGCAGATAAAAAATTCGCGGTTGCCGTCGCCACCTTCAATCGGTGAGTCAAACCACGCCGTAACGGTGAGGCCCAGTTCAGCGCAGGCTTCGCGCAGTCGGGCTTCGATCAAGGGGTAGAACGAGGAATCTTTCACGATGCCACCCTTGCCCACCTGGCCGGGCTGCAATTCAAACTGCGGCTTGACCAGGGTCAGCAAGGTACCTCCAGATTTCAAAAAGGGCACGATGGCCGGGAGTACCAGCGTCTGCGAGATGAAGGACAAGTCGCCCACCACCACATCAAACTCGGGTACAAAAGGCTCGGCGTCCACATTCTCAGGATCAAACAGCCCGCCAGCCCCCGTGTAATTTGCGCAAGCCGCTATCAAATCACTAGCATCCAACGATCGGGCGTTGACCTTTTCCACGCACAGCACACGACCATCTTCGCGCAGCTGGGGGTGCAACTGGGCGCTGCCCACGTCCACACCGACCACCATGCGCGCACCGTGTTGCAGCAAGCAATCGGTGAAACCGCCCGTGCTCTGGCCCACATCCAGGCAAGCCAATCCCTCCACCGAAAGACCAACCTCTTTGAGAGCGGCCTCCAGCTTCAGACCGCCACGCGACACATAGCGTGCTTCGGAGTCATCCAGCAGTCGCACCTCGGCCGGCTCGGGAACGTCGTCGCCATTTTTGGCGATGCGCTTCCATGCCTCGCCCTGCAGCCATTCCACGCCGTCAGCAATCAGGCGCTGTGCTTGCGAGCGGGTGGTGGCCAGGCCCCGTTGAACCAGTAGTTGGTCAATGCGCATGCGTGGCGATCAATAGCGGTACGTGTCTTTTTTGTACGGGCCGGACTTGCTGACGCCAATGTAGGCGGCTTGCTCATCGGTCAGCTCGGACAACATGGCGCCCACCTTGTTCAGGTGCAAGCGTGCCACCTTTTCGTCCAGGTGCTTAGGCAACACATAGACCTTGCCGTTCTTGTATTCCTTGGGCTTGGTGAAAAGCTCGATCTGGGCGATGGTCTGGTTCGCAAAGCTGGAGCTCATGACGAAACTGGGGTGACCCGTTCCGCAGCCCAGGTTCACCAGGCGACCCTTGGCCAGCAGGATGATGCGCTTCTCGGCCTTCTTGCCCTTGGCCGGGAAGATGACATGGTCGACTTGGGGCTTAATCTCGTCCCACTTGCACTTTTCCAGCGAAGCAACATCGATTTCGTTGTCGAAGTGACCGATGTTGCAAACAATGGCCTGGTCCTTCATGGCATCCATGTGCTTGTACGTAATGACGTTCTTGTTGCCGGTGCAAGTCACAAAAATATCGCACTTGTCGGCGGCATATTCCATGGTCACGACCTTGTAGCCTTCCATGGCTGCCTGCAGGGCGTTGATGGGGTCAATCTCGGTCACCCAGACCTGCGCGCTCAGTGCGCGCAGGGCCTGGGCCGAGCCCTTGCCCACGTCACCGTAACCCGCCACGCAGGCGACCTTGCCGGCAATCATCACGTCGGTTGCGCGCTTGATAGCGTCAACCAGCGATTCGCGGCAGCCATACAGGTTGTCGAACTTGCTCTTGGTCACCGAGTCGTTCACGTTGATGGCGCGGAAGGCAAGCAGGCCCTTGGCAGACATCTCTTCCAGGCGCATCACACCGGTCGTGGTTTCTTCGGTCACGCCGATGATATTTTTCAGGCGGCGGCTGTACCAGGTGGGGTCGAGCTTGAGCTTGGCCTTGATACTGTTGAACAGGCAGATCTCTTCTTCGCTGCCGGGCTTGGCCAGCACTTTGATGTCCTTCTCGGCACGGGCGCCCAGATGCATCAGCAAAGTCGCATCGCCACCGTCATCCAAAATCATGTTGGGACCTTCGGCTGCCGAGCCCTTTTTGCCGCTGAATTCAAAAATGCGGTGCGTGTAATCCCAGTAATCCACCAGCGTCTCGCCCTTGTAGGCAAACACCGGCGTACCCGTGGCCACCAGGGCAGCCGCAGCATGGTCTTGGGTGGAGAAGATGTTGCACGACGCCCAGCGTACTTCAGCACCCAGGGCTTGCAGAGTTTCGACCAGCACGCCGGTCTGAATGGTCATGTGCAAGGAACCGGTGATGCGCGCGCCCTTCAGTGGCTGCGTCTTCGCGAACTCTTCGCGAATGGCCATCAGGCCAGGCATTTCGGTCTCGGCAATGGTCAACTCTTTGCGGCCCCATTGGGCCAGGCTCAGGTCGGCAATTTTGTAGTCTTCGGTTTTGGTTGCAGGTTTCAGTGCGCTCATGGCTAACTCCAAAAATCAATTTGAAATGCCACTGGCCGTGAACCGAACCGGAAATAGGCTCACCACACAGACCAGTGGGTGAGCGTCGTTGGTGCTTGAACTGACCACATCGGCCAGCTTTCCCGAGCCTCGTTCACTGCACGTGAACTGCAACGCTCCTCGGAAAGCGATAATTCTAGCCTTTTCCAGATTTCTGTACCTGGCCACGCCGACTGCTGATCGTCGAGAGTCCGTGCCGGGGCATTGCGCACTATTCATGTCCTTCCTTGCCGAAACCCGCCGCCGCCGCACCTTTGCCATCATTTCCCACCCGGACGCCGGTAAAACCACGCTGACCGAAAAGCTGCTGCTGTTCTCGGGTGCGATCCAAATTGCCGGCTCAGTGAAGGCCCGCAAGGCCACGCGCCATGCCACATCCGACTGGATGGAGATTGAAAAGCAGCGCGGCATTTCGGTGGCATCCTCCGTGATGCAGATGGTCTATCGCGACCACGTCATCAACCTGCTCGACACACCCGGCCACAAGGACTTCAGCGAGGACACCTACCGCGTGCTGACCGCGGTCGACTCGGCCCTGATGGTGATTGACGCGGCCAACGGTGTGGAAGCCCAGACCCGCCGCCTGATTGAAGTGTGCCGCCAGCGCGACACGCCCATCATCACCTTCGTCAACAAGATGGACCGCGAAGTGCGGGAGCCGCTGGACAT